>JAJZSQ010000060.1 GCA_021849615.1 Pseudomonadota bacterium
CTGTCCTTCAGCGACGTCATGCAGGCCTTCTTCAACCCCAGCAAGGCGCAGAGCACCGGGTTCAATGCCGGCACGCACGTAGTGGGCAAGCAGGAGGCCTCTGTCAGCAGCGAATTCATCTTCCCCGGCCGCGTGCCCTTCGCCGTCTACGTCGAGTACGCCGGCAACGACACCGCCGACGGCAAGAACTACCTGCTCGGCAAGCCCGACCTCTCCCTCGGCATCCAGTTTCCCCACATCGGCCCGTTCGACCTGACCTACGAGATCGATTCGTTCGCACCGACCTGGTACGTGCACACCGCGACTCCGGTGCAGACCGGTTACCTCGACGGCATCACCAACTACGGGGCGAACATCGGCAACTGGTTCGGCGATCAGCGCGTGCTCGCCACGCCGACCACGATCGCCGATCCGGTCGGCGGCCAGAGCAACATGCTGCGCATCGGCTGGACGCCGCCGTTCGGCGGCTACCTGCAGCTGCGGCTACGCTCGCTGTCGAACGAGGCGCAGACTACTATTGCCACCTATCCCTACCGCAACGAGTACATGGGCTCCTTGCGCTACACGCGCCCGTGGCACGGGTATGCGCTCGGCGCGGCGCTGCAGATGGGCAGCGACGTGTTCGGTGCGCACTTCGTGCGTCTGGAAGGGACGCTCACCGACGGTTCGGCCCTGTTCAACGGGGACTCCACCGGCGCCGGGGCGTTCGCGGGCGAGCGACCCAAGGGCGACTGGCTGTTCGTGCAGACCGGCGTGAACTACTACCGCATGCTGGTCAATCCGGTGAGCACGGAGCGCTTCTATACCCGCTGGGCCGGCAGTCCGGACCTCACGATCGGCGCGCTGCGACGGATCTCCAAACATCAGGACATCGGCGTGGCGCTCGATGCGGACGCGATCAGTGGCCGGCTCATGCTCGGCCTGCGCATGATCGACTACCGGTACCGCTTCAACTGGCCGATCGCCTTCCACGCATTCATGGGCGCGGCACGCTACTCGCTCGCCACTCCGGCCTACGGGCTGTATCTCGGCGCGGGCTTGGAGTGGCGCAAGTTCCTGCCCAACTGGGACCTGGGCGTGGATTTCCGCAATGTGATCGATGCGGGCCGCGTGCGCGACCTGCCGTCCGACCCGCAGGGCGGCGCCGGTCCCGACTCGTTCACCAGCACGTACAGCTACACGCTGTACGTGTCGCGCCGGTTCTGACCGGCGGGGCGCGGGTCACTCCGGCGCCGCGAGGCGCTGCTCGCCCGCGGCATCCTCGCCGAGCAGCGCCTCGAAATCCCGGGCAATCTGCGCGAAGGAGAAATTGGCGCACACCCAGGCGCGCCCGGCGGCGCCCATGCGTTCGCGGCGCTCGCGGTCGGCGAGCAGTTCGCGGATGGCCGCCGCGAGCGCACCGCTGTCCCCGCCGGGCGTGATGAGCCCGGTCACGCCCGGCACCAGCGTCTCGCGCAGCCCGCCGGCGTCGCTCACGACGACCGGCACGGCAGCCGACTGCGCCTCGACCGACACCCGCCCGAAGGTCTCAGCGCCCACCGAGGGCACGACGATCAGGTCGCAGGCCGGGTAGAACTGCGCCATGTCAAGCTGCCAGTCGAGGAAGCGGTGGCGGGCTGCGTGCGCCGAGCCGGCCACGCGCGCGCGCAGCTCATCGACGTCCCGTCCGTCGCCGACCCACAGCACGCGTGCGTGCTCGAACTCCGAGAGCACCGGCTCGAGCGCCTCGAACATCGCGAAGATGCCCTTCTCCCGCACCATGCGCCCGGCGTAGCCGATGAGCACGTCCGATGCCCCGATCCCGTGGCGGGCGCGGGTCTGGGCACGCCACTCGGCGCTCGGATGGAACAAGTCGGTATCGATCGGGTTGTACAGCACCGCGGCGCGCGCCACGTTCATGCCCTGACGGTGATACTCCTCGCGGTGGAAGCGGGAGACCAGGATGAAGCGGTCGGCGCGGTAGGCCAGCATGCGGCGCGTCCGTCCGCTCTTGGGCACCACCGGCCAGTGGCGGAAAAAGGCCACCCGGGCACGGGCCAATCGACGCAGTCCCATGAACACCGAATGGAAGCGCCCATCGCCCGTGACGAGCCAGTCGGGCCGTTCGCGCCGCGCCAGCGCGATGGTGCGCAGCACCAGGCGCAGACTGCTCGCCACGCCCGGTGCCACCGCGACACAGGGCACTCCCGACTGGTAGAGGATCGCCTCGACCGAGCTGCCGCCGCGCACGACGCAGCGCACCGTGTGCCCGCGGCGCGCCAG
The DNA here is from genome assembly GCA_021849615.1 of Pseudomonadota bacterium. Taxonomy (GTDB): domain Bacteria; phylum Pseudomonadota; class Gammaproteobacteria; order Steroidobacterales; family Steroidobacteraceae; genus 13-2-20CM-66-19. The sequence goes on from JAJZSQ010000060.1 coordinate 2,263, forward strand.
CGCAATCGCGAGCGCCGCGCCGTGCTGCTCGGTGCCGTAGCCGCGCGTCGTTGAATCCGCAAACAGAAATTTCATCGTCACTGCCCCCTCGGCCGTGACGGCCCCGGATCGCGCCGCGCGGGATCGTGCGGACGCGCCGCGCGCCCCGTCACGGTCCTCAGGATTCCGCCATCACCGCCGGCGCGGCCCGGCGCGCCGTCCCGCGCCCCCCGAGCAGCGTACACCAAGCGTCGAAGACTGCCTGCACCGGAATCTCGGCGGCGCGCTCGTACTGGGGCGGGCCACCCAGACCGATCACCGCAGAGCCGCTCGGACTGCGCGGCAGCCACACCCCCTGGCCGCAGATGCCGAACAGCACGACGACCGGCAACCCCAGCGCCGCGGCTGCGTGCGCCGGACCGGTATCCACCGAAATCATGCTGTGCGCCGCCTCGATGAGTGCGAACAGCGGCCGCAGTTCCAGACCCGCCACCTGCACGTCCGGCAGGCCGATGGCCGCGCGCATCGCCTCGAGCATCGGGATCTCCGCGCTCGCCCCGCGCAGCACGATGATCGCCTCGGGCAATCGCGTGCGGATATGGACCACCAACTCGCGCCAGTGCCCGACCGGCCACGCCTTGTCGTCGCGGTCCTGCCAGCGACGGCGCCGGCGCGCACTCATGCTGCGGTGATTGCCGGGCTGCAGCAGCACCAGCGGCCGGCCGAGCCAGCCGCGCGCGCCCAGCCACGCATCGCGCTCGCGCCGCTCGTAATCCAGCACCGCGAGCCGCGGAGCACAGCGGCGAGAGTCGGTCGGGAGCGGATAATCGGCCGCCTCGAGTGCCGGCGGCGTGCGCGCCCCGAGCCGCAGCAATGCGTCGACCCAGTGGCCGCGCTCGCCCGGTTCCTCGTCGATGAACAGACAGCGGTCCGGATCGACGCCGCTCGTGGCGAGCAGCCGCTTCACGCGCGGCAGCTGCCGGTATTGATATTCCGCAATATAGATCGGCCCCGGCGCGCTTGCGCGCAGCGCGCGCACCAGATGCGGCCATTGGCGGGTGAAGGGAAACGGCGCATGCCGCGGCAGGCTCCAGCAGTGCGCCACGTCGGGATGACCGAGAAACACGCTCGAGTTCCACGGCCCGGCGCCGACCACCTGACACGGCAGCCCGTAACGCCGGTGCAGCATTGAGAGCAGCGCGGTTTGCATGATCATGTCGCCGACCCGGCCATGGCGGATGACGAAGGGCTGAACGGGATGCACACTCATCGCTGCGATGCGGCCGGAACGAGACCAATTATTGTGCCCGCCCCGGCGCGGCGAAGTGTAAGCAATTACACAAATAGCGTGCCGCGCCGACGGCCTCGGCTCGCTCAGGGCAGGAGCATCGCTCGCCAGCGCTCGGCCACGGCCGTCAGCTGAAAGCGTCGGTCCGGGGCGGTCACGGGACGCTCCCCGGCGCGCCAGGCGCGAATGCGCTCCAGATACGCCTCGAACAGCCCGAGCCCACCGGCCACGCGCGCCGGCCAGGCACGCCAGTGCGGCGGCAGCGGCCCGCACAGATGCTCATAGGCGCGCTGTGCACCGCGCACCGGCAGGATCTGGCGCTCATCGGCGAGAATTTCGCGCGCCGCACCGCACTCGTGCGTGAGCACCGGGGTGCCGAGCGCGTTGGATTCGGCGAACACCAGACCGAACGTCTCGGGAATCACGAAGTTGGGAAAGAAGGTGCACAGTGCGGTGCGCACCTCGGCGTGGATGCGCGCCTGCGGCTGTGGACCGAGGTAGCGCACGCCCTCGAGCGCCCAGCGGCCCTGCTTGTAACCGGGGTTGCCGACCACGAGCTCCAGATCGGGCATTTTGCGGCGCAGGTAGCGAAAGGCATCGAGCGTGTACTTCAGGCCCTTGTTGGGCGAGGAGAAAAATACGAGTTTGCGCGCATCGACGGGCGCGCCGTCCGGCTGCAGTGCCGCATCGATGGGGTTGTAAATCGTGCGGGCGCGGATCGAGTCGGCGGCCCGCATCCAGCGCAACGTCGCCTCGACCGACGCGCGCTGCGTGTCGGAGACGCAGATGATCTGCACCTCGAGTGCGCGCAGCAGATCGGCGCTCGAGGCGAGCCAGCGCGCGCGGCGTGAGCCGGGCCGCATCCGGTCGTGGACCCAGAGCAAGACGCGCGCATTGGGATAGAGTCGTTGAACGTCCGGCAACGCTCGCGAATCGCGCACCAGGACCACACACCCGACGGCCGGGTCGCGCTGCGGCGGCTCATAGCGGCCATTTCGATCGGTGCGATTGTGCTGCGCGACGCGCGCCCCGAGGGCATCGGCGATGCGCACGACACTCGCCTCGGTACCTCCGATCGCTTCGCGACCGAGCGTATCGCTGTCATAGGCGCGTACGCAGGTCGGGTCGTAAAAGACGAGCGAACTCATCGTCGCGTCATGCGTCGCAGCGCGGTGCGCGCCGCCACTCGCCATTCGATCTGCTCATGCGTACTCCGTGCTGTGCCGCAACTGCGGCCGAGAGGCCATCCGCTGCGGACCGGGGTGCCGCTGCGCTGCGCAGAGATTAACTTCGCTGCGACCCGCGGCGTCAAGCCGCCCGTCATTGCGCCCCACTCAGTGCCGGGCGCGACGGGTGCGTCGCGCCGCCGGAGCACGTGCGCGCGCGGCACGCCGCGCCGGTGGCGCGTCCGACACACCAGAAAACCCGCCGCGCGTCTTACGTTGCTCGGGCCTCAGCAGTCCGAGACGCTCCAGGCGCGCCTCGATGGCGCGCAGCGTACGGCGGTGTTTTGCCGCGAGTGCCACCGGCGTCTCACCGTCCTTGTACGCGGCGAGCAGTTCGGCCTGTTCCGCCTTGCTCCAGGGCCGCCCGACGTTGTCCGGCAACTGCGCGCGCCGCTGCGCGCGGGCGCAGGCCTGCTGCAGCGCGTCGTGCGCGCTGAGCAGCGCGCGCAGGACCTCGGCGCGGTGCAGCACCGATCCGGCCGGCAGCGGCTCGCCGCTCAGCGGATCGAGTCCGTGGATCAGGGCGTTCAGGACCTCGACGGCGCGCGACGGCTGCATGGGTCTGCTCCTGCGGATCAGACCGGGCACGATTGTCGCGAAGGCCGACACACCCCGCGAGCGCATCAGCCGGCGCGTTGCGTCAGATTTGCCTCACGGGGCGCACGGCCCGTACAGTGCGGCGCCGGTCACCGAGGATTTCCGCCCGATGCGCACATTCGCCTGGTTCTTGCTGCTGATCGCCTTCAGTCTGGCCTGCATGGCCGCCTTCACCTATCCGGCCTGGCTGCTGCTGCATCCGCATTTCAGCTTTCCGTTCCACCGCATCGGCGAGCGCATCGGCATGCTCGGCTTTCTGCTCGGCTTCGTGCTGATCGCGCGGCGGCTGCGCCTCGCCGATCGCGCAAGTCTGGGCTTCGGCGCACCACGGCCGGTCTATGTACGCGAACTGGCGCTCGGGCTGCTGATCGGCGCACTCACCATGTGCGCGGTGGTCGCCAGCATGGCAGCCCTCGGACTGCTCGACTGGCAGCAGGCCTCACGCTACGGCGCCGGGGCACTCACGGGGCTCATCGCCAAGCGGCTGCTGAGCGGACTGGCCGTCGGGCTGATCGAGGAGACGGCCCTGCGCGGGGCGATGTACACGGGCATCGCGCGCGAGTCCGGCGCGCTCACGGCCATCGTGCTCACCTCGATCATCTTCGCCGCGACGCACTTCCTCGGGGTCTTCCACATACCCCCGGCCGCGGTGAATCCGTGGAGCGGCGTGGCGCTGCTCGGCGGGACGCTGCGCGCGTTCGATCATCCGCTCGGCATCGCCGATGCGTTCCTCTGCCTGACGGCCGTGGGCGTGGTGCTGGCCATGGTGCGCTCGATCACCGGCAACACCGCGGCGAGCTGGGGTCTGCATGCCGGCTGGGTGTGGGTGATGCTGGTGGTGCACGGGCTCGCGCAGCCGAACCGCGCCGCGCCGCTGCAGTTTCTGCTCAGCCGTCACGACGGCTTCACCGGCTGGCTGGTGCTGCTCTGGACGGTGCCGCTCGCCTGGGGCCTGGCGCGCTTCTACCGCGCGCGCACGCGCCGCGCGATGCACGCGGTGCGCCTCGCCTAAGGCGCCGGGGCGTGGCCGGCGAGTGCAGCGAGCAGCTTCTCGTGCAGCCCGCCGAATCCGCCATTGCTCATGATGAGCACGTGGTCGCCGGGGTGGACCGAGGCGGCCAGGTCACGCGCCAGCACGTTGACCTCGCCACGGCCGTGCGAACGGCCGTGCAGCGCGCTCAGCACCGGCGTGGCGTCCCAGCCGAGATCCGTTGGAATGTAGAGCCACACCTCGTCGGCGCCGGCGAGTGCCGCGGCGAGCTGATCACGGTGCACACCCAGGCGCATCGTGTTCGAGCGCGGCTCGAGCACCGCAATGATCCGCGCCGTCCCGACTCTGCGCCGCAGTCCATCGACGGTGGTCGCGATGGCCGTGGGATGATGCGCGAAGTCATCGTAGACGCGCACGCCGTTGATTTGCCCGCGCAGCTGCATGCGGCGCGCAACGCCCTGGAACGACTCGAGGGCCGCCAGCGATTCATGCACCGGCACGCCCGCATGGCGCGCCGCCGCCAGGGCCGCAAGCGCGTTCTCCATGTTGTGTGCGCCCATCAGATCCCAATGCACCGTGCCGCACGGCTCGCCCCGCTCGAGCACTTCGAAGGCCGAGTAATCGCCCGCCGCGCTCAGCGCCCGGGCGCTCCAGTGCACCTGCGCGCCGGCGCTGCGCGAGAACCCCTCGAGCGGGGTCCACGAGCCCATGGCGAGCGTCTGCTTCAGGTGCTCATCGGCCGCGTTCCAGATGATTCGCCCGCTGCCCGGCACGGTGCGCACCAAGTGATGGAACTGCCGCTGGATCGAGGCCACGTCGGGGTAGATGTCCGCGTGGTCGTACTCGAGATTGTTCAGCACCGCCGTGCGCGGCCGGTAATGGACGAACTTCGCACGCTTGTCGAAGAAAGCCGTGTCGTACTCGTCCGCCTCGATGACGAAGAACGTGCCGCCGCCGAGCCGTGCGCTCACCGAGAAGTTGGCCGGTACGCCCCCGATCAGAAATCCCGGCTCGAGCCCGGCGTGCGCGAGGATCCAGCTCAGCATCGAGGTCGTGGTGGTCTTGCCGTGCGTGCCGGCCACGGCGAGCACCCAGCGCTCGCGCAGCAGCTCGCGCGCCAGCCACTCCGGACCGGAGACGTACGGCAGCCCTCGATCGAGCAGCGCCTCGACGACCGGGATGCCGCGGCGCATGACGTTGCCGACCACGACCACGTCGGGCCGCAGGTCGAGCTGCTGCGCCCCGTATCCCTCGATCAGCTCGATGCCGAGTGCGGCGAGCTGGGTACTCATCGGCGGGTACACGTTCTGATCGGACCCGGTGACCCGATGGCCCGCGGCGCGCGCCAGCGCCGCGACTCCGCCCATGAACGTGCCGCAAACCCCAAGAACGTGAACGTGCATAATGGTGAAGGATTGTACCGATCGGAACGCCATTGCACCCAGCTGCCACACCTGAGGCGATCAACGACATCGCCGCGCGCCTCACCGCTCAAAACGCCATCGGCATCGACACCGAGTTCCTGCGCGAACGCACCTACCACGCCGAGCTGTGCTTGCTGCAGCTGTCCTGGGAGGATCACGCCGCCTGCGTCGATCCGCTGGCGCTGCGCGATCTGAGCGCACTGTCCAGCGCGCTCACCGGTCCGCCGGCGGTGAAGGTGCTGCACGCCTCGCGGCAGGACCTCGAGGTGCTGTTGCCAGCGGTGGGTCCCATCCGACCGATCTTCGATACCCAGATCGCCGCGGCGCTCGCCGGCGAGGCGGCCCAGATCGGCTACGCGGAGCTGGTGCGCCGGACACTCGGGCACGAGCTCGCCAAGGGGCAGACGCGCACCGACTGGTCGCGCCGCCCGCTCACCGCCGAGCAGATCGAATACGCGCTCGATGACGTGCGCCACCTGCTGGCGCTCAAAGCGGCGCTCGAGGAGCGCCTCGAGCGGCTCGGCCGGCTGCCCTGGCTCGCCGAGGAACTCGCCGCGCTCGAGGATCCCGCCGCCCTCAGCGTGGATCCGCAATCCGCCTGGCGGCGTGTGAAGGGGTTGAGCGGACTCGATCCGGGCCGCCAGCGCCTGCTTCAGTCGCTGGCGGCCTGGCGTGAGCGGCGGGCGCTCGAGCGCAACCGGCCGCGCGGCTGGATCCTCGCCGATGGGCTCCTGCGCGACATCGTGCTGGGCGTGCCACGCACTCGGGCCGAGCTCGCCGCCCTGGAGGGCATGCCGCCCGGTCTGCTCGAGCGCAGCGGCGCGGAGCTGCTCGAGACCGTGCGCGCCGCCGATATCCCCGATCCGGCCCCGCAGGTACTGCGGTCCCGGCCCGATCCGCAGCTGACGGCGTTACTGAAGAAGCTGAGTGCGGTGCACCAGGCCGTGGCCGCCGAGCTCGCGCTGAGCCCGGAAGTCCTGGCCACGCGCCGCGACCTGGAACAGATCGCGGCCGGGCGCCAGGACGGGCCGCTGCTCAGCGGCTGGCGCCGCGCGGTCCTCGGGGAACGGCTGCTCGCCTCGCTCTGAGCGCGCCGCAGCCTCGGCGGCTCAGCCGCCGAGCGCCTGCTCGAGCCGGACCGACACCGTCTCGAGGTCGCCCTCGGCATCGATGCTGCGCAGCAGGCCCTGGCCGCGGAAATAATCGACCAGCGGGCGGGTCTGCTCGTCGTACACGCGCAGCCGCTCGGCGACGGTCGCCTCGTTGTCGTCCGGTCGCTGGAAGAGCCGGTGCGCCTCGCCGGTTTTCGGGCAGCGCTCCTGCTCGAGCGCACCGGCCGGCAGGGTGAGCAAGTTGACCACCCGGCCGCAGTCGCTGCAGGTGCGCCGCCCGGCAATGCGGCGCGACAGCTCCCCGTAATCCGCGTTCAGCTGTACCACCGCATCGAGCGGCTGGCCGATCGCACCCAGCAGCTCATCAAGCGCACGCGCCTGGGCGAGATTGCGCGGAAAACCGTCGAGAATGAACCCTTCGCGGGTATCGGCTTCTCCCAGCCGCTCGCGGATCATACCGAGCACGATCTCATCGGCGACCAGCCGGCCGGCGGCCATCGCCTCCTGGGCCTGAAGTCCGAGCGCCGTGCCTTTGGCGACCGCCGCCCGCAGCAGATCCCCGGTCGAGATCTGCGGAATGTGATGCCGCTCCACCAGCCGCTGTGATTGCGTGCCCTTGCCCGAGCCTGGAGCCCCCAACAGGACGATGCGCATGAGTATGACTATTTTAGTACGAAAGGTCTTGCACCATACCGGGGCGCCGCAAGGCGGTCAAACGTCACTCGCCCCCGTCGTCCCCCCGGGCGAGGCGGGCCGCGCTGCGCTATCCTTGCCGCTGACGCGACAACACGCGCCCCGGGGGGGCGCATGCCATGAAGCACACCGGCAGAAAGAATGCGTTCTATGCCCAGTCGGGCGGGGTTTCGGCCGTCATCAACGCCTCGGCCTGCGGGGTGATCGAGACGGCGCTGCGCCGCAGCCGGCACATCGGCAAGGTCTACGTGGGCCGCGACGGCATCATCGGCGCGCTCACCGAGGACCTGATCGACGTCGGGCGCGAGAGCGCGGCGACCATCCGCGCCCTGAAGCACACGCCGGGAGGCGCGTTCGGATCGGCCCGCTTCAAGCTGAAGAGCCTCGAGCAGAACCGCGCCGAGTACGAGCGGCTCATCGAAGTGTTCCGCGCGCACGACATCGGCTACTTCTTCTACAACGGCGGCAATGACTCGATGGACACCGCGCTGAAGGTGTCGCAGATCGGCGAGTCGCTCGGCTACCCGGTCACCTGCGTGGGCGTGCCGAAGACCGTGGACAACGACCTGCCGCACACCGACTGCTGCCCGGGCTTCGGTTCAGCAGCGAAATACGTGGCCGTCTCGACCCGCGAGGCGGCGCTCGACGTGGCCTCCATGGCGCGCACCTCGACGAAGGTCTTCGTGTTCGAGGTCATGGGGCGGCATGCTGGCTGGATCGCCGCGGCCGGCGGGCTCGCCGGGCGCAAGCCGGGCGATGCGCCGCACATCATCCTGTTTCCGGAGATTCCGTTCGAACCCGAGCGCTTCCTCGCGCGTGCCCAACAGTGCGTCGAGGACTACGGGTACTGCGTCGTGGTGGTCTCGGAAGGGGCCGCCTACAGTGACGGGCGCTTCCTTGCCGAGGCGGGCACGCGCGACGCATTCGGACACGCGCAGCTCGGCGGCGCGGCCCCCGTGGTCGCCAACATGATCCGCGAGCGGCTCGGCCACAAATATCACTGGGCGGTCGCGGACTACCTGCAGCGCGCCGCACGGCACATCGCCTCGAAGGTCGACGTCGAGCAGGCCTATGCGGTCGGCAAGGCCGCCGTGGAACTGGCCGTCAAAGGGACCAACGCGGTGATGCCCACCATCGTGCGCAAGCGCGCCAAGCCCTACCAGTGGACGATCGGGCACGTGCCGCTCAGCGAAGTCGCCAATCGGGAGAAGAAGGTCCCGCGTGAATTCATCACCGCCGACGGGTTCGGCATCACCGCCGCCTGCCGGCGCTACCTCGAGCCGCTCATCGCCGGGGAGGCCTACCCGCTGTACCGCGACGGCCTGCCCGATTACGTGCGCATCAAAGGCGCTCCGGTGCGCCGCAAGCTGAAATCGACGTTCAAAGTCTGACCGTTCTCGAGTCCTGCGGCTGCACGGCTGCCGCGAGCCGGGCGGCCCGCGTCCGATGTTTCGCGGCCGTTGTGGAGTGAAATCCAGGGGGAGAGCGACTGATGAGTCCGAACATGTGGCTTGGGGCGGCGATCGCCGCCGGTGTACTCGCCGTGCTCTACGGCGCAATCTCGACGACGGCGATCCTGCGCCTGCCAGCGGGCAATGCCCGCATGCAGGAGATTGCCGCGGCCGTGCAGGCCGGGGCCAAGGCGTACCTGAAGCGCCAGTACAGCACCATCCTGCTGGTCGGGATCGTGGTCTTCCTCATTCTCGGGTTCTTCCTCGGCTGGCCGACCGCAGGCGGTTTCGCCATCGGCGCGCTGCTGTCCGGCGCGGCCGGCTACATCGGCATGAGCATCGCCGTACGCGCCAACGTGCGCACCGCAGAGGCCGCCTCGCGCGGACTGAATGCTGCGCTCGCCGTGGCATTTCGCGGCGGTTCGATCACCGGCATGCTGGTCGTCGGGCTCGGCCTGCTCGGAGTGGCCGGATATTTTGCCGTCCTGCGCCACATCATCGGCCAAGCCGAAGCACTGCATGCCCTCGTGGGCCTCGCCTTCGGCGGCTCGCTGATCTCGATCTTCGCCCGGCTCGGCGGCGGGATCTTCACCAAGGGCGCGGATGTCGGCGCGGACCTGGTCGGCAAGGTCGAGGCGGGCATTCCGGAAGACGATCCGCGCAACCCCGCGGTGATCGCCGACAACGTCGGCGATAACGTCGGGGACTGCGCGGGCATGGCGGCCGATCTGTTCGAGACGTACGCCGTCACGGTCGTCGCCACCATGCTGCTCGGCGGGCTGCTGTTCGGCGGGCACGGCAACGGCTCGGGCTTCACCGCCGCCGTCTACCCGCTGGCGCTCGGGGCGATGTCGATCGTCTCCTCGATCATCGGCACGTTCTTCGTCTCGACGCGCGAAGGCGGCAAGATCATGAACGCGCTCTACAAGGGCGTGGCGGTCTCCGGCATCGTCTCGGCGATCGGGTTCTACTTCATCACCCACGCGCTGATGCCCGAGGAGGGCCTGGCGCTGTTCGGCTGCGCGCTGATCGGGCTGGCGCTCACCGCCGCACTGATCGTGATCACCGAGTACTACACGGCCACCGAGTACAGCCCGGTGCGCAAAGTCGCGGCGGCCTCGCAGACCGGACACGCCACCAACATCATCGCCGGCCTCGGCGTGTCGATGAAGTCGACCGCGCTGCCGGTGATCGCCGTGTGCCTGGCAATCTGGGGCTCGTACCGGCTCGGTGAAGTCCATGGCGTGGGCCTCTACGGCATCGCCGTTGCCGCCACCGCGATGCTCTCGATGACTGGCATGATCGTCGCGCTGGATGCCTATGGACCGATCACCGACAACGCCGGCGGCATCGCCGAGATGGCCGGACTGCCGAAGCAGGTGCGCGACATCACCGACCCGCTCGATGCGGTCGGCAACACCACCAAGGCGGTCACCAAGGGGTATGCGATCGGCTCGGCCGCGCTCGCCGCGCTGGTGCTGTTCGCCGATTACACCCACAACCTGCAGGCCGCCGGCAAGCTGGTCGCCTTCTCGCTGTCCGATCCTGCGGTCATCATCGGCCTGTTCATCGGCGGCCTGGTGCCGTACCTGTTCGGTGCGCTGGCGATGGAGGCGGTCGGCCGCGCCGCCGGTGCGGTGGTCAATGAGGTGCGCCGGCAGTTCCGCGAGATCAAGGGCATCATGGATGGCAGCGCCAAGCCCGACTACTCGCGCGCCGTCGACCTGCTGACCCGCGCGGCGATCCGCGAGATGATCGTTCCCTCGCTGCTGCCGATCCTGGTGCCGGTGGTGCTGGTGGTGGTGATGAACTACCTCATGGGCCCCGGGGCCGGCATCAAGGCGCTCGGTGGACTGCTGATCGGCACCATCGTCACCGGACTGTTCCTCGCGGTGTCGATGACGACCGGTGGCGGCGCCTGGGACAACGCCAAGAAGTACATCGAAGAAGGCAACTTCGGCGGCAAGGGCTCCGAGGCACACAAGGCCGCGGTGACCGGCGACACGGTCGGTGATCCGTACAAGGATACGGCGGGTCCTGCGATCAACCCGCTGATCAAGATCATCAACATCGTTGCGCTGCTGATGATCCCGCTGCTCTGAGACAGGCGCAGTCCCGGTGACTGCGGCCGCCGCCGGCGGCCGCAGTCACGCTTCGCGGGGCGTCTCAGGCCTGGCCGGCGCGCGATTGGGTGAGCACTGCACTCACCAGCCGGTTCAACCGCTCGCAGTAGGCCGCCACCGGCGCATCGGCTTCCGCCTGTTTGCCGATGAGCGCCTGACGGATGTCCGCCAGACGCCGCTCGATGCGCTCATCGACCGTCATCGAGCGACAGATCAGCGCACTGACGCAGGCGGAAATCTCTGCATCCAGAGCGCGCGCGTCGCTGCCCGCGATCTCGACTCCGGCGAGCTCGCTGGGACAGCCTGCGGCGAGATGTTCACACCATAGACGGGCAAGCTGCATAGGCTCTGGGCGTCCTTGCCGCTCGTTCTCGTATGGAAATGGACGCTCTTCATACCACGGTCACCGCGAAGTTGCACCGGACAATTAGCAGCCGGCGCGAGACATCCATGTGGGCCTGCGCCAACAGATGCCGATTCAGCGCGACGATACCTGCGGTAACCGATTGATGCGCAAGCGGCAATGCACCGCTGGGATTCGTTGCATTTGCGTCAACGTCGCCGCCGCGGCGCGCGATGCTCGACGAACCGGTAACAGACTGTTACTGTTGAGCGTGCGAGATAATACGGCGCCCGAGGTCCACCCGTGCGATCCACAGAACAATTTCCAGTGAATAAAACCGACGAGGAGTGGCGACGGACGCTGACTCCGGAACAGTACCGGGTCCTGCGCAAACACGGGACTGAGCGCTCCGGCACCAGCGATCTGAATTCCGAACACCGCAGCGGAGTGTTCGTCTGCGCCGGCTGCGCCCAGGAGTTGTTTTCCTCGGAAACGAAGTTTGAAAGCGGCACGGGTTGGCCGAGCTTCTTCGCGCCGCTGCCGGATGCACTCGGCACGCGCGAGGACCGCGGGCTGCTGATGCGACGCACCGAGGTGCACTGCGCGCGCTGCGGTGGACATCTCGGACACGTGTTTGCCGACGGACCGAAGCCGACGGGACAGCGTTACTGCATCAACGGCGCGGCACTCAGATTCCAGCCGCGCTGAGACGGCTCAGGCCGCCAGCGGCAGCGGCTTCGGGCGCGCGATGGCGTATCCCTGCATGTAATCGATGCCCATGCGGCGGGCCACCTCGAGCGCCGCGCTGTCCTCGACCTGCTCGGCGATCACCTTGAAGTTCAGCTTGCGCGCCAGCTCGATCATCGCCGTGACCATCGCCTGGTTGACCGAGTCGCGCGCCAGGTTGCGCATGAACGAACCGTCGATCTTCAGGTAATCCATCGGCAGGGTGCGCAGGTTGGAAAACGAGCCGACGCCGGAGCCGAAGTCATCGAGCGCGAATCGGCAGCCCATGCCGTGCAGCACCCCGACGAAGCGCCGGGCGTGCTCGAGATTGGCCACCACCGAGGACTCGCTCAACTCGAAGCACACCTGCGAAGGCGTCACGCCGGTGCCATCCAGGCACTCGACGACGAACTCGAGAAAGTCCGGATCGCCGAGCGTCTGCCCCGACACGTTGATCGCCACGCAGCGGCGCGAGGGGATCTGCAGCGCGCCGCGCCCGAGTGCCGCGAGCGTGGTCTGCACCACCCAGCGGTCCACCATGCCCATCAGCCGGTAACGCTCCGCGGCACGCACGAACTCCGAGGAAGAAAGGCTCTCGCCGTCGCCCTCGTTGAGCCGTACGAACACCTCCATCGCCGGTCCGCCCGGATCATCGCCGTAGGCCGGCACGATGGGCTGCTGGTACAGCTGGAAGCTGTTCTCACGCAGCGACGCCTGCAGCCGCTGCAGCCACTGGATCTCCCCGCTGTGACGGGCGAGCGCCTCGTCGTGCGCCGAGTACACTGCCACGCGTCCGGAACCGCGCTTCTTCGCGACGTAACAGGCCGAGTCGGCCGCAACCAGCAGTTCCTCGGGCGCGCCGCTCTCGCGCGAAATCTCCACCAGACCGACGGAAACGCCGAGATTGAAGATCTTGTCGCGCCACACGAAGCGATGATCGGCCACGGCACGGCACACATCGTCGGCAATCTGGCGCGCCTTCTCGAGCGGGCAGCCGATCAGCAGCAGGCCGAACTCGTCACCGCCGAGCCGCGCCACCGTATCGCTGTCGCGCACCGCATCGCGCAGCACCTTCGCCACTTCGCGCAGCACCCCGTCGCCGGCCACGTGGCCACTGGTGTCGTTGACGACCTTGAATCGGTCCAGATCGAGGCAGCACAGCACGTGCTGGCCGTCGCCGCGGTGCCCGCTCTCGGCCGCTTCCTGCAGCCGCCGCTCGAACTCCGGGCGGTTCACCAGCCCGGTGAGCGCATCATGGGTCGCCTGGTAGGACATCTGGCGCGCGATGCCGCGCAGTTCCGAGACGTCGTGCAGCAGCACCAGCGCCCCGCTCAAGCGCCCGCCCGGGGCGCGGATCGGGGAGGCCGACAGCTCGATCGAGCGCTCGCTGCCATCGTTGCGCGCCACGAGCAGTGCCCGGCGCCCGAGATTGACGGCGATGCCACTGCCGATCGCCTGGCGGATCGGCTCGCTGATCAGCCGCCGGTCCCCGTCCTCAATCAGGTTCACCACCTCGCCGAGGGTGCGCCCGAGCGCCTGATCCTGGGGCACCGAGATCAGCCGCGCCGCGGCC
>JAJZSQ010000209.1 GCA_021849615.1 Pseudomonadota bacterium
TGCTCAGCGCAGCGATGCCGGCCGGGGAGCCGTTGGGATTGTAGGGATAGGTCGTCGCGGGCCTGCGGCGGTGATCCACGTAGCGCACCGCCACCAGCCCGCTCTTCAGGCAGGCCTGCTCGGCCGCCGCGCTTGCGAATTCCGCCCGCCCTTCCCCGTGCGCCACGGCAATCGGCAGGAGCGAGCCGGCCATGCCCGCCAGCAGCACCGACGGGGAGTCGAGCACCTCGACCAGCGTCAGGCGCGATTCGTACTGCTCAGAGCGGTTGGTGACGAAGCGCGGCCAGTGCTCGGTACCCGGAATGATGTTCTTCAAGGCGGCGAACATCTGGCAGCCATTGCACACGCCGAGCGCGAAGGTGTCGCGGCGCTCGAAGAACGTCTGGAACTGCTCGCGAAGGCTCTCGTTGAACAGAATCGACTTCGCCCAGCCCTCCCCGGCACCGAGCACATCGCCGTAGGAGAACCCGCCGCAGGCCGCCAGTCCGACGAAGCTCTTCAGCGCATGCCGCCCGGTGATCAGATCGGTCATGTGCACGTCGTAGGGCGCAAAGCCCGCGCGCTCGAAGATCGCAGCCGTCTCGTTGTGGCTGTTCACGCCCTGCTCGCGCAGCACCGCGAGCCGCGGGCGGGCTGCGCCGCCGATGTACGGCGCGGCGATATCCTCCGCGGGATCAAAGCGCAGATCGACGGTGAGGCCCGGATCGTGCTCGTCGGTCTGGGCGGCGTATTCCTCGTCGGCGCACTGCGGGTCATCGCGCAGCCGGCGCATCTGCCAAGAGGTTTCCGACCACGCCGCGCGCAGGTCCCGCCAGGACTCCTCGAGCAGCACTCGCCCGCCGCAACGGACCTGCACGCGCATCGCGCGCTGCGGCGCGCCGAGCCGCACGGCGTACTCGGTCAGCCCGTGGCGCGAGAGCACCGCGCACAGCGCATCCTCGTCGTGCTGCGCGACCTGCAGCACGACACCGGGCTCCTCGGCGAACAGCTGCGCGAGCGGCTCACCGCGTTCGGCAGGCAGTTCGACGTCCAGACCACAGTGACCCGCAAATGCCATCTCGAGCAGCGTGACGATCAGTCCGCCGTCGGAACGGTCGTGATAGGCGAGCGCCAGCGCTGAGCGCCGCAGCTCGGCCAGTGCGGCGGCGAGCTGAATCAGCCGCTGAGGATCATCGAGGTCGGCCGGTTCGCTGCCCATCGCCCCGTACACCTGGGCGAGCGCCGAGCCGCCGAGTCGCTGCCGACCGAAGTCGATCAGCCACAGCGCCGTCGGCGCCTCAGTGCGCAAGGCCGGCGTGAGCGTCTTGCGCACATCGCCGACGGGCGCGAACGCGGAGATGATGAGCGAGACCGGCGCGACGACGCTCTTCTCGAGGCCCTCATCGCTCCAGCGCGTGCGCATTGAGAGGGAGTCCTTGCCGACGGGTATCGCGATGCCGAGGGCCGGACAGAGCTCGCGGCCGACGGCCCGGACCGTCTCGTAGAGCGCCGCGTCCTCGCCCGGCTCGCCGCACGCGGCCATCCAATTCGCCGAGAGGCGGATATCGCCAAGCCGCTCGATGTCGGCCGCCAGAATGTTGGTGAGGGCCTCGGCGACCGCCAGGCGTCCCGAGGCCGGCGCATCGAGCACGGCCACCGGCGTGCGCTCGCCGATCGCCATCGCCTCGCCGCGCACGCCTTCGTGATCGGCCAGCGTGACCGCCACGTCGCTCACCGGCACCTGCCAGGGGCCAACCAGCGGATCGCGGCTGATCAGTCCGCCGACCGTGCGGTCTCCGATGGTGATGAGAAAGGTCTTGTCGGCGACCGCGGGCAGACGCAGCACCCGATACAACGCCTCACGCACCTCGAGTCCCGTGGTGTCGAACGGGGTGCGCGGCGGCGCCACGCTCTTGACGTCCCGCGTCATGCGCGGCGGCTTGCCGAGCAGCACCTCGAGCGGCATGTCCACCGGATCGTCCCCGAGGAGCGGATCGGACACGGTGAGCCGGCCGGTATCATCGAGCTCGCCGATCACGGCGAACGGGCAGCGCTCGCGCTCGGCGATCGCGCGAAACGCCGGCAGATCCTCGGCCGTGACGAGCACCACGTAGCGCTCCTGCGCCTCGTTGCACCACAGCTCGAGCGGCGAGAGGCCGGACTCGGCGCTCGGAATGGCGCGCAGATCGACCCGCGCCCCGCGCTGACTGTGCGCGACGGCCTCGGGCACGGCGTTCGACAGTCCGCCCGCCCCCACATCGTGGATGAGCAGAATCGGGTTCGCCGCGCCCCGCGCCCAACAGCCGTCGATCACTTCCTGAGCGCGCCGTTGGATCTCGGCATTGCCACGCTGCACGGAGGCGAAATCCAGCTCCGCGTCCGAGGCACCACTGCCGACCGAGGAGGCGGCCCCGCCGCCGAGGCCGATCAGCATCGCCGGACCGCCGAGCACGATCAGCTGCGCGCCCGGCGGGATCTCGCACTTCTCCACGTGCGCTCGGCGCACGTTGCCGAGCCCGCCGGCGAGCATGATCGGCTTGTGGTAGCCGCGCACGCGCCCCGGCGCATCGCCCGCGCAGTGCAGCTCGAACGTACGGAAATAGCCGCAGAGGGCCGGCCGGCCGAATTCGTTGTTGAATGAGGCGGCACCGATCGGCGCCTCGAGCATGATCTCGAGTGCCGAGGCGATGCGTCCCGGCCGGCCGAACGGCTGCTCCCAGGGGCGCTCATAGCCAGGAAGACTCAGGTTCGAGACCGAAAAGCCGGTCAGTCCCGCCTTCGGCTTCGCGCCGCGCCCGGTGGCGCCCTCGTCGCGGATCTCGCCCCCGGAGCCGGTCGCAGCGCCCGGAAACGGCGAGATCGCCGTCGGGTGGTTGTGCGTCTCGACCTTCATCAGGATGTCG
>JAJZSQ010000061.1 GCA_021849615.1 Pseudomonadota bacterium
GCCCGCGACCGTCCTCGCCGGCGCCGAGTTCCACCTGCGCCCCGTGCGCCACGGCGATCGTCTTGACGATGGCCAGTCCGAGGCCGCTGCCCGGGGCATTCGCGCCCGGCTGGCGGTAGAAGCGGTCGAAGACGCGGGCCCGCTCCTCGGGCGGGATTCCCGGACCGTTGTCGGCGACTTTCAACACGGCCCGGCCGGGCTCGCCGCTGCCGAGGACCGTGACGTCGACGCGTCCGCCGCCGGGCGTGTAGCGCACCGCGTTGTCGACCAGGTTGCGCACCAGCGTCGCGATCGCTTCGCGCTCGCCGTGGATCAGCACCGGTTGTGCCTCGGCGATGCCGAGGTCGATGTGGCGGGCGTCGGCGAGCGGCACCAGCTCGGCGACCACGTCGCGCGTGAGCTCATCGAGCGCGATCGGCTCGCGCGCCGGCTCGGCGCGCGGCTCCTGGCGGGCGAGCGCGAGCAACTGCTCGACCAGGCGGATCGAGCGCTGCACGCCGGCCGAGAGGCGCTCCATGGCCTCGGCGCGCTCGCGGTCGGTGCCGGCGCGGGCCAGGGCGTCGAGCTGCAGATGCAGCGCGGTGAGGGGCGTGCGCAACTCGTGCGCCGCGTCGGCCAGGAAGGACCGCTCGCGCTCGAGCGCCGAGGACAGTCGCCCGAGCAGATCGTTCAGCGCCGCCACCAGCGGCTGCACCTCTTCCGGCAGTTGCTCGTGCGCGAGCGGTTCGAGCGCGGCGACGCGCCGCGCCTTGACCGAGCTGGCCAGCCGCTGCAGCGGCTCGAGCGCGTGGCCGACGGCGAACCAGACCAGGATGCCGAGAATCGGCACCGTCAGCATGAACGGCTCGAGGGTCTTCAGCACCAGTTGAACGGCCTGCTGACGGCGCACGCGCATCAGCTGCGCGACCTGGATCACGCGGGTGGGCGAGGCGACGCCGAAGACCCGCCAGCGTCCCTCGCTGGTCTTGACCGTGGAGAACCCGAGCGCCGTGTAATTCGGCAGCACGGTGTGCGGGGGCGCCCAGATGCGCCGGCCATTGGCGGTCCACACCTGCACCACGAAGCCGTACTCGGCCACGCGCGAGGGGATCTCGAGCGGCAGCAGATACTCCACCGGCTGGTCGCGCAGCAGCAGCGCCATCTGCTCGAGGTGGTAGTCGAAGAAGGTGTCGGCCTGCTTCAGCGTGTTGCGGTACACGACGAACCCGCCGATCAACCAGACGACCGCGATGCCGCCGAGCAGCCAGGCGAGCAGTCGAGCCCGCAGCGAGCGCAGCGTCATGCGGGCCGCACCCGGTAGCCGACGCCGCGTACGGTCAGGATGAAGTCCGCGCCGAGCTTGCGGCGCAGGCCGTGGACATGGACCTCCACGGCGTTGCTCTCCACTTCCTCGCCCCAGCCGTAGAGTCGCGCCTCGATCCGGGCGCGCGGCAGCAGCGTGCCGGGACGTTCCATCAGCAGCTGCAGCAGTGCGAACTCTTTCGGCGAGAGCGCCACGTCCTGCCCGCCGCGCTGCACGGTGTGCGCCGCCGGGTTGAGGGTCACGCCGAGATGCTCGATCGCCGGGGCGGTCTGGCCGGATTTGCGCCGCAGCAGCGCGCGGATGCGCGCGGCGAGTTCGTTGAGGTCGAATGGCTTGACGAGATAGTCGTCGGCACCGGCATCCAGGCCCTGCACGCGGTCCGAGACGGCATCGCGCGCCGTGAGGATGATCACCGGCAGCGCATCGCCCCGGGCGCGCAGCGCCGAGAGCACCGCCAGTCCCGAGCGGCGCGGCAGGCCAAGGTCAAGCAACAGCAGGTCGAACGGCTCGTTCTTGAGCACCTGCTCGGCCGTTTCCCCATCATGCACCCAGTCGACGGCGAACCCCTCGCGCCGCAGCCCGGCGCGGATCGCCTCGCCGATCATGGTGTCATCTTCCACGAGCAGCAGTCTCACCTCGAAGCCTCGACCGGCGTCGCCGCCGGAAAATTTTTTTCAGCGCCCGGCCCGGGCCTCTGCCACAATCGGGGCTGTCCGAGGCCGCTCGAGCCATGAGTTCTTCCCAGCCGACGTCCGGGGCGTCCGACGCCCAACACGCCACCCGCCCGCTCATCCACGCCGCTGCGGCGCTGGGTGTCGCGCTGACGGAGCACGATGCGCTGCGGCTGCTGCGGCTGCTGGAGGAATTGGCCCGTTGGAACCGCCGCTTCAACCTGACGGCGATCACCGAACCGGCCGATATGGTAACGCATCACCTGCTCGACAGTCTGGCCGTGCACCGTCATCTGCACGGCGCCCGCATCGCCGATGTCGGTACCGGCGCGGGGTTCCCGGGGCTTCCCCTCGCGCTCGCCAACCCCGAGCGGCGCTTCAGTCTGATCGATTCGAACGGCAAGAAGGTCCGCTTCGTCTCCCATGCCGCCCATGCGCTCGGACTGGTCAACGTGGAGGCCCTTCAGGCGCGCGTCGAGTCGCTGCGTCCGGAGGTCCCGTTCGACACGGTGATGGCGCGCGCCTTCGCGGCGCTGCCGGCGCTGGTGCGCGCCGTCGAGCCGCTCTGCGGTCCCGGCACACGCATCCTGGCGCTGAAGGGAAAGTGGCCGCAGGCGGAGCTCGAGGCACTGCCCGACCCGTGGCAGGCCGAGACCGTGCCGCTCAGCGTGCCGGGACTGACCGAGGAGCGCTGTCTGGTCATCCTCAGCGCGGGATCCCCTTCGGCCCGGCACTGAGCGGCAGCGCAGTGGTCTCCTTGATGACCGACAGCGCGATGAAGGAGTGCACCGACTGCACGCCGGGGAAGCGCGAGAGGTGATCGAGGAAGAACGCCTCGTAGGATTTGATGTCGCGGCAGGCGATGCGCAGCAGGAAGTCCGTCTCGCCCATGAGCGTGTAGCACTCGAGGATCTCCGGGTGCTGGCGCACGGCCTGCTCGAATTTCAGCAGCGCGTCGCGGCCGTGTCCGGCGAGCTTGACCTGGGAGAACACCAGGACGTTCAGGCCCACCTTCTCTCGGTCGAGCAGCGCCACGCGCCGCCGGATCACGCCGGTTTCCTCCAGACGGCTCATGCGTCGCCAGCAGGTCGAGGCGGTCATGCCGAGCCGTTCAGCCAGCTCTGCCGCCGACAGGTTGCCGTGCTCCTGAACCAGATCCAGGATGCGCACGTCGCTTCGGTCGAGATCGGTCTGCATAAATTATCTCACTGAATCCCGGAATAATGGAATGAATCATTCACCGGAGCGGCCCGAAGGGCAAGCTTTGTGACGCGCCGTGCATCTGTCGGGCGTAAGGTGTCGCCGGCCGGGTGCAGCCCCGGAGACGCTTGGGAGCCCTCATGGATCTTTTCTCTCTGCCGGATTTCGACGGTCACGAACAGGTCGTGTTCGGACACGACCGCGCCACGGGCCTGCGCGCCATCATCGCGATTCATTCCACGGCGCTCGGCCCTGCCGCCGGCGGCTGCAGGATGTGGGCCTATCCGTCGAGCGACGAGGCGCTGACCGACGCGCTGCGGCTCTCGCGCGGCATGAGCTACAAGAACGCCATGGCGGAGCTCGATCTCGGCGGCGGCAAGGCTGTGATCATCGGCGATGCGCGTGCGCACAAGACCCCGGCGCTGTTCCAGGCGTTCGGCCGGCTCGTCGATGCGCTCGGCGGGCGCTACATCAGCGCCGAGGACGTCGGCACGAGCACCGCGGACATGGAGCAGGTGGCCGGCGTCACGCGGTTCGTCAGCGGCTTGAAGCGCGCCTCGGGCGAGGTGGGCGGGGATCCGGGTCCGAAGACGGCACTCGGGGTGTTCCTTGGTATCCAGGCCGCGGTGCGCTTCCAGCTGGGCCGGGGGCTCGAGGGTCTGACGGTCGCCGTGCAGGGCCTCGGCGGCGTCGGCCATCCGCTGTGCCGGCTGCTGGCCGCCGAGGGGGTTCGCCTGAAGGTGGCCGATGCCCGTGCCGAGCTCGCCGAGCGGGTCCGCGAGGAACTAGGTGCGGCGATCGTACCGGTCGACACCCTGCTCGAGCAGGACGCCGACGTGATCGCCCCGTGCGCGCTGGGCGCGGTGCTGAGCGCGCAGTCGATCCCGCGGTTGCGCGCGCGGATCATCGCCGGTGCGGCGAACAACCAGCTGGCGCGCGAATCCGACGGCGAGCGGCTCATGAAGGCGGGCATCCTGTACGCGCCGGATTACGTCATCAACGCCGGCGGCATCATCAACGTGGCCCATGAGTACCGCGGCGGCTCGACCGAGGCGGCAGTGCACGCGGCCATCAAGAAGATTCCCGAGCGGCTGACCGCGATTTTCGAGCGCGCCCGGGGCGAGTCGCTGCCGACCAGCACGGTGGCCGACCAGATGGCGCGCGAACGACTGCAGGTGCACCGGAGCGCCTGAGGCGCGCCGGTGCGCGCCGGCCCCGGAGCAGGGCGACAGTGAAGTACACTGTCGCCCTCATGAAACGCGTCATCGCGATCGCCAATCAGAAAGGCGGCGTCGGCAAGACCACGACCGCGGTCAACCTGGCCGCCTCGCTCGCGGCCACCCGGCGGCGGGTGCTGCTGCTCGACCTTGATCCGCAGGGCAATGCCACTATGGGCAGCGGCATCGACAAGGCGCAGCTCGAACGCAGCGCCTGCGAAGTACTGCTCGGAGAGGCCGAACTCGCCGCCGCGTTGCGCACGGTCGAGCAGGGCGGCTATGCGCTGTTGCCGGCCAACCAGGACCTCACCGCCGCCGAGGTCCGGCTGCTCGGCCTGACCGTCGGGCGCGAGACGCGGCTGCGTCAGGCGCTCGCGCCGGTGCGCGAGGCGTACGACGTCATTCTCATCGATTGTCCGCCGGCGTTGAACATGCTCACCGTCAACGCCTTGGTGGCGGCCGACAGCGTTCTGATCCCGATGCAGTGCGAGTACTACGCCCTCGAGGGGCTCTCGGCGCTGCTCGGTACCATTGAGCAGATCCGCGCGGCGGTGAACCCGTCGCTCGACATCGAGGGCATCCTGCGAACCATGTTCGACCCGCGCAATAACCTGGCCAACGAAGTGAGCGCCCAGCTCATCATGCACTTCGGCGACAAGGTGTTCCGCACCATCATTCCGCGCAACATCCGGCTCGCCGAGGCGCCGTCCTTCGGCCGGCCGGTGCTGTTCCACGACAAGGACTCGCGCGGCGCGCTCGCCTATCTGGCGCTCGCCGGGGAAATGATCCGCCGCGCCGAGGGGGCGGCCGAGCCGCCGGCCGCCGACGAACTGGCGGCGGCGAACGGGGAGGCGACGCCGTGACGCAGAAGAAGCCGACGCTCGGCCGGGGGCTGGCCGATCTGCTCGGGCCGGGCGCCCGCAGCGCACCGGCGGCACCGGCGGGCGTCCCCGCGCCCCCTCCCGTCGCGGATGAACTGACGCGCCTGCCGCTCGATGTACTGCAGCGCGGCAAGTACCAGCCGCGCACCGACATGCATCCGGAGTCGCTCGAGGAGCTGGCCGGTTCCATCAAGGCGCAGGGGGTGGTGCAGCCCATCGTGGTGCGTCCGCTCGCGGCGGCCCCCGGGGCGCCGCTGCGCTACGAGATCATTGCCGGGGAGCGGCGCTGGCGCGCCGCACAGCTGGCCGGACTCGAGGACATCCCGGCCATCGTGCGGCGCATTCCCGATGAAGCCGCGATCGCCGTGGCGCTCATCGAGAACATCCAGCGCGAAAACCTCAATCCGCTCGAGGAAGCCCGCGCGCTGCAGCGCCTGATCAGCGAGTTCGAGCTCACCCACGCTCAGGCCGCCGAGGCGGTCGGGCGCTCTCGTGCCGGGGTCAGCAACCTGCTGCGCCTGCTCGAGCTGCCCGCCGAGGTCTGCGAGCTGATCGAACGGCGCCAGATCGAGATGGGCCACGCGCGGGCGCTGCTCGGCCTGGCCCAGCGCGGCGAGCAGCGTCAGGCAGCCGCCGAAGTGCTCGCCAAGGGCCTCTCGGTGCGCGAGACCGAAGCGCTCGTGCGGCGCATGCTGCGCCCGCCGGCGCCCCCGGAGGGCGCGCGGCAGCGGAGCGATCCGAACGTGCGCCAGCTCGAGCAGCAGCTTTCGGAAAAACTCGGCGCCCGGGTCGCGATCCGCTCGGGCGCGGGCGGCAAAGGTACGCTGACCGTGAACTACAATACTCTCGACGAACTGGACGGGATCCTCGCCCATATCCATTAGGATCTTCCGCAATGGCCGCCCGGATCGGAATCCGGCACCCTTCGCGGCGGAAATTTCACACCATTTTCACAGGCTTAGAACGGCTGCGGATGGAGTGGACTCCCTGCAGACCGGTCAATATAATCGCGCGGCTTTTCGGCCCGGCGGAATCATGTGCCGGCGGGCCGGGAGCGACCCGGCGCGCAGCGTACGCCCGCGAGTGAGACATCGGTGATCGTGATCGACCTGCCCCAAGCGCGGCGGCTGGCTTTCGGCGTCGTGCTGGGCCAGGCGGCCGCAACGGTACTGGCCGGATTGCTCGCCTGGGCGATCTCCGGAGAGCGGGCGGCTTTCTCCGCGCTGCTCGGTGGAGGCATCGGAACCGCCTCGAGCCTGGTGCTGGCGCTGGCCGGGTTCAGCCGGCAGGCCGCAGGTCCCGAAGGGGCGCTGCGGGCCTTTTACAGAGGCGAGGCGCTGAAGCTCGTCGTCGTGGTCGGGCTGTTCATGGCGGCCTTTAGACTGACGAGGGTCGCGCCACTGGCGATGTTCGCGGCCTTCGCTGCGACTTTTTTCGTGTACTGGATCGCGCTCGCGACGGCCTTGTGGCCGGGTGACCGCGCGCGCGACCAGAGAATTGCCGAACCGGCGCCGCGCAAGACAACGGCGGACGCCACGCACACAGTGAGAGATTGACGTTCATGGCAGCAGCGAAGCCACAGATCGGTGGGTACATCCTCGAGCACCTCACCTTTCTGACCAACAAACCGCAGACGACGCTGGTGAACTTCACCGTGATCGATTACGACACGGTGTTTTTCTCCGTGCTGCTCGCGGTTTTGTTCGCCGGCAGCTTCTACTGGGTCGCGCGCCGCGCCTCGGGCAGCGTCAAAAGCGCTCCGCGCGGCTTCCAGAGCTTCGTGGAAATGATCGTCGAGTGGGTCGATGCGCAGGTGCGCGACGTCTACCACGGCACCAACCGCCTGATCGCGCCACTCGCGCTCACCATCTTCTGCTGGGTGTACCTGTTCAACTTCATGGACCTGGTGCCGGTCGACCTGCTGCCGGATCTGGCCAAGACGGTCGGCCTGGCGCACCTGAAAGTCGTGCCGAGCACCGATCTGAACGGTGTGTTCGGGCTGTCGCTGACGGTCTTCGTCCTGATGATTTTCTACAGCATCAAGGTGAAAGGCCCGCTCGGCTTTCTCGGCGAGCTGACCCTGCATCCGTTCAGCAGCAAGAACAAACTCGTGCAGGCGCTGTTCGTGCCGGTGAATTTCATACTCGAATCGGTGACGCTGATTGCCCGTCCGGTATCACTCGCGCTGCGACTGTTCGGCAACATCTTCGCCGGCGAGATGATCTTCGTGCTGCTCGCGCTGCTGACGCTCGAACATGGCTACGCGGGACTGGCGAGCGTCTCGGGCTGGGGGCTGATGCTCCTGCAGGCGCTGCTGACGTTCGTCTGGGGTGTGTTCCATCTGCTGATCATCACCATCCAGGCGTTCATCTTCATGGTGCTCACCATCGTGTATCTGGCGATGGCGCACGAACATCACTGAACGATTCCCTTTTTTTCGACCCATTGATCCTCGAGGAGACTTGAATGCATAACGTTGCACTGATCCAAGCCATGACCGTGCTGGCCGTGGGCATCATTTTCGGCATGGGCGCCCTCGGCACCGCCATCGGCTTCGGCATTCTCGGCGGCCGCTTCATCGAAGGCTCGGCCCGCCAGCCCGAACTGATGCCTGCGCTGCAGGTGAAGATGTTCCTGGTCGCCGGCCTGCTCGACGCGGTCGCGATGATCGGCATCGGCTTCGCGCTGTTCTTCACCTTCGCGAACCCGTTCCTCAATGCCCTGCACGTCGTGGCGCATTGAGCCGATTGCGGAACTCTGCTAGCGCACCCCTCGGAAGGAGGCGAACGTGCACGTCAATCTGACGCTCGTCATCCAGATGGCGGTATTCGCCGTCTTGATCTGGTTCACGATGAAATTCGTCTGGCCGATGATTCTCGGCCCGATGCAGGAGCGTGAGCGGCGGATCGCTCAGGGCCTGGCCGCAGCCGACAAGGGCGAAGAGGAGCTCGAGCGGGCCCGCGCCAGCGCCGAGTCGATCCTGCGCGAGGCGCGCGAGCGCGCCGGCGTGATCGTCGATCAGGCCCAGCGCAGCGCGACCGAGATCCTCGATCAGGCCCGCAGCGCCGCCACGCACGAGGGCCAGCGCCTCGTGGCCGCCGCACAGGAGCAGATCGAACTCGACGCGGCCCGCGCCAAGGAGCAGCTGCGCCAGCAGGTCGGGGCGATCGCCGTCGCGGCCGCCGCTAAGCTGCTCGACCGCGAAATCGATGCGCGCGCCCACGAAGCGCTGCTCAGCGAATTCGCAGCACAGCTGTAGGCGGAGCACCCGATGCCGGACAAGAGCACCATCGCCAGACCCTACGCCAAGGCTGCCTTTGAGGCTGGCGGCGGGCGTCTCGGGGAGTGGTCCGAGGGTCTGCGGCGCGCAGCGGTCGTGGTCCTCGACCCGCGCGTCGCGGCGCTCCTTGACAACCCGCATGTCACGCCCGGGGAGCTCGCCGGTCTGATCTCCTCGATCGCCGAGCCGTATCTGGACGAAGCCGGGCGCAACTTCATCCGCACGCTGGCGGACAACCGCCGGCTCGAGTGTCTGCCGGAGGTTGCGGCGCGCTTCGATGAGCTGAAGGCTGAGGCCGAAGGCACCATCGAGGTCACGCTCACCTCGGCCGCGCCGCTTTCTGAGCCGCAGCAGCGCTCGCTCGCCGGGGCGCTCGAGCGCCGCCTGCGCCGGCGGGTGCAATTGCGCTGCGAACTCGATCCGGGCCTGCTCGGCGGCGCCACGGTGCGTGCCGGCGATCTGGTCATTGACGGGTCGGTGCGCAGCAAGCTCGAGCGCATCGCCCACCAGCTGACCGCCTAAGCGAATTTTCCGGGGAACTACTGTTATGGCCATCAAGGCATCCGAAATCAGCGATCTGATCAAACAGCGGATCGAGAACTTCAAGTCCGCGACCGAGGCGCGCGATGTCGGCACCATCGTCTCGGTGACCGACGGCATCACGCGCATCCACGGTCTCGCCGACGCGCGCTACGGCGAGATGCTCGAGTATCCGGGCAACGTGTTCGGCCTGGCGCTGAACCTCGAGCAGGACTCGGTCGGTGCGGTGGTGCTCGGCGACTACAAGCACCTGCGCGAGGGCGACACGGTCAAGACGACCGGACGCATCCTCGAGGTGCCGGTGGGACCGGAACTGCTTGGCCGCGTGGTCGATGCGCTCGGCCAGCCGATCGATGGCCGCGGCCCGATCAACGCCAAGCGCACCGCGCCGATCGAGCGCGTCGCACCGGGCGTGATCTACCGCAAGTCGGTGACCCAGCCGGTGCAGACCGGCTACAAGGCCGTCGACTCGATGGTGCCGGTCGGCCGTGGGCAGCGCGAGCTGATCATCGGTGATCGTCAGACGGGCAAAACGGCCCTCGCGGTCGACACCATCATCAACCAGAAGTCCTCCGGGATTAAGTGCATCTACGTCGCGATCGGCCAGAAGCAGTCGACCATCGCCGGCGTGGTGAAGAAGCTCGAAGAGCACGGCGCGCTCGCGCACACCGTGGTGGTTGCCGCGCCGGCCTCGGCACCGGCCGCCATGCAGTACATCGCCGCATATTCCGGCTGCGCCATGGGCGAGTACTTCATGGATAACGGCGAGGATGCGCTGATCGTCTACGACGATCTGTCCAAGCAGGCCGTTGCGTACCGCCAGATCTCGCTGCTGCTGCGCCGACCGCCGGGCCGCGAAGCGTTCCCGGGCGACGTGTTCTACCTGCACTCGCGCCTGCTCGAGCGCAGCGCGCGCGTCAACGACCAGTACGTCGAGATGCAGACCAACGGCGCGGTGAAGGGCAAGACCGGCTCGCTGACCGGACTGCCGATCATCGAAACCCAGGCGGGCGACGTCACCGCGTTCGTGCCGACCAACGTCATCTCGATCACCGACGGGCAGATCTTCCTCGAGACCGACCTGTTCAACGCCGGCGTGCGTCCGGCCATGAACGCCGGCATTTCCGTCTCGCGCGTCGGCGGCGCGGCGCAGACCGACATCATCAAGAAGCTCGGCGGCGGCATCCGCCTCGCACTCGCGCAGTTCCGCGAACTGGCGGCCTTCTCGCAGTTCGCCTCGGACCTCGACGAGACGACCCGCAAGCAGCTCGAACGCGGTCAGCGCGTCACCGAGATGATGAAGCAGAAGCAGTACGGACCGATGTCGGTCGCGGAAATGGCGCTGTCGATCTACGCCGTCAACAGCGGCTACATGGATAAGGTGGATCTGAAGAAGGTGGTCGCTTTCGAGGCGGCGCTGCAGGCGTTCGCCCACTCGAACTACGCCGCGATGCTCGAGCGGATCAACCGTGAACCGAAGTTGAGCAAGGAAAACGAGGCGGAACTGAAGAAGTGCGTCGAGGACTTCATCGCCACCGGGACCTACTGAAGGTGACGCCCGTAGCCGCACACGCTGAGCGAGACTGCTGATGCCAGGCACCAAGGAAATCCGCGCCAAGATCACGAGTGTCAAAAGCACTCAGAAGATCACCCGCGCCATGCAGATGGTGGCGACCAGCAAGATGCGCCGCGCGCAGGAGCGCATGCGGGCGGCCCGCCCGTACGCGGACAAAATGCGCAGCGTCATCGCCAACCTGAGTGCTGCCAATCCGGACTACCACAGTCCGTTCCTGCAGGACCGGCCGACGGTCGGGGCGATCGGCATCATCGTCGTCTCGACCGATCGCGGACTCGCCGGAGCGCTCAACGCCAACGTCTTCAAGCAGACGCTGTTGCTGATGCGCGAATGGCAGGACAAGGGCGCGGCGGTGAAACTGTGTCTGATCGGTGCGAAGGGCATGACGTTCTTCCGCCGTCTGGACACGCCGATCGTCGCCAACGTGTCGCATCTGGGTGACCGGCCGCACGTCAAGGATCTGATCGGCACCGTCAAGGTGATGCTGGACGAGTACAGCGACGGCACCATCGACCGTCTCTTCCTGGTCGGTTCGGAATTCGTCAACACGATGACCCAGCGTCCCGTGGTGACGCAGCTTCTGCCGGTGGCCGAGCCGCCAGCGGAGGATCTGCAGGAGCATTGGGACTATATCTACGAGCCGGAAGCGGCGCAGATCCTCGATGCGCTGCTGATGCGCTACATCGAGTCGCAGGTTTATCGCGCGGCGGTGGAAAACGTGGCCTCGGAAATGGCCGCACGCATGGTCGCCATGAAGGCGGCCACGGACAACGCCGGCAAACTCATTAACGAAATGCAGCTGATCTACAACAAGGCCCGTCAAGCCGCGATCACCAAGGAATTGGCTGAGATCGTGGGCGGCGCGGCCGCGGTTTGAGAGAGACAACACATGGCAAGCATGGCCGAAGGCAAGATCACCCAGATCATCGGTGCCGTCATCGACGTGGAATTCCCGCGCGACGGGATTCCGCGCATTTATGAGGCGCTGAAGCTCAAGGACGTCGACCTGACGCTCGAGGTCCAGCAGGAGCTCGGCGACGGCATCGTCCGCACGATCGCCATGGGTCCTTCCGAAGGGCTCAAGCGCGGCCTCGCGGTCCTCGCCACTGGCAATCCGATCACCGTGCCGGTTGGCAAACCGACCCTCGGTCGCATCATGGACGTGCTCGGCGCACCGCAGGACAACCGCGGTCCGGTCACGTCCGAGCAGAGCCTGCCGATCCACCGGCCGCCGCCGTCGTTCGAAG
Source organism: Pseudomonadota bacterium (assembly GCA_021849615.1). GTDB lineage: Bacteria > Pseudomonadota > Gammaproteobacteria > Steroidobacterales > Steroidobacteraceae > 13-2-20CM-66-19. Next base: position 11,916 of record JAJZSQ010000061.1, read on the forward strand.
AGCAGGCGGGCGGCCAGGATCTGCTGGTCACCGGCATCAAGGTCATCGACCTGCTGGTGCCGTTCGCCAAGGGCGGCAAGGTCGGCCTGTTCGGCGGTGCCGGCGTGGGCAAGACCGTCAACATGCTCGAGCTGATCAACAACATCGCCAAGCAGTACAGCGGACTGTCCGTGTTCGCCGGCGTGGGTGAGCGTACCCGCGAAGGCAACGACTTCTACCACGAGATGATCGAGGCGGGCGTCATCGACGCGCAGGAGCTCAGCAACTCCAAGGTGGCGATGGTCTACGGCCAGATGAACGAGCCGCCGGGCAATCGTCTGCGCGTGGCGCTCACCGGGCTCACCATGGCTGAGCATTTCCGCGACGAGGAGCACCCGGACGGCACCCGCGGCCGCGACGTGCTGCTGTTCATCGATAACATCTATCGCTACACGCTCGCCGGCACCGAGGTCTCGGCGCTGCTCGGGCGCATGCCCTCGGCGGTGGGCTACCAGCCGACGCTGGCGGAGGAAATGGGCGCGCTGCAGGAGCGCATCACCTCCACCAAGACCGGCTCGATCACCTCCATCCAGGCAGTCTACGTTCCGGCCGACGACATGACCGACCCGTCGCCGGCGACCACGTTCGCGCACCTCGATGCGATCGTGGCGCTGTCGCGCCAGATCGCGACCCTCGGCATCTACCCGGCGGTCGATCCGCTGGAGTCGACCAGCCGTCAGCTCGACCCGCTGGTGGTCGGCGAGGAGCACTACAACGTCGCGCGCGGCGTGCAGGCGGTGCTGCAGCGCTACAAGGAGCTGCAGGACATCATCGCGATCCTCGGCATGGACGAGCTGTCCGAGGAGGACAAGCTGACCGTGTACCGCGCCCGCAAAGTGCAGCGCTTCCTCTCGCAGCCGTTCAACGTCGCCAAGGTGTTCACCGGTCAGGACGGCAAGACCGTGCCGCTCGCCGAGACCATCCGCGGCTTCAAGGGCATCATCAGTGGTGAGTTCGATCACCTGCCGGAGCAGGCGTTCTACATGGTCGGCACCATCGATGAGGCGGTGGCCAAGGCCAAGACGCTGCAGTAGGAGAGTCCGTCATGGCCGAGCCGCATACCATCCAGGTCGAAGTCGTCAGCGCCGAGGGTGAAATTTTCTCGGGACTGGCGACCATGGTGTTCGCGCCGGCCTCGCAGGGCGACATCGGCGTGGCGCCGCGCCACGCGCCGCTGCTCTCGATGCTCAAGCCCGGCGAGGTGCGGGTCGAGACACCCGCGGGCGAGGAGCTGTTCTTTTTCGTCGGCGGGGGCGCGATCGAGGTGCAGCCGCACCGCGTGACGGTGCTCGCCGACACCGCGCTGCGCGCCAAGGATCTCGACGAGGCGGCAGCGCTCGCCGCGAAGCAGCGCGCCGAGGAGGCGCTGAAGGACCGCAGCAGCCACATCAGCCAGGCGGAGGCGCTCGCGGAACTGGCCCGCGCCGCTGCCCAGCTGAAGCTGATCGCGAAACTGCGCAAAGTGCGCGGCTGATCGCGCACCGTGCCGGTCCCGGGCGATAATCGCCGCATGAACATGCGTGCCGCCGCGCCGGGCGCGGCTCTTTCGGTCGTGATTCTGGCTGCCGGCGAAGGCAAGCGGATGAAATCGCGCTGGCCGAAGGTGCTGCAACCTCTGGCGGGTCGGCCGCTGCTCGCCCACGTGCTCGAGACTGCGCGGGCGCTCTCGACGACGGCCATTCACATCGTTTACGGACACGGCGGGGAGGCGGTCCGTGCCGCCTTCCCCGAGGCCGGACTGAGCTGGGTGCACCAGGCTCAACAGCTCGGCACCGGACATGCGGTGCAGCAGGCCGCTCCCGAGCTCGAAGACGCCGCCACAGTGCTGGTGCTGTACGGAGACGTGCCGCTGCTGCGTGCGCCATCGCTCACCGGACTGCTGGACGTCGCGGCGACGGGCGCGCTCGCGGTCCTCACCATGCAGCCGGCCGACCCGACCGGCTATGGGCGGATCGTGCGCGATGCGGCCGGCCAGGTCGCCCGCATCGTCGAACACAAGGACGCCACGGCGAAGGAACGGCGCATCGGGGAGTGCAATACCGGGGTCCTGGCCGCGCCGGCCCGTCTCCTGAAGCAGTGGCTCTCGGCGCTGCGCAATGACAACGCGCAGGGCGAATATTACCTGACCGACGTCATCGGACTCGCCGCGCGGTCCGGGGTCACCGTGACGCCGGTGATGCTCGCCGATCCGATCGAAGCGCTCGGCGTCAACGACAGGGAACAACTGGCCGAGCTTGAGGCGGTGTGCCGCCGCAATGCGGCCAGGACGCTCATGCGCGCAGGCGTGACGCTGGCTGATCCTGCGCGTGTGGATGTGCGCGGTGTAGTCGAGCATGGGCAGGATGTATTTCTGGACGTCAACGTCGTCCTGGAAGGACACGTCATGCTCGGCAACAATGTGAAAATCGGTCCCGGCTGCGTCGTGCGCAACTGCCGGATCGGCGACGACACGGAATTATTCGCGCATTGCGTGCTTGAGGGCGCGACGATCGGCTGCGGCGCGCGCATCGGTCCATTCTCGCGCATCCGACCCACCACGGCGCTCGGTGACGGCGTACACATCGGCAATTTCGTCGAGGTCAAGAACGCCACGCTCGGCGCGGAGTCGAAGGCCAATCACCTCTCCTACGTCGGTGATGCCGAAGTCGGCGCCGAGGTCAACGTCGGCGCCGGCACCATCGTCGCCAATTACGACGGCGCCAACAAACACCGTACGCGCATTGCAGATCGCGCGCATACCGGTTCGAACAGTGTGCTGGTCGCGCCCATCACAGTGGGCGAGGGCGCCACGATTGCCGCTGGATCGACCGTCACGCGCGAAGTGCCGGCACACAAACTCACGATCGCACGGGCCCGGCAGACCACGATCGACAGTTGGCAGCGGCCGGTCAAGAAGAAGTAGAGGCGCGTCGCACGCTGCGACGCCACGCCGAGTCATGCAGCACGCGGGCTGAAAACGCAGCGGGCGGATCGTGATAGAGCTGTGACGCGAGCGTCGTCGCTTGATCGAGCATCTGCTCGCCGCGCGCGTCGATGCGCTCAAGCAGCCACGATCGAGCGCTGCTGCGCATGGGCGCCTCGAGCGCTCGAACGCGCAGCGCGACGAGGTCGTGTTCGGCGCCCAGCAGATCGGAAAGACGATGTGCGGCAGCCACCAACGGTGGCGTCTGGCGCGCGCGTACCGGCATGAGCGCCTGCAATTGGTGCCAGAGGTATTTCGTCTGCTTGCGCAGCTCGTGCAGGTTCTCGGCCGTCGGGTGTGTTCGAGCCAGCACGAGCGCGGCGCGTGCTCGTGCATACACCCGCCGCAGGCCGCTCTGCAGGACCGGCCAGTCGCAGCGGATCTGCGGCGCGGCGGGCAAGTCGCGCCTGACGGTGCGGAGCGTCTTGCGCGCACGCTTCACAGAGGACACTTCCGCGCGCAGGCGGCTGCGCGTCAGGGTATGTTCCTTGCGCAGGCGCGAGCGCAGATCCGAGATGGACCGGTGCCGCGGCAGGATGCGCAATGTGTCGAGCAGGACTTTGCTGTCCCGCGCCGCACTGAGGTCACGGGCCGCATCCCGCAGCGCGGCATTGCGCTGGTGGTATTCACGCTCCCCGAGGCCCGCGCGCATCAAGCGCAGCATCGCCCGGGCTCGCTTCAGATCCTTACGCACGCCGTGTACGGCCCGATCGGACAGCGGATGCGCTCCGAGCAGCGCGATCGCATCCGCCAGGCTGTCCCGGGCCATGCGGCGCACATCCGGGAGGGGCGGGCGCGGGCTGACGTGTGGCGCACTCA
>JAJZSQ010000062.1 GCA_021849615.1 Pseudomonadota bacterium
CTTTTTCCATCTCTCTGGTCGGGCAAAATCTGAACAATCCTGAACTGAAGTACTACGCGTCGAATCAGGATCAACCACGGGCGTTCTACGTGAACGGTCGGCAATATTTCCTGGACTTCCGGTTCGTACTCTGAGGTGACAGACGGCCCGCCGGCATCCTGCCGGCGGGCCGTCGGAGCCCCGGGGGTGGGCGACGCGCAAGCGGATCGGAGACTCCCGCAGTCCCGGGGAGCGCTGGGCTGCGCAGGCGACGCGATCAATACGCCGCAGCGAGCGTATTCCGCCAAGTCACTGACGGCCCCAAGGGCTTGGATTGGTGGTTCAGCTTCGCGATGTCCCGGGGATGCGCCTCTGTGCCGCGTGTGGCGCACAGTAGTCCTCACTTCACCGGCACTATGGCCCAGGGACACCATACCTCTGGTTCTCGCATGCGCATTGACCGTGAGGGGGCACAGACCGGGTTTCTCCGATCCCGCTGCGGCGCACCATCCGCCGCAGGGGGAGGGGCGAACGTGCTGGCTTCGACTGTGAGTTTGACCCGCCTCCGTCCCTGCGAAACAATCGGAGGATGACTGAGATCGTGCACCAGGCGTGGGGACGGGTCACGGGGCGAGCGAACGCATTCGTTTGGTACGGCGTTTGTGTCCGGGACGCTCGATTCGGACGGGCTGGCTCCTTGTTCGCGTCAGGGGGGGCAGGTCGGTCGGTCGCTCCCTATGAGGCCAGCTTGGTCCTAAATACAGGCGCAAGCAGTGATTGCGCCGCGATCGGCGCCGACAGAGCCATACTCGATGAGATTCGCGCGGGGATTCATCGGGTCCGCTCGTTCGTGAATACCGTGAAGTTCATCGTCTCGGAGAGCCTGGCGCAGATCGAGTACCTCCTCGAGCACGGCCCCGCACATTCCCGAGAGCAGTGCCGAGCGATGGGGCCGGGTGCGCCGAGTCCAGGCGTCCCGCCCCCGCATTGCTGTCGGTGGAAGTCATGATGTCTTCCACCGGCCTTCCTCATCTTCCCGGTGAGCCCCTGCGCGAACTCGATGCTCTCGACCTCGAGGCGCTTCGCGACATGATTGCCGCCGCAGAACCGGTAGTCATCCGGGGGCTGGTGCGCGGTTGGCCAGCGGTAGCCGCGGGGCGTCAATCTCCCGTCGCGATGGCCGGCTATCTGGGGCGCTTTGACAACGGTCAATTGGTCGACGCAATCATGACCCCACCGGAGGTCGAGGGGCGCCTCTTTTACGACGCTGACATGACGGGATTCAATTTCATTCGAAATCGCTTGGGGCTCGGCGCGGTGGCGGAGCAGGTGCTGCGGTATGCGAACTTCGAGCGTGCTCCGGCGGTGGCGGTCCAGAGCGCGCTCGTCAGCGCCTGCCTGCCAGGATTCATGGCCGAGAACCGGTTGAACTTTCTCGACGCGTCGATCGTACCGAGGATCTGGCTGGGTACGGCAATCACCACGCCGACGCATCTCGATGAATGGAACAATATCGGCTGTGTGGTGAGCGGCCGGCGCCGCTTCACGCTCTTCCCGCCGGAGCAGATCGGGAACCTGTACATCGGCCCGATCGACTTTGCGCCCACCGGCGCACCCATGAGCCTCGTGCCGCTGCATCAGCCCGATTTCGCGCGGTTCCCTCGGTTCCGTCGTGCGCTTGCGGTGGCCGTGAGCGCCGAGCTCGAGCCGGGGGACGGAATTTTCATCCCGCCACTGTGGTGGCACCACGTTGAGTCGCTCGAGCGTTTCAATGTTCTGGTTAACTATTGGTGGAATTCAGACCCCGGCGTGGAAACGGCGACCGACTCGGGCTTCGATGCCCTCACGCTCGCGATCCTGAATCTGCGCCACCTGCCCGCGCCGACTCGGCGGGCGTGGCGAGCGCTGTTGGATCACTTCGTGTTCGAGGATCCCGAACGGGCGCTGGATCACATTCCGGCGCATCGCCACGGAGTGCTGGGAGCGCCCGCTGCGCGTGCCCTTGCGCGCTGGCGGGCGTACCTGTCGGGCAAGCTGCGGGCGGACCGCCAGCGAGGGTCGAGTGAGTGACGCGGATCCGGTACGGGACATGGTCGACTCTGGAACGTCCCTGATGCATCGGCGTGGAACAAGCGCATGAGTTCGAGTGGTGCGGTGAGTTATTTGATCTGCACGGCGCCACGGACCGGCAGCACCTTGCTCGCAGAAGCGCTCAGCAGCACCGGTCGTGCGGGCTCGCCGGAGGAGTTCTTCAAAGGTCACGAATCACTTGATCGCTTGTGGCGGGACGCGTTCGGCATCGAACGGGACGCCGATTATTTCGACAAGGTTCGCTCCGCGAGGACCGGATCGAATGGCGTCTTCGGGCTGAAGCTGCACTGGCCGCAGGGCCCCGCGCTCATGGCGAAGCTACGCGCGTCCGCCTCTTTCAGGCCCGCGCCGCCGAACGCCTCGCTCCATGAGTTGCTGACCCTGAAGCTCGGTGCAGCGCCGCGCTACATTTGGTTGCGGCGTAGGAATAAGCTGGCACAGGCGATTTCCTACATGCGAGCCGAACGGACCCAGATCTGGCGCTCGAGCGACGTTCCGCAGGGTGGGCGACGGGCCGATACGGATCTGCAATTCGATTTCGAATCCATCGTGCGCTATCTGCGCTCGGTGAACGGGTTCGATATGGAATGGGCCTGCTTTTTTCTGGCTCAGCGTGTTTCGATGCTGCCCATCACCTACGAGGAGTTGATCGCCTCCTATGAGGCAACCGTCCTCAGAGTTCTCGATTTTCTCGAGGTGCCGCGGGATGGGGTGATCGTGGCACCTCCTGCGCTGCGTCGCCAGGGCGATGCGCGCTCCGGAGAGTGGGAGTGTCGGTTCCTCAAGATTGCGCGAGCGCGGGGCCTGGACATGCCGGAGTTGTTCGGCTCGGCGTAGCCGCAGGTGGATGGCTGCGAAGTGGGCCGAGGAATGGCGCGTGCTCGCCCGTCAGAGCGTTGCACGACAGTGGCGCCGGAGGTATTCCCGGTGTGTGGGCAGTGCGCGGGCAGTCTCGCGTACGGCGGTACGCACCCAGGCAAGAAATTGGGGTATGTCGCCGCCGCGAACCTCGGCCAGCGGGTGGTAGCGCTGTGGCCAGACCTGTTGACCGAGGAAGACCGCCAGCCAGTTGTTTTTCTGGAATAGCTCGGCGGTGTCGACGATCGGGCGCCCGCTGTGGCGGAAGTGATCGATGCGCGCGCGCAAGCTTTCGGGAATCGGCATCGAGCGCGTGCGGCGCCACATTGGCTCCTCGCGCTGTTGAGCGTGGTAGTGCAGGATGAGGAAGTCGCGAATCCACTCGTATTCTGCGCGCGTCGCTCGGTTGAACTGCTCCGCCAGCTTCGGCTCGAAGTCAAGATCCGGAAACAGCAGAAGCAGCCGAGTGAGCGCGGAATGAACGAGATGCAGGGCGGTCGATTCGAGCGGCTCGAGAAAGCCCGCCGATAGGCCGATGGCCACGCAATTGCGTGTCCAGGGCTGCCGCCGCAATCCGCTGGAGAAGCGCAGCGAGCGTGGCTCGCCAATGGGATCGCCATCGATGTGAGCGAGCAGGAGTGCCGTAGCCTCGTCTTCGCTCATGTATTCGCTGCAAAAGACGTGGCCATTGCCGATGCGCTGCTGCAGCGGAATCCGCCACTGCCAGCCCGCGGCGCGCGCCGTCGACTGGGTGTAGGGGGACAACTGCGTGCCCGCGGTGCTGCCCACGGTCACGGCGCTATTGCACGGTAACCAGTGCCCCCAGTCCTCCTGCTCGATGCCAAGTGCGCCCCCTAGCAATAATCCGCGGAATCCCGAGCAGTCGATGAAGAGGTCTCCCTCGAGGGACTGGCCCCCTTCAAGCGTCACGGCTTCAATGAAGCCATTCTCACCGCGCAGCCGCACGTCGACGACCTTTCCGTCGGTGCGGCGCACCCCGCGCGCCTCGGCATAGCGACGCAGGTATTTGGCGTAGAGCGAGGCATCGAGGTGGTAGGCGTAAACGAGGCCGGACAGCACCTGGCGAGGATCGTTCGGCGGACGATCGAAGCGGCCGGCCTGTGCTGCCGCGCATGACATGGAGTATTCCTCGATCGGCACCTCGTGACCGCGTGCCCGCTCACGCAGCCAATACTGTTCGAATGCGACGCCGTCGTGATCGGGCCCGAACCGTCCGAAGGGATGGAAATACCGCTCGCCCGGCCGCGTCCATCCCGTGAATTCGATGCCGAGTTTGAAGGTGCCGGCCGTAGAGGCGAGGAACGCGTTCTCATCAAGGCCGAGCTGTTGATTGAAGGCCCTGATCGGCGGGATAGTCGCCTCGCCGACTCCGATCGTGCCGATAACGGACGACTCGATCAATTCGATGTGACAACTGCCGCGCAGTGCATCGGCGAGCGTCGCTGCAGCCATCCAGCCGGCTGATCCGCCTCCGACGATGACAATGCGTCCGATGCGGCGATCATTGCTCATTAGAGCTCGCCGGTCCGTTGCCACCGCAGTGGCAGGCCGACCCAACGGAGTGTGCCGATGAGCGACGCTGGGTTGGATGGCATGCCGCTGCTCTTTGCGCGCACTTCGCTGAGTCTCTGCGCCGCTCTCCGAATGCCCGGTCGGCGCCACCGAGCAGCTGCGCGCCTGAGCAGCGCGCGTATGGCAATAGTGCATCCCGTGAGGGTCATTGGTCGCTGAGCTCGGCAACGAAGTCGTAGATGTCGCCACGAAAGTACGATTGGGTGAATTCGACCGCGTGGCCGTCTTTCATGAAGCCGACGCGCTCGACGAGCAACCCCGCATCTTTCTCGTGGATCTGCAGCAATTTGGCCTGCTCGGCGGTGAACAGTACGGCGCGCAGCCGCTGTAACGCGCGTAACGGACGGTTGCCGCTGCGCTCAAGTGCCTCGTACAGGGAGGACTCCACGGCATCGAGCGACGGCAGGCAGGAGGCGAGCACGGTGGCGTATTCGATGCACATCGGCGAATCGTCCGCGAATCGGATGCGATGAAATCTGAACACGGGCGTTCCCGGACTGGAACGCAGGGTCAGCGCTTCCTCGGGCGTCACGCTCCCTGCCAGTTTTTTCAGCCATACACTGCGCGGCGAACGACCACGGGCACGCATATCCTCGGAAAAAGACGTGAGCTTGGAGAAGTTCTTCTCCACTCGCGTAGTGACGAAGGTCCCCGATCCCTGGCGGCGAACCAAAAGTCCCTCGTTGACCAGGCCATCGATGGCCTTGCGCACGGTGATGCGAGAAATGTGCAAATCGTGCGCGATGTCGCGCTCAGGGGGAAGTGCGTCTTCGGGCGAGATGACGTGGGTTTCGATGGCTTGACGTAGGGCGCGCTGCAACTGCTGATACAGCGGCTGTGTACTGACTTCATCCAGCCTGCCGATCGTTTGAGACAGTATCAAGAGTCTACCCGGGGGTGCAGCCGATCGAAACATAATACCAGTCAAGTACCATTATGCAATTTGAGCATGCAGATCCGAACCGTAGAGCGGTGCGGCGCGGAAACGTTGGCGCAATGCATAATCGACCAGGGGCATGCAGTTGGAATCCGCGAAATGCCGTGCGCGGGGTCGAGGCGCACTGCGACGAGTGCGGCGATCGGTTGCACGAGCCTGCCTATACGTCACGGACCGATGGGTCTTCGCGGGGCCCGTTCCGCGGTCCTGATGATTGGCCCGACGCGCCCGGAGGCAGGCAGACGCGCTCGGTGCGGAGTGAGCGAGCGGGCTGGGTAGCGCAGTTGTTCTCGAGCGGGGTCCGATCGTTCCACGTGACATATCCTCAGCCATCGACCGGCACTGCACGGGCATGGGCCGTGCTGCGCCGAGGGAATGCTTGCTGCGCATCGGTCTCAATGGGGGTGCGGGCCGGCCATCGAGCGCTGCAGCGTTCGCGGGCGTCATGGGCGGCAATGCAAACAGGTCGAGCAGTTGGACGGGGCGAGGTGGCAGACAGCGTTTCAATTTGATCTTCCGAGCACTCGGCATCGCCAGTTCGTGGGTGCCCGTTACGGCCGGATCGCACGCCGGCTTTCGCATTCGGGAAGTCCGGTCGCGTGAAGGGAAGCTGCCGGAGTCGGCTGATGGACTCCGGAGTGCGCGGTCGCGGTGTGAGTGAGACGCCCCTTCGCGGTTGCGTGGGATGCGAAGCAGAACCGGGGCCGGTTTCAGTCCGAGAGGACTGCCGGGCGTGGGCATAAGGAAAACTAGTACCAATAAGGGACCAATAATTAGCCTCACTGGGTCAGGGCAAATTTAAGTATATGAAATAAAATGTAAAAATAAGCTTATCGATCGGCGCACCGCGTGATGTGGATTCTCGATCCTAATGGTATTACACTGGCACTTAAAAGGTACCAGTGCGTGGCTGGACCGGCAGCTCATGCAGCGGATGCGGAGCGTCCAGGCGAAACGCTCACGTTGGCGAGCAAGTCGCTGGGCCGGTGCTGGGCCGGAGCTGGTGATTGTGACGCGCGACAGCTGCGGCGGGGGTGAGATACATGCGGTTCATCATTATCCGAACAAACCGAGCCGATGGACGCAGCGAGGCTGTGCGCGGCCAGGCACGCTGAGCGAAAGCAGTTGATCAAGCAAGGGGACTTCAAACGGAGGCATCGGGTCAGCTCGTGCTGTTTCGGGTGCGAACGTCGGTCTCTTGAGCTGCTTCGGCAGGCGGAGCTGCCCGTCGCGCGCGTCGGCCCCGACAGTGGTCGGTGGGGTGCGAACTGGTCTCCCGTCGCCGAGGCCGAAGCGTTGCAGTCCCGGCGCCGGGGCGCTCGCGACATCTCCCCCCAGTCGCGAGGACCCCGGTTGGGCCGGCAACCGTCACCGGGCGGCGGCGGTTGCCGGCCTTGCCGGCGGTACGAGCCGCAGGGCGCGGGCCCATTCGGGGTTGATTGCAGTGCCGGGGCGCACATCATATGGGGGGCAACGATGAGTGAATCGAGAGAGATGTTGACGTCGCACGCGGCTCAATCGACGCGGCGGCCAAGGAATTGGTGGAGCGCTCGCGCGTACGCCTGGCGGGCGTGTGGGCTCATGATGCTCGTGCTGAGCGGACTCATCGGCGAGGCTCAGGCACAGGCGGCGAGTTCGCAGATCGTGGCCTACTACGATGGCGGGATGCCGGTCGCGGCCATTCCGGTGCAGCACCTTAACACCATCATCTATGCATTCGAGGAGCCGAACGCAGCCGGCCGCTGTGCGCGACCGAGTGCGACACAGCAGCACGCCACCGCTGCGCTTCGAGCGTTGCGCCGGCACCACCCGGGGCTGACGCTGCTGGTGTCGATCGGCGGCTGGGACCAGGCCCCCGAATACTCCGATATCGCGCTCACCCCGGCATCGCGCGAGGCGTTCGCGCGCAGCTGCATCCGGCGGATGATCGCGCAGGATCACTTCGACGGCATCGATCTGGACTGGGAGTTCCCGGTCCATGGCGGCATGAACCGCTCCCGCCCGCAGGACCGCTCCGATGCCACCGCGCTCGTGCGCACGCTGCGGCGGCAGCTCGATGCGCTCGGTGCGAGGACTCACCGGCACTACCTGCTCACCATCGCGACGCCGGCCGGTACCTGGCAGAAAGGCGGGGCTTACTTGGTGAGTGACAGTTACGATCTGGCGGCGATCGCCCCGGAGGTCGACTGGTTCAACGTCATGACCTATGACATGAACACCATCTTCAGCCCGGTGAGCGGATTCAACACGCCGCTGCGGGCCGATCCGCACGATCCGCAACCGCAGCCCGAGCGCGCGCGCGACAATCTCCTCGGCGCGGTGCGTTACTACGAGGCGCACGGGGTTCCGGCGGACAAGATCCTGCTCGGCATGGCCTTTTACGGCCGCGGCTTCAAGGGTGTGAGCGCCCGGCGCGCGGGGCTGTACTCGAAGTACACCGCCGGCTTTCCGGAGACGCCGTGGAAGACCATTGCGGCGCGCATGCTCAAGAGTCCGGCGTGGGTGCGCCACTGGAGCGTGACGGCCGAGGCGCCCTGGCTGTACAACGCGCGGCGGCATATTTTCTTCACCTACGATGATCCGCACTCGCTCGGCATCAAGGCCGCGTTCGTGCGGCACGAACATCTGCGCGGTGTGATGATCTGGGTGCTCGGAGAAGATGATGCGCGCGACTCGCTGCTGCGGGCGTTGGTGTGGGGTCTGCATGTGCAGCACACCACGCCATGAGTGAACGGGTGCTGCGCTCACCGCTGCGAGGCTGGAGCGCCCCGCTCGAGGAGGTGCCCGATCCGGTCTTTGCCGGGCGGATGCTCGGCAACGGGGTGGCCATCGATCCGCTCGAGGGAACGCTCTATGCGCCCTGTGACGGGCAGGTCGCGCTGCTGCCTGCGACGCGCCATGCCATCACGCTGCGGACCGCTACCGGCACGGACATCCTGATGCACATCGGGATCGATACCGTGGGACTCGGGGGGGAGGGATTCGAAGCCTGCGTCACGGCCGGTCAGGCGGTTCGCTCGGGCGATCCGCTCATCCGCTTCGACCTCGATCGGCTCACGCGCCGCGTGCCGAGCCTGCTCACGCCGGTGCTGCTGCTCGGCAGCCCCGCGCCGCAGCTGACGCGGCGCATCCAAAACTGCGCCGTGAATGTCGGCGATCTGCTGCTCGAATGGGCGGCGCCGCAGGCGGTGGTGGCCGAGGCGCCGGCAGGGTACGAGGAGGCTGCGCTGACCCGATCCGTGCGGGTGGCACTCGAGCATGGCATTCATGCGCGTCCGGCGGCGCAGGCCGCCGCGGCGCTGAAGGGTCTGTGCGCGCAAGTCCAGGTGCATTTTCAGGGACGCAGCGCCGATGCGCGCAGCGCCACCGGACTGATGACGCTCGGGGTGCGGCGGGACGATGCGGTCGAGTTGCGTGCCGGTGGCGCCGACGCGGCCGCCGCACTGGAGGCCCTCGCGGGGCTGCTCTCGAAGCCCGAGCCGAACGCACACCGGGCCGTGTCGCGCATCGCGGCAGCGCCAGCCTCGGCGGCGTCGAAGGCGCCGGTCGGGGCCGGCGGGGCGCTGCGCGGAGTCGTCGCGAGTCGGGGTTTGGCGGTGGGCCCTGCGGCGGTGCTGCGCCGGCAGGAGATCGCCGTGGCGGAACCCGGGAGCGGCATCGATGCCGAAGCCGTCGCCCTGCGGCGCGCCTGCGCGCAGGTGCAGGCGGCTCTGGAGCGTTCGCTCGACGGCACGCGCGGCGCTGCCGCTGAAATCATCACGGCGCACCTGGCCCTGATCGAGGATCCGGCCCTGCACTCGAGCGCGCTCGCGCTAATCGGGCAGGGCAAGAGCGCGGCGTTCGCGTGGCGGGCGGTCATCCGCCAGAGTATCGAGGCGCTGCGCGCGCTCGAGGATGGTCGCATGGCCGAGCGGGCCGACGACCTGATCGATCTCGAGCAGCAGGTGTTGCTCGTGCTCACCGGGCAGAGCGCTGCGGTGCCGTCGGTTGCCTCAGGGGCCATTCTGATCGCCCACGAGCTGTTGCCCTCGCAGCTCGTGGGGCTCGAGACCGGTACGCTCGCGGGCATCTGTCTGGCCGCCGGCGGAGCTACCTCGCACGTGTCGATTCTGGCGGCTGCCGCGGGCATTCCCGCGCTGGTGGCACTCGGCGCGGCGCTCGAGCACATCCGGGAAGGAACGACGCTGGTGCTCGATGCCGAGCGCGGCGAGTTGCTCGTCGATCCGGGCGCCGCGACCCTGGATGCGGCGCGCCGGCAGATTGCACGGACCGCCGAGCGGCGCGCCCGGGAGCGGCTCTCGGCGCAGCGGGAATGCCGTCTCGCCGACGGAACCCGCATCGAAGTCCTCGCCAACCTCGGCTCGCTGGCGGACGCGGAACTCGCGGTGCGCAATGGCGCCGAGGGCTGCGGGCTGCTGCGCACCGAGTTCCTGTTTCTCGAGCGCCAGACGGCGCCGGATGAGGCCGAGCAGCGCGCCGAGTATCAACGGATCGCGACCGCGCTGGCGGGGCGGCCGCTGACGGTGCGCACGCTCGACATCGGGGGGGACAAGCCGATCCCCTACCTGCCGCTGCCGGCAGAGGAGAACCCCGCGCTCGGCCTGCGCGGTATCCGTACCAGTCTCTGGCGCGAGGCGCTGCTCGATGAGCAGCTGCGCGCGGTGCTCGCGGTCGAGCCGCCCGGGCAATGCCGGTTGCTCCTGCCGATGATCACGGACGTGACGGAGATCCGGATCGTGCGTGCACACCTCGAGGACGCCTGCCGGCGCATCGGCCGCACCGCCGCGGTGGAGCTCGGCGTCATGATCGAGACGCCCGCCTCGGCACTGATGGTCGACTCGCTCGCCCGCGAGGTCGACTTCTTTTCCATCGGCACCAACGATCTCACCCAGTACACCCTCGCGATGGACCGCGGCCACTCGCTGCTCGCCGCCCGTCTCGATGGGCTGCATCCGGCCGTGCTGCGCCTGATCGCGCGTACCGCCGAGGCGGCCCATGCCCGCGGGCGGCGCACCGCCGTGTGCGGCGGACTGGCGTCCGATCCGCAGGCGGTGCCGATCCTGGTCGGACTCGGCGTACACGAGCTGTCGTGCGTGCCGGCGGTGATCCCGCAGGTCAAGGCGCTGCTCGCAACGCTCACCCTCGAGCAGTGCCGCGAGCGAGCCGCGAGCGCGCTCGCGCAGGACTCGGCCGAGGCCGTACGCGCCCGCTGTGCCGCGTGGGACGAGGCGGCCGGCGAGCCAGCCGCGGCGCTGCGGTCCGTGCAACCGTGATGGAATGGCCCCCATGAAACAGATCCTCACCTCTCTCCAGAAGCTCGGCGGCGCGCTGATGCTGCCGATCGCGGTGCTGCCGGCCGCGGCCCTGCTGCTGCGGCTCGGCCAGCCCGATCTGCTGAACATCCCGGTCATGGCCGCCGCCGGTCAGGCGATCTTCGCCAATCTCGGCCTGCTGTTTGCGGTGGGTGTGGCGATCGGATTGGCGCGCGACAATCACGGTGCGGCCGGCATGGCGGCGGTCGTGGGCTATCTGGTCATCAACAAAGGCGCGGCTGTATTCGTGGTGGCGCCTGCGGCGGTGCTCGCCGGGGTTCCGGCGCATGCGCACGCGCTGGTCATCGAGGCCTTCACCCGCAAGCAGCTCGCCGAGCTCACCGTCCCGGTGGGCATCGTCTCCGGTCTGATGGGCGGGGCGCTCTACAACCGCTTCCACAATTTCACACTGCCGAGCTACCTAGCGTTCTTCGGCGGCCGGCGCTTCGTGCCCATCATCACTGGGTTCGCCGCGCTGCCGCTCGCCATCCTGCTCGGCATGGAGCTCGAGCACATCCAGCACGGCATGGACGCGCTCAGCCGCACGGTGCTCGCCTCGGGCCCGTGGGGGCTGTTCGTCTACGGTGTGCTCAACCGCTTGCTCATCGTCACCGGCCTGCACAACATCCTCAACAGCTTCGCCTGGTTCATCGTCGGGCACTACCACGGCGTCACCGGCGACATGAACCGCTTCTTCGCCGGCGATCCGCACGCCGGCGCCTTCATGGCCGGGTTCTTCCCCGTGATGATGTTCGGCTTGCCGGCGGCCTGCCTGGCGATGTACCACACGGCCCGGCCGGAGCGACGACCGGCGGTCGCCGGCCTGCTGCTGTCGATCGCGCTCACGTCGTTCCTGACGGGCGTCACCGAGCCGGTCGAGTTCACGTTCATGTTTCTCGCGCCGGGGCTGTACCTGGTGCACGCGCTGCTCACGGGCCTGGCGTTCATCATTACGAACGCGCTCGACGTGCGGCTCGGATTCGGCTTCTCCGCCGGGCTGTTCGATTACATCCTGAATTTCAAGTACGCCACCCATCCGCTGCTGCTGCTGCCGATCGGCGCGGTGTACTTCGGGCTCTATTACGGCATCTTCCGCTACTCAATCGTGAAGTTCGATCTGAAGACGCCCGGTCGCGAAAGTGAGGCACAGCCGGCCGCGGTGGCCCCGGCCGCCGCCGGGGGCGAGCGCGCGCGAGCGTATATTGCCGCGCTCGGCGGTCCGGGGAATCTCGAGTCGGTCAATGCCTGCACGACGCGGCTGCGCCTGACGGTGCACGCGCAGAGTGCGGTCAACGAAGCGGCACTGAAGGCGCTCGGGGCGGTCGGCATGGTGCGGCCGACGCCGACGGCGCTGCAGGTCATCATCGGACCGGTGGCCGAGCAGATCGCCGGGGAGATGCGCGAGGCGCTGCAGAACATGCCGTCCGAGGCTGCGCCGCTCGTCGCTCCTGTGGCATCTTCCGCCCCGATCCCTGCGATCGGGATTCCGGCGGCACCCGCCCTCGAGCCGGCGCAGATCCAGAGTCTGCTCGCGGCGCTCGGCGGTGCGGGGAACGTCCGGGACGTTGCGACCGCATCGTCGCGGCTGCGCATCGCGCTCACCGATGCTGGCCGTGTGAATGCGGAGGCACTGCAGCGCCTCGAGCTGCGCGGCAGCGCCTGGGTTGCCCCCGACTGCCTGCATGTCATCGTCGGCCCGGCGGCCCCGGCCACGGGAGCGAGTCTGCGCGCGATGCTCGGCGCAACGCCGTCACGCGCCTGACAGGGTCCGTGAGGCCCCGCGCGGGGCGCTTGGGTGGGCCCCTCCCTCCTGGTCAGTCAATCCCACATTGGGACGTCCGCGTCGACGTCTGAATCTTAGCGCGTGCGCACGCCTCAACATCCTTCGTCCGAGTCGGATGTTATGGATCACGCTGTTGCGTCCGCGCATCGCCTGATGCACGCCACAGAATACACACACGACGATCCGAGACGAAAGGGTTGGCGCTTCGGCCGCAGTGAGGACTATAGTCTACATCGTGTCGGAATGATGCCGGAGTGTCGCACGCGGACAACATACCGCGGCCACCGGTGTCCCGCGAGCCGGTCTCGCGGATGCAGGAAGAATCCGCGCGAGGGGGTGGGGACGTGGTGCAGGCGACAAAACACGCAGAGCGAGAGTGCCGCACGCTTCCCGCCCGGGCCGCTCATGCGTTTCTCACTCGAATGGACCTGCCGTGAACGCACGAAGCGCAGAGGCGTCACTGGACGCGGCCTCCGAATCCAACGGCGAAGGCGTCGACGCCGGGGGTGCGCCGCTCGAAGACCGATCTGCCGCGCTCGCAGAAGTGGCTCGGCAGCACCATGCGCCGCTCGTCAGATTTCTGACGCAGCGGACCGGTTCGGTCGAGGTCGCCAAAGAGATCGCCCAGGATGCGTACGTCAAAGTGCTCGCGGTGGAACGGCAGGGTTCGATCGTCTCATTGGCGAATTATTTGTGGCGCTGTGCACTCAATCTCATGACGGATCACGGACGCCGCCGTGGCGTGCGCGAGCGGTTCGTTCAAGCGGTTCGTACCGAAGCCGAGCAGCTCGCGCCATCCGCCGAGGCGGTGGTCGACGCCCGACAGCGTCTGGAAATCATCGAGCAGGCGCTCGGGCATTTGCCGCCGCGTTGTCTCGAAGCGTTCACCTTGCGCGTCGTTCAGGGGCTGCCCTTCGATGAGGTCCGGCAGGCCATGGGCATCAGCGGCCGGATGGCCAAAATCTATGTGGCGCGGGCGCTCGCCTATCTGCATGCATCGCTCGACGATGGAGATAGCGGGAGTGCTGCGTCGTGAGAC
Source organism: Pseudomonadota bacterium (assembly GCA_021849615.1). Lineage (GTDB taxonomy): Bacteria > Pseudomonadota > Gammaproteobacteria > Steroidobacterales > Steroidobacteraceae > 13-2-20CM-66-19. The sequence continues at coordinate 13,593 of JAJZSQ010000062.1, forward strand.
CCGCTGAGCTTCTCTACGAATTTGACGAGGATCGCTGGCTCGCGGCGCTCGAATGGCATGCGCTGCGATGCGCAGCCGATGCGTTGACGCCGCAGCAGCAGGAGGCGTGGCGACATTGGCTCCTCGACGACGACAATCGCAGAGTGTATGCGGCCTGCGCGCAGCTCTACCGAGACGCCCAGGGGCTGGAAGATGCCCGGACCGTCGCACGGATCAGTGCGGCACACGCGCATCAGAGTACCCCGAGCCTCTGGCAGCCCCTGCGATGGACGCTCGCCAGCGCCGTCCTCGCCGTGTGCGCCGCGAGCGCCGTCCTCTTACGCTCGGAGGCTCGACCGAAGCCCGTTGCAATCACGGCTGAGCACGCCCCCGACACCCCCTCCATCTACCGCACGGCTGCCCGGCAGACGCGGCGCGTCCGTCTCGGCGACGGATCGACGGTGGTCCTCGGTGCACGGACGGTGCTCGAGGTCACCTTCACAGCGCAGTGGCGTGCGCTCGATCTGAAACGCGGCGAAGTCTGGTTCGACGTCGTCCACCGGAGCCACTGGCCGTTTGTGGTCACCGCAGGCGCGGAACGCATCCGCGATCTCGGCACGGCTTTCGTGGTCGATCGGGAATCCGGGCGCACCGAAGTCACGGTAACCCAGGGCCAAGTCGAAGTCTCCCTCTCGGGCATGCCCCGCGGACCCCGTCTCGGGGGAGTGGTCCTGAAACGGATCCGGCTGCGCCGCGGCGAGCGATTGGTGGCCGGCGCACGGATCGCCGGAAAGATCCGACACGTCAGTCCGCGTCTGGCACTCGGTTGGACGAGAGGCCGTCTCGAGTTCGTGGACGAACCCCTCGGAGTCATCGCGGAGAACCTCAGTCGCTACTCGCGCTCGCCCATCTCGGTGTCCCCCGCGGCCGCGAGCCTTCATCTCACCACCCTGGTTCTCAGTCATCACATTCCCGCCTGGCTCAATGGATTGAATCCGGTTCTTCCCGTTGTTGTCGTCCGCAATAACCGTGGCGCCTGCGTCCGACTGAATGCGTCTGTGATTACGCATCAGGATAACGCTTGTCACGCGCCCTAAACTGACGTCGCACACGACGTATCAGTTTCTGAAGGCCGCGATGTCGGCATTCGCAGGATCCATCCTCTGCGGGGTCCCTTCCCGAGTCACTGTCCGTCTCTTGACCCAAGACAACAGTGACGATCGGGGGACTCCATGGTGTTTGATGTTCACAGCCTGACTCATCGCCGCGCGAACAGACTTCATGCACGGCTTCATCACTTTGTGGCCGCATCGCTCTGTGCGCTCCCGCTGGCGTTCGCAACGCCAGCACACGCCGGCGTTCTCGATCACGTCACCGCATTTCAAATTCAACCGGAAGGGCTGCGCCAGGCCCTGCTTGCCTTCGGACGACAGGCGCACCTGCAGATCATCTTCCGCGGCGCCGAGCATACGGAACACGCAGTTCCGGGACTGTCGGGGCGATATAGCGCACGTGAACTCATTGCCCCATTTCTGAAAGGGACCCACCTCACGTACTCCGTCACGGATCGGACCGTCGAGATTTTCCCGATGGCAAGGGGCGAGGCGAACCGGCGCACCGAATCCGGTGGCGGACCGGCGGTGATTGACAAGGAAGGCCCGACAGCACGCAGGCCGAAGACGTCGCGACGGCCCCAGAACGCGGAAACGCCGCCGATCCTGCAGCAAGTGATCGTGACGGGTAGCCACATCAGCGGCGGTCCGCCGCCGTCTGAACCGATCATCAGCATCACGGCGCGCCAGATCCGGGAATCCGGGTACCAGAGCGTCGAGCAACTGATGACGTCGCTGCCGGAGAACCTGCATTCCGTGGGTTCGGAAACAAATAATCTCCCAACGCAGGACAACGCTGGGAATCTCCCGGCAGGGTCTGGAGTCGACCTGCTGGGTATGGGGTACGACCCCGGCGGCCACTTCAAAATCCCCCACCCGTGGCCAGGTCAAAATCCCCCACCTGAGGGCGGCGGACACGGGATGATTACGCGGTAGCGGCGCGCTTGGCAAGGCGCTCGGCAGCCTCCTTCATGC
>JAJZSQ010000063.1 GCA_021849615.1 Pseudomonadota bacterium
CAACATGCTGCCCGTATACGGGCTGCCGTAGGCGGCCGCGGCGGCCATGCGCCGGCGCACGATCATCCAGACCACGAGCACCCCGCCGATCAGCAGCAGCGCCCAGCCCAGATGCCCCGAATGGCCGGCGCGCGCGCTGCTGGCACGGCCACTGGACACTCCCAGTTCGCGCTGCAGCTGCGCCACGGCCCCCGCGTTGGCGAACGGTAATCCCGGCGCCAGCGCCTCGGCCTGGGCGAGCTGGCTGCGGGCGATACCAAAATTCCCCGCCCGGGCCTGCACCTCGGCGGCCACGAAGTGCGCCTTGGCGCTCGAGGGATGATCCTTCAGCACCTGCGCGACCATCTGCTGCGCCTGGGCGATGTGGCCGGAACGAGCCGCGAGGTAGATCTGGTGCACACTCGGGTCGGCGGCGAGCGCTACGCCCGAAATCAGCGCCAGGCACACCCCGAGCGGCAGTCGAAATCGCGTTGACATCATGTTGCTTCTCAATGGCGGACCCCGAAAGGTCCTGGAGCGGAACCCGCACGCACCTGGCGCGTGCCGGCCCCTGGCGATGATATGGGGCCGCGCCGGTACGCACACAAGTCCTGCGGCCGAACCCTCGCTCGTGCCCGGCTCAGCGCAGCAGGACCAGCTTTGGCAGCGCATCGGCGCCGCACCACACGAGGGCATTCTGCTGGTGGTGCTGCCCGAGCACTCGGCTCGCCTGAAGCGGCAGGCCGAGCACGAGTAGACTGGCCTCGGCCGGCCAATCAAGGGCGGGATGTCGTCCGAACCCCTCCAGGCACGGCCATCCGGCTGCGGTGAGCTCGCGCCGCAAGGCCGCATGGCGCGCGGCGTTGCACGCCGCATCGAGGGGCCGGCTGAACGGATTGCACGCGCTCACGAAGGCGCTGCACTCGACCCCGAAGCGCTGATGCAGCGCACGCAGCGGCTCGCAGGCGACGCCGATCCGAAGCGTCAGCGCCGGCTCGCGCACCGTGTACAGCGTCTCGCGGTACGCCTGCAGCAGGGCCGGATCGAGCGAAGACACCCCGCACCGCCGGCGTTACTCGAGCGCTGCGGTCCGTTCGGCGGGTTCCTGCACCGCCTCCAGCAGCGCCCGGACGTGCGCCCGCGCACGCCGGCAGGCCGTCTCGACCTCCGCACCCGCAGCGAGTGCCGCGGCCAGTGCCGAGGCGAGCGCGCACCCCGTCCCGCGCCGCCCCGCGGCCAGTCGGGACCCGGACAGCCACACCGGCGCGACCCCGGGGCGCAGGAGCACATCCGCCGCCGTGGCCCCCGAGGCATGGCCGCCCTTGATGAGCACCGCGTGCGGTCCTTGTCCCAGCAGCCGCCGGCCCCACTCGAGCAGCCGTGCCGCGTCGGCCTCATCCTCGACGTAGGGCTCGGCGCAGAGCGCGGCCGCCTCGGGCAGATTGGGGGTCAGCACGGTGGTCAGCGGAAGCAGTCGTGCACGCAACCGCTCGAACCCCGGATCCTCCAGCAGCGCGGTGCCCGAGGAGGCGCGCAGCACCGGATCCAGCACGACCGGAACGGAAGGGGCTTGCTGCAGCGCGTCCGCGACCGCCTCGAGCGTGGCGCGCCCAACCAGCATGCCGATCTTCACCGCCCCGATGGGGCGCGTCGCAAACGCCGCGTCGATCTGGGCGCGCACCTGTTCCGGCGGGACCGCAAACACCTCGAGCACGCGCCCATCGGTCTGCGCCGTCACGGCCGTCACGGCGCACAACGCAGCGGCCCCTTGGCTCTCCAGGGTCTGCACGTCGCGCACCAGACCCGCCCCGCCGCTGCTGTCCGACCCGGCAATCACGAGCACGGCGGGACGCGGGCCCATGCTCTACGCTCCGAATGCGACGAGCACGACGTCGCGGGCCTCGCGTGCCAGCAGACTGCACGCAGCCCGCCAGGCCCGGATCCCGGAGCGGCAACACAACACGACACGCACGCCCTCGGGCAGCGACTGTTCGGGGACCTGTTCGACCGTGAGCCGCTGCGCCCGTGCGAGGGCCGAGACCGGGGCCTCCTCGAGACTGCGCAGGTCGATCACCACGTCACTCTCGAGCACCTGTTCGGGCGCGATGAACCGCAGCTGCGGTCCGGCCGGTTCTCGCGCAGCGGAGAAATCAAACCCGCCAAAGCGCAGCGTGGCCAGATCGACGCTGACCAGCCGGCCGAGCACCGGCGGGGTGAGCTGCAGCAGCTGCGCGAGCGTCAGATGCGCCTGCAGCGTCCCGAGCACCCCGACGGCGCTGCCGAGCACCCCGTTCAGCGCGCAGGACCCGGCGCTCTGCGGCATCTGTGGAAACACCGCGCGGTAGCTCGGTGCGCCACCGCAGAACACCCCGGCATACCCGGCGAGCCCGAGCACCGAGGCGCTCACCAGCGGTATCCGGCGGCGCTGACATTCATCGCTGAGGATGTAGGTGAGCGCGAGACTGTCGGCGGCATCCACCACCAGATCGGCGCCGGCACACCACTCGGACGCATTGAGGGGCGTGAGCCGCTCGACGACCCCGCGGATCGATACCTCGGGGTTCAGAGCCGCGAGGCTCGCGGCGGCGACGGTCGCCTTCGGCGCCCCGAGATCGCTCATGCGGTACAGCGGTTGGCGGTGCAGGTTCGACAGCTCCACCCGATCCGGATCGAGAACCTCGATCCGGCCCACCCCCGCGGCACAGAGGTATTCCAACACGGCGCAGCCGAGACCGCCGGCGCCGGCGACGAGCACGCGCGCGGCCGCGAGGCGCGCCTGGCCGGCCGCCCCGACCTCCGCCAGCACGCTCTGACGGATGTAACGCTCGCTCACGCCGCCGCCTCGCCCGCTGCGACCCACGCGCGCATGCGCGCCTCCGGGTCCGCATTGCGCACGATGTCATTCACCACCGCGGCCGAATCCGCGCCCGCGGCGAACACCCCTGCCAGCCGCTCGAGCGTCAGCCCGCCGATCGCCACCAGCGGGCGCGATCCGACGCGCCGCTTCCAGTCCCCGATGCGGCTCAGCCCCTGAGGCGCGAACGGCATCACCTTCAGCAGCGTCGGATAGATCGGCCCGAGGGCGACGTAGTCCGGCTCGAGCGCGAGCGCGCGTTCGAGCTCCTGCTCATCGTGCGTGCTGATGCCGAGGCGCACGCCGGCGCGGCGCAGCGCCGGGACGTCCGCGCCGTCGAGATCGCTCTGGCCGAGGTGCACGAAATCGCACCCCTCCTCGAGCGCGAGTTGCCAGTAGTCGTTGACCACGAGCTGTGCACCGGCGCGTGAACACAAGGCGCGCGCCGCGCGGATCTGCTCGCGCAGCGAGGCCTGCGGATCCTTGATGCGCAGCTGGATCAGCCGCACCCCGCAGGGCAGCAGCCGCGCCACCCACTCGGCGCTCTCGACGACCGGATAGACGCGCGCGAGCATCAGCTGAGCAGCGCCGTGCCCACCACCGGGCTCGACGGCACCGCCATGTCGCGCGGCTCCATCGGACCGGCCAGAAACGCCTCGCGGCCGGCGCTCACCGCGTGCGCGAACGCGCCGGCCATGCGGGCCGGATCGGCGGCCTGCGACACCGCGGTGTTGATCAGCACCGCATCGAACCCGAGCTCGAGCGCCTGCGCGGCATGCGACGGCACGCCGATGCCGGCATCGACGATGAGCGGCACCTGCGCGAAGCGCGCGCGCAGCGCCTTTAAGCCGAACAGGTTGTTCAGGCCGTGGCCGGAGCCGATGGGCGAGCCCCAGGGCATCAGCACCCGGCAGCCCGCCGCGGTGAGCCGCTCGGCCACGGTGAGGTCCTCCGTGGTGTACGGGAACACCTCGAACCCCTCGGCGCAGAGGATGCGGGTGGCCTCGACGAGTCCGAACACGTCCGGCTGCAGCGTATCCTCCTCGCCGATCACCTCGAGTTTGATCCAGCGGGTGCCGAACACCTCGCGCGCCATGTGCGCGGTGGTGACGGCTTCCTTCACGGTATGGCAGCCGGCGGTGTTGGGCAGCACGCGCACGCCGAGTTCGCGCACCAGTGACCAGAATGCCTGGCCGGCACGCTCCCCGGCGGCCTCGCGGCGCAACGAGACGGTCACCACTTCGGTGCCGCTCGAGCGCACCGCCTCGGCGAGGATCGCAGGCGAAGGATAGCGGGCAGTGCCGAGCAGGAGCCGCGAGCGCACCGGCACGTCATAGAATGTGAGCATTCACCCTCCTTGCATGGGCGCAAGAATTTCCAACCGGTCGCCCTCGGCGAGCATCGCCGCGGCGCGCTCGCCCGCCGGCACGAACGCCCCGTTCACCGCCGTGGCGAGCACCGCGTCGGCGAAGCCGAGCTCCTCGAGCGCCGCGGCGAGATCCCCGGCGCGCACCTCGCGCCGCTCGCCATTGACCTCGATGTTCACGGCATCACCTCCGGCGCCTCGCGCCCCTCGAGCACGAACTCGGCGGCCCGGCGCGCCAGCGCCGGCGCGGCGAGAAAGCCGTGTCGGAACAGGCCGTTGACGTACAGCGTGCCGTTGCGGCGGGTCAGGCGCGGCAGGTTGTCCGGAAACGCCGGGCGCACGCCGGTGCCGAGCTCCACGATTTCCGCCTCACCGAACCCCGGGTGCAGCGCATAGGCCGCCCCGAGCAGCTCGAGCATGGCGCGGGCCGAGATGCGGCTCGCCTGATCGCTCTCGATCATGGTCGCGCCGATCATGTAGCGGCCCTCGCCCCGCGGCACGATGTACACCGGCGTGCGCGGATGCAGCACGCGGATGGTTCGCGTCAGCGTCACGTCCGGCGCCTGCACGTGCAGCATCTCGCCCTTGACGCCGCGCAGGTCGGTGAGCACCGCACGAGCGCCGAGTCCGGTGCAGTCGATGACGCACCGTCCCGCCTCGGGTGCGGCCGACGGCGCCTCAGTGCCGAAGCGGATCGTGCCGCCGAGTCCGGTCAGCCGCTCGGCGAGGGCGGCGAGCGCGGCGCGCGGGTCGATGTACGCCTCTTCCGGGAAGAACAGCCCCTGCTCGAACCGCTCCTCGAGGTCCGGCTCGAGCGCGGCGATCCCGGCCGCATCGAGCCACTCGTAATGCTCGGTGCGCCGCGCGAACTGCTTCAGCTCCGCCGCATCGCGCGCGTGCGCCAGTACCAGCGTGCCGCGGCGCACCATGGCCGGGTAGCGCTCGGCCCACCACGCGAAGCCCTCATCGCCGAGCGCCACGATGTGCGCCGGGGAACTCACCCGCTCGCACCAGGGTGCGAGCATGCCGCCGGCGAACCAGGAGCAGCCGGCCCGCTCGAGGCTCGCGGCGCGCTCGAGGACCTCGACGCTCGCGCCGCGCTCGGCGAGCTCCACTGCGCAGGCGAGTCCCGCGACCCCGGCGCCGATCACCGTGGCGTGCATGGCTCAACCCTCCTTGGGTGCCGGCACGTACAGCTCAGCCCCGCCGGCGCGGAACTTCTCGGCCATCTCCTGCATGCCCTGCTCGCGCGCCTCGGCGCGCAGCTCCTGGGAGATGCGCATGGAGCAGAACTTCGGGCCGCACATCGAGCAGAAGTGCGCCACCTTGTGCGCCTCCTTCGGCATCGTCTCGTCGTGGAACGCACACGCGGTGTCCGGATCGAGCGAGAGGTTGAACTGATCCTCCCAGCGGAAATCGAAGCGCGCCCGCGACAGTGCGTCATCGCGCTCGCGCGCGCCGGGGTGTCCCTTGGCCAGATCCGCCGCGTGTGCGGCGATCTTGTAGGTGATGACGCCGGTCTTGACGTCATCGCGGTCCGGCAGCCCCAGGTGCTCCTTCGGCGTCACGTAGCAGAGCATGGCCGTGCCGTACCAGCCGATCATGGCCGCGCCGATCGCCGAGGTGATGTGGTCGTAGCCGGGGGCGATGTCGGTGGTGAGCGGCCCCAACGTGTAGAACGGCGCCTCGCCGCAGTGCGCGAGTTGCTTGTCCATGTTCGCCTTGATCTTGTGCATCGGCACGTGGCCGGGGCCCTCGATCATGACCTGACAGTCGTGCCGCCAGGCGATCTGGGTCAGCTCCCCGAGCGTTTCGAGCTCGGCGAACTGCGCCGCATCGTTGGCATCGGCGATCGAACCGGGGCGCAGTCCGTCGCCGAGCGAGAAGCTCACGTCGTAGGCGCGACAGATCGCGCAAATCTCCTCGAAGTGCTCGTAGAGGAAGCTCTCGCGGTGGTGCGCCAGGCACCACTTGGCCATGATCGAGCCGCCGCGCGAGACGATGCCGGTCACGCGCCGCGCGGTGAGCGGCACGTGCGCCAGGCGCACCCCGGCATGGATGGTGAAGTAATCGACGCCCTGCTCGGCCTGCTCGATCAGCGTGTCGCGGAACACCTCCCAGGTGAGCGCCTCGGCGATCCCGCCGACTTTCTCGAGCGCCTGGTAGATCGGCACCGTGCCGATCGGCACTGGGGCGTTGCGCAGGATCCACTCGCGGATGGTGTGGATGTTGCGTCCCGTGGAGAGGTCCATCACCGTGTCGGCCCCCCAGCGGATCGCCCAGACGAGCTTGTCGACCTCCTCGGCCATCGAGGAGCTCACCGCGGAGTTGCCGATGTTGGCGTTGATCTTCACCAGGAAATTCCGCCCGATGATCATCGGCTCGAGTTCCGGGTGGTTGATGTTGGCCGGGATGATGGCCCGTCCGGCGGCCACCTCGGCGCGCACGAACTCCGGGGTGACGTAATCAGGGATGCTCGCACCCCAGTCCTCGCCGTCGCGCGCCGCGGCGGCGGCGCGCTCGCGCCCGAGGTTCTCGCGGATGGCGATGAACTCCATCTCCGGGGTGATGATGCCGGCGCGCGCATAGGCGAGCTGCGTCACGGCCCGGCCGCCGCGGGCGCGCAGCGGCTGCACGGCGGCGGCGAAGACCCCGGTGCTCGGCGCACCGGTGCCGTTGTCCTCGGGCCGCACCTGGCGGCCCTCGTAACGCTCGACGTCCCCGCGCGCCACGATCCACGGCTCGCGCAGGCGCGGCAGACCTCGCTCGATGTCGATGTGTGCGGCCGGGTCGGTGTAGGGTCCTGACGCGTCGTAGACCGTCAGCGGGGGTTCACCGCTCGAGGGGTGCAGGGAGATCTGGCGCATCGGCACGCGCACATCCGGATACAGGTGGCCCTGCACGTGGATCTTGCGGGAGGCGGGCAGCGCGTCGGCGACGACTTTGGGAACGGCATTCATCGTGGAGGCTCCTGGAGCGGATCAAACCGCAGGAGACCCAGCCACACCGCCGAGAGAAAGCGCTCGAGCAGAACTTTCCTACGCCAGCATGAACTGGATCAGGTTCGAAGGGTCGCCACGCCGCGCCTGCTGGCGCCGTCGGCCTCTCAGCCCCCTGCCGGGGCTCCCCTAGTCACGCGAGCGACGATAGTACGCTGCCGCGCAGCGGTCAACGGCGCTCCGTCAGCGCCGGCAGCGGCCGGGTGCCCTCGCGCCGCACGGCCTGAAGCAGGCGCGGGCGCAGCCCGAGCAGCCGCAGGATCGTCGGGGCGATCTGCACGGTGCGCACCGCGCCCTGGACGGTGCGGGGCGTGAGCCGAGGGTTTGCCACGAGCAGCGCCACGTGCCGGTCGTCCTGGTGGAACCCGCCGTGCTCGGCGATCTTGCCGGTGTGGTTGGCATAGATCACCCCGGCGCGCGGCTCGAGGATGAAGTCCGGGGCGCGCGCGTCGGTGCGCGGATTGCCGAACAGCGCATCGAGCTCAGGGCCGCTGTAGAACGTGCCGATGCCGAGGTCGGTGCCGGCGGCCTGCTGGGCGGTGAGGCTCCGGATCACCTGCGCGACGCGCCCGCGGTAGGCCGGCGTCAGCCACTCGAGCAGCACGTCGTCGGCGACGTGAAAGCGGTTCGCGGGGCCGAGCTTGTCGAGCGCAGGCGTCAGCACCGCGCGGTCGGAGATGATCTTCACCGCCGCGCGGTTCATGGGCGTGTTGCCGCTCTTGGCGCTCACGATGAGCACGGTCGAGTCCGCGAGCCCGCGGCGGCGCAGCGCAGCGACCATCCGGCCGATCGAGCGGTCGACGAATGCGATTGCGGCCGTGAGTTTCGCGCTCGGGACTGCGCCCGGGCCGACATAGCCGCCCGAGGGACGCTTCTGTGCCACGTTGACGGCCTGGAAGTCCATGCCGAACAGCGCCGGGGTGCCGAGGCGGCGCGTACCGGTGTGATCGAAGCCGTCGATTTCGTGGATCAGCGCGCGCACCTTCAGAGCGTCGTAGCGCTCGATTGCGGCGGTCGAGTCCTGAAAGGCGTGCCGCGGATCGATCAGCCGCGCACCGCCCGGACCGGTGAGGGCGAGGTTGGCGCGTGTGAGCCGCGCATGGACCTCGGGGGCATAGAAGTCCTCGATATTGCGCCCGGGACCCTCCTCGGGTCGGCCCGGTCCGTTCAGGATGTCGTAGGCCGGGTGCTTGTCAATCCAGGCGGTGCGCAGACCGTGCGCATGCAGCACGCCGAACACGGTGTTGACGCGCAGATAGTTGTGCGGCCAGAGGGGTGCACAGTGACCGTCGTGCAGCCGCTCGGGCAGACGCTGCGGGTCGATGGCCGCAGCGCTGTTGCCGGCGAGCCCCTCCGGGCTGCCCCCATCGAGGCGCGCCTCATCCAGATCGAGCTTGCCGGTGAGGCGCACTTCGGCGCCGCGCGGGCCGCGGCACTGTGAGCCGGCCGGGTACAGCGCCCGGTCGAAGGTATTGTCGTAGTAGACGCCGGTGACCCGCGGGGTGCCGCCAGTCACCTGGGCGATCATCCCGGGAAATGAATCCGACGGACGCGTGGTCATCGCATCGGTGTAGGTGACGCCGTGACGGGCGAGCGCCGCGAGGTGCGGACAGGTCCCGGCGCCGATGCAGCGGGCGAGATCCGCCTCGTGCAGCCCGTCGACGCTGATCAGCAGGACGTGCCGGATCGGCGCCGGGGAGCGTTGTGCCTGCGCGAACGGCGCAAGGACGGTGAGGGCGGCGAGGAACGCGGCAAGCCGCGTGAACGGACGAGGGGCACGCATCGGTCACTCTTCATTGCAGTTGTGCGACAGCGCGCCGCAGGGTAGTGACGATGTGTGACAGTGCCGTGACAGCTGCCGCCGCCCTCGTGCCGGAACAAGGAGTCACGGTGCAAGGCGATCCACCGCGAGGTCCGCCTCGGGGACCGAACGGGATCGTGTACGCGGCGCGCTCGGTTCGCTGACGGGTGCACGCTACGACCGTCCTCGGACAGATCAGTCCGAGGACGCTGTTCCCAGACGGCGCGCGGCGGCCCCGAAGGATCGCCGCCGCCCGTCAGTCGTGATGCACCGCGTGGCTCGCCTGTCCGCCCTTGCGGCCGGCTTCGGCGGCGAGCTGGCGGTTCTGCGAGAAGCTGCGCTTCTCGTCCGGAACGCTTTGCCCGCCCTTGCGGCCTGCTTCGGCAGCAAGACGCCGGTTCTGCGAGAAGCTGCGCTTCGCATCCGGAACGCTCTGCCCGCCTTTGCGGCCCGCTTCGGCAGCAAGACGCCGGTTCTGCGAGAAGCTGCGCTTTCCGTCCGGTACGGCCTTGCCACCCATACTGGCTATTTGCCGCTGACGTTCCTGACTCATGGACGCGAACCCGCGTCCACTGGTGCCCTTCTGGACCTGCGATCCCTCATGAGCTGGCTGAATCATGAGCGCTCTCCTTCGGTGGGAACTCAGAAACGGGTTCCGAGGAACCCGCGGCGGCACCGCCGCCGCTCAACATAAGACCACCCCAGAGCCGATTCGGTTCCTGCAACGGTCCCGCCCGCGAAGGCGGGTCCGCTCAGCCCGGGGATGATCGGACCACTTTTGCCGGAGATTTTGGCTTTTTCGAGGCCATCTTGGCATCGATCGCGGCAATCTCCCGCTTCAGAACGAGCTGTACGTCCGGCGGCGGCTGCATCGCGAGGAGCTTCGTGAAGCGCGAGCGCGCCAGGGTGAGGTCGCCGCGGCGCATCGCCTCGGCCGCCCCGAAGAACAGGGCCTTGGGGGAATTCGGCTCGAGCACCAGCGCCCGCTCGATCAGCTGCCCGGCCGGCCCGTCGAGCGTCGCATCGTGGATGAGGATCATCGCCTCGGCTTCCCCGATCAGCGCCGGCGCACTGCGTCCGCCGGCCACCTGATCGGCATGGCGGAAGGCGCGCACCGCGAGCGGATACTCCTGCAGCACCACGTAGGACTTGCCGAGCTTCAACCACGCGGTCAGATCGTGCGGATGGGCCTCGACCTGCCCGATCAGTTGCTCGATCGGGCTCTGGGGCGAGTCGACGCCGGGATTGAGGCGCCACGACCAAGTGCTGAAGTGCAGGTACAGCGCGGCCGAGCCGCCGGCGAGCAGCACGCACGAGGCCACCGCCGCCCAGGGCGCCGGCGCGTGCTGGGTGCGCAGCGGTCGGATCAGCGGAATCAACACCAGCCCGACGGCCAGTGCCGTGAGCAGCGTCGCGAGCAGAATGAATACGATCATCAGGGGTGCTTCCGCGGCCCGGTGAGGCCGTCATCGAGAAACTCGTCCTCGTCGTCCCCCGCCACGAGCGCGGCGCGCCGGCGGATGACCCACAGCGCGCTCACCGTGCCGATCGCCAGCAGCACGCCCGGGGCGAGCCACAGCCAGGCGGTCTTCAGCACGAACGGCGGCTTGAACAGGATGAAGTAGCCGTAGCGCGCCACGAAGAAATGCCGGATCTGCTGATCGGTGTCTCCGGCGAGCAGCATCTGGCGGATCTGGCGGCGCATGTCGGCCGCGAGGCTCACCGGGGAGTTCGCCAGCGACTCGTCCTGACACTGCATGCAGCGGAAGTTGTGGATCAGCCGCTCGTAGCGCGCCTCGAGCGCCGCAGTGGGCATGCGCGTTGGCGCAATCGCGTGCGCAAACGGCGCGGCGAGCAGCGCCAGGAGAGTCAACATCAGAGCGCCGAGCGGCGCGCGGCGGCTCATGAGCCCGACACCGTCTGCGCCGCTTGCAGCCGCGGCAGGAAGTCCCGCGTCCAGGCCCCCGGGGTGATCGGGCCGATGTACTTGTACACGATGATGCCCTGCGGGTTGACGATGAAGGTCTCCGGCGCCCCGTACACGCCCCAGTGGATGGCTTCGAGTCCGCCCGGATCGAACGCGATCTGCTGATACGGGTTGCCGCGCTGCGCCAGGTAGCGCATGGCGGCCGAACGGCTGTCCTTCCAGTCGAGCCCAATCACCGGCACGACCCCGGTGTGCGCGATCGCGAGCAGCTCCGGCGCCTCGAGGCGGCAGGAGATGCACCAGGTGCCCCAGACGTTCAGCAGGTACCAGTGACCGTGCAGCGCCGCGTTGCTGACCGTCTGGGTCGGGTCGGCGAGGCTCGGCAGCGTGAAGCTCGGCGCCGGCTTGCCGATCAGCGGCGAGGGCACGAGGTCCTTGCGCGGCGCCTGGTGCAGGCCGAAGGCGAAGATCACCACGATGACGGCAAAGATCGCGAGCGGCGCGAAGTAGCGCATCATGAGCCGGTCCCTGCGGCCGGCAGCGGACCGGCCGCGGCCGTCTCGCGCGACTCGGCGAGCCGGTAGCGCCGGTCGGTGATGGCGAGCAGTCCGCCGGCGGCCATGATCAGCGCACCGATCCAGATGTACAGCACCAGCGGGCGCACCTGCAGGCGGAAGCTCCAGCGCCCATCGCCGAGATCCTGACCGAGCGCGACCAGGATGTTGCTGCCGCCGTTGATGTCGATCGCCGAGTGCGTCGTGACCATGTGCTGCACCCAGTAGGTGCGCTTCTGCGGATACATCACGGTCACCGGCTTACCGTTGCGGCTGACGAGGATCTTCGCCTCGGCGCCGCCGTAGTTCGGGCCGTGCAGCGGTTTGATGCGCTCGAACTGGAACGTGTAGCCGCCGTCACGGGCACTCATGCCGCGTGTCAGCGCGACGTCCTGTTCGGCCGTGAACCCCTGCACTGCCGTCATGGCGATGACGAACACGCCGAGCCCGATGTGCGCGACCGTCATGCCGAGCACCGCGCGCGGGATCGCGATGCGCCGGCGCAGCCGGTCGATCGGATCGATCAGCGAGGCGAGGATGATCCACGCCCCGAGCGTCATGCTCACCGGGGAGAGGATGCCGGCGCCGGTGAACACGCCGAACGCCACCGCACAGCCGATGAGCGCGGCGGCCGCGAGCGCGATCGAGAGCGTGCGACCGCGCTCACCGAGCCCGCCGCGCTTCCAGCGGGCGTGCATCCCGAACGGCACCAGCACCAGCAGCGGCAGCATCGAGACGAGGAAGGTGGGGTTGAAATACGGCGGGCCGACCGAGAGTTTGCCCAGGTGCAGCGCGATGGAGATGATCGGAGCCATCTCGCCGGCGAAGATGGTGCCGCAGGCGGTCACCAGCAGGATGTTGTTGAACAGCAAGAACGACTCGCGCGCGCTCAGCTCGAAGCCCGCCTCGGACTGCATCTGCGGAGCGCGCCAGGCATAGAGCGCGAGCGCCGCGCCGATCATGATCACGAGGAAGGTGAGGATGAACTCCCCGCGCCCGGGACTCGCCACGAACGAGTGCACCGAGATCAGCACCCCGGAGCGCACCAGGAAGGTGCCGATCAGGCTCAACGAGAACCCGAGCACCGCCAGCAGCAGCGTCCAGCTCTTGAACAGGCCACGCTTCTCGGTCACGGCGAGCGAGTGGATGAGCGCGGTGCCCATCAGCCAGGGCATGAACGAGGCGTTCTCGACCGGATCCCAGAACCAGAACCCGCCCCAGCCGAGCGTGTAGTACGCCCACCAGCTGCCGAGGGTGATGCCGCAGGTAAGGAACGCCCAGGCCGTGGTCGCCCAGGGGCGCGTCCAGCGGGCCCACTCGCGATCGAGCCGCCCTTCGAGCAACGCCGCCCCGGCGAACGCGAACGCCACGGCGAGCCCGACGTAGCCGGTGTAGAGCACCGGGGGGTGCGCGGCGAGCCCCGGGTCCTGCAGGATGGGATTGAGGCCCATGCCGTCGGCCCAGGGCGGATCGAGCCGCACGAAGGGGTTGGAGGTGATCAGGGTGTAGAGCAGAAAACCGATGCTGATCGTGCCGAGCACTCCGAGCACCCGCGCCGCGAAGTTGCGCGGCAGGCGCGCGGTGCCGATGGCGGCCGCGAGCGTCCAGCAGGCGAGCAGGAAGATCCACAGCAGCAGCGAGCCGGAGTGCGCGCCCCAGACGCCCGCGATGCGGTAGAAGAGCGGCAATGCGGAGTTGGAGTTCTCCGCCACGTAGCGCACCGAGAAGTCGTTGCCGATGAAGGCGGCCATCAGGCAGCCCATCGCGGTGCTGACCATGACGAACTGCCCGGCGACTGCCGGGATCACCGCCGCGGTCCAGCGCTCGCGCCCCAGCGCGGGCCCGGCGATGCCGAAGAACGCCTGCAGCACCGAGAGCAGCAGCGCCAGGATGAGCGCGAACTGGCCGAGCTCCGGAATCACTTGGCGTACTCCGTGGCCGCCTCGATGGTGCTGCTCCCGTGTGCCGCCGCGGTGCTCGCCGTCGCGCTCACCGCGAGCGCCGGGTCGCGTGGATCGCCGTGCTGGATCCCCCAGGTCTGGTGGATGCCTGGCGGACGGTAGTACTGGTCGTGCTTGGCGAGCACCTGGTTGGCGAGGAACACCCCGTCGGGCAGCAGCTTGCCGTGCACGATCACCCCGGAGTTCTCGCGGAACAGGTCCGGCAGCACCCCGCTGTACTCCACCGGGATCTCGTGCTTGTAGTCCGTGACCATGAAGCGCACCTGCATGCTGCCCGGGGTACGGTGCACGCTGCCCTTGGCGACCATGCCGCCGAGCCGGAACGACTCCCCGAGCGGCGCTTTGCCCGCCGCGACCTGGGTGGGCACGAAGTAGAAGGTCACGTTCTGGCGGAAGGCCGAGAGCGCGAGCCCGCCGGCGATCGAAACGCCGGCGAGAATGCCGATCACCAGCAGCAGCCGGCGGCGTCGGGTCGGTGTCATGGCTCCTCCTGCGTCTGCAGTCTGCGCAGCGCCGCGCGGCGCGCCCGCTCGCGCAGTCGCTTCGCCCAGTAGATGTTCAGGCCCATCACCCCGAGGGTCACGGCATACGCCGGCCACACCCAGGGATAATACCCGCCCATGTCGAGAAATCGCATCATGCGCCCACCTCCTCTTCCACCCAGCGTGCGGCCCGCTCGCGGTTGAGCACCTCGCCCTGCAGGCGCACCAGCACCACCGCTGCGAAGAACAGCGTGAAGCCGAGGAACATCAGCAGCAGCGGCACCAGCATCGAGGGCGGCATGGTCGGCCTGCCCAAGTACATCACCGAGGGCCCCTGGTGCAGCGAGTTCCACCACACCACCGAGTAGTGGATGATCGGCACGTTGATCACCCCGACCACGGCGAGCACCGCGCTCACCCGATCGGCGCGCTGCAGGTCCTCGAACGCCGCGCGCAGCCCCATGTAACCCAGGTAGAGAAAAAACAGCAGCAGCTCCGAGGTCAGGCGCGGATCCCATTGCCAGTACGTGCCCCACATCGGCTTGCCCCACAGCGAGCCGGTGACGAGCGTCGCGAGCGTGAACGAGGCGCCGATGGGCGCGGCGGCCGCAGCGAGCGCGTGTGCAGCCTTCATGCGCCAGATCAGACCGATCGCGCCGGCCACGGCCATGATCGTATACACCATGAGGGACAGCCAGGCGCTCGGGGCATGTACGTACATGATGCGATACGCATCGCCCTGCTGGTAATCCGGCGGCGCGAGCCACAGCCCGCCGATGAGTCCGGCGAGGATCAGCAGCGCTGCGGGCCAGGCGAACCAGGGCGTCAGGCGCCCCGCGGTACGGTACAGGTGCGGCGGGGAAGCCAGCCGATGAAACCACGTCCAGGTCATCTGCGGTGAGCCCTCACTCCAGGTTGATGCGAACGGCGGCCGCGGCGGCGAGCGGCGCGAGCGTCATGCCGAAGACTGCCAGCGCGCCGAGCAGCGTCAGCGACGCGCCGTACGGCTCGCCGCGGATCGCCAGCTGCGTCGCATGCGCGCCGAAGATAAGGACAGGGATGGCGAGCGGCAGCGTCAGCAGCGACAGCAGCGCCCCGGCGCGCCGGACCCCGAGGGTGAGCGCCGCACCGACCGCCCCGAGCAGGCTCATCGTCACGGTGCCGAGCGTCACGGAGGCGAGAATTCCGGGCAGCGCATGCGCCGGCACGCCGAGGGACACCGCCGCGAGCGGCGCCATCAGCGCCAGCGGCAGCCCGGTGAGCAGCCAGTGCGCGGCGGTCTTGGCCGCGAGCAGCCCGGTGAGCGCGCGCCCCGAGAGCGCGTACTGCTCGAGGGTACCGTCCTGGGCGTCGTCGCGGAACAGGAACTCGAGCGCGAGCAGCGAGGACAGCAGGGCCGCGGCCCACAGCACGCCGGAGGCGATGTGCCGCAGGCGGGTCAGTTCGGGGGTGATGGCGAGCGGGAACAGCGTGGTCACCATCGCGAAGAACGCCAGCGGCTGGACCAGCTGGCTCGCCTTGCGAAAGGCGAGCTTCAGGTCGCGCTCGAGCATCATCCAGGCCACCGCGGCGGCGCCCGGCGCGCTGCGGGGGGCTCGCTCGGGGCGCGCCAGGGACGACCGGACCACACTCAGCTCAGACACCGCCCAGCTCCAATCGCCGCAGTCCAGATCGGAA
>JAJZSQ010000005.1:0-565 GCA_021849615.1 Pseudomonadota bacterium
AGCCGGCTGGTCTGCAACAGAAGAACGGTTTGTGCCCGCAGTCCGACCGGTCCCGCCAGCACCGTACGTGCGGGCGCGTATTTCGTCTGGCCCCAGGGCACTGCAACTCTCAAGAATCCTTCTGTGACCCGGAGTGCCTCATCGGCCCTGCTCCGTCGCAACATCGAGACATTGATGTCGCCAGCTCTGACGCCGCACGTCCTGACGGATTGTACACAAACGTACGCGATCCGCCGTCTGGCGCCGCGGGCGCACTCGCAGCGGTGTTCCATGAAGAGGTCGCCGTGTACGCCGATCCCGAATCGCGGACCGATTGTGTCGCGAGCAATGGACACCGCAATGCGCGCCACATGAGAGCGGCGCGGGCCGCAGTGTATTTCCCGGTCAGTTGTGCGTGCGCGCAAAAGGGCCATAATAGCCAGATGGAAAGGGCGACAGTATCCAGATTGAAGAATTCGCTGAGTGCCTATCTGCGCAAGGTCCGCGCGGGGCACTCCGTCGTGGTTTACGATCGGGATATCCCCATTGCGCGAATTGATCGGATCGAGGATGGGGCGCGGGCGAC
>JAJZSQ010000005.1:575-66009 GCA_021849615.1 Pseudomonadota bacterium
TTGCGCTGCTCGCCGCTCAGGGCATCACTCGGCCTCCCGAAGCGGAGCTCTCGGCCAAGCGGCTCCGGCAGGTGTTATCACGGCCGCTGGCCCGCTCGGTGCGCCTGTTGGATGCGGTGCTCGATGAGCGCCTCGAAGGACGCTCACGCCTCAATCATGCGTTTTTGGGACAGTTCCGCGCTGATTTCGCTGCTGATCGATGAGCCGGTCCACGAAGTGCTGATGGGGCGCCTCGATGAAGATCCGCAGCTTCTCGTGTGGTGGGGGGGGCTTCCGTGGAGATGGTCTCTGCGCTCGCCCGACGTGAACGCGAGGGGAGTGTTTCCCCGACCGATCTCCAGAGGGCCTATTCGAGTGTCCGACTGTTGTCACGGGCCTGGCATGAGATTCTGCCGTCAGAAATGATCCGTCGCACGGCGGAACGTCTCTTGCGGATGCATCCGTTGCGAGCCTCTGACAGTCTGCAATTGGCATCGGCACTGGTTGCATGCATCTGGGCACGGTGCATCGACTCTGGACTTTGTGTGCCTGGATGAGCGGCTGAGTGCGGCCGCTCGGCGCGAGGGATTTGCCGTGATCGCCGGATAGGTGGCGTGTTCGGGCGACCGGATCCTGTGGGGATCCGGAGTCGGCGCGAACGATTCGGGTGCTTGAGGCGAACGTCGTCGATCGCAACCGGGTGGGATGCGAGAGTCGAAGTCGTTGAATGCGACGCGGATTTCCTCGAGGGCGCCCGGCACGGCCGCTCGCGCCTCGAACGTCATGGCACTTGCGCAGCACCACACCGCCTCGGCCCATCCTGCCTCCGAGGCCTGCGCCTGTTTCCCGCTGCCCGTCGAGCATGGCTCACCGCAGAGGAACAACGCATGAGCTGAGACGGTTTAAGCCCACTTTAAGGGATATAGTGCGGGCTATGACCCGCACACCATCATTTGATCTGGTTCCGGAGACGGTGCCCGCGCAGCTCAAGCCACTCGGCGCCCGGCTTCGGGAGGCGCGCCAGCGCCGCAGGCTGCGTCAGGAAGATGTGGCGGCAAAGCTCGGATTCTCGCGCGACACCATCAATGCGGTCGAACACGGCAATATGACCACCACCATCGGGGCGTACCTGAGTCTGTTGTGGGTCTATGGACTGCAGCGTGGATTCGATCTCCTGGCAGATCCGGGCGTCGATCTGGAGGGTGCTGCGCTCACGTTCGACGTGGGTGAAAGACGCGTGACGCTCAGGAAGAAGCATGCCGTCTGAGCGCAAAGAACTGTGGGTGTGGAACACCGTGCCTGGCGAGGCGGCGCCAGTGCAGTAGCGCATTGGCGAGGTCGTCGCGCAGCACTGGCGCGATACGCTGCATCATCTCGGCGCGCCTCGCCGCGAAACCGAGCAGGTCGCGGTGCAGAGCGCGCGCGGCTTAAAACCCACCCAGGATCAGGATGGGCAGTAGGGCGCGCGGCTTGCACGACGCCCAAGTGAGCTATTTTCGCTTCGTGAGCCTCTGATAGATCTCGATGTACTGTTCACTCTGGCGCTTCCAGGAGAAGTCCTGGGCCATGCCGTTTCGCATGATGCGTCGCCACTGCGTCGGTTCGGCGTACCAGTCGAGAGCCGTATTCAGCGCCCACTCGAGCGCCGGAACGTCGAAATCGTTGAACACCACGCCCGTTCCGGCTCCGCTAGCCGGGTCGAAATGCTCGACCGAGTCGGCCAGTCCCCCGGTGCGCCGAACCATCGGCACCGTGCCGTAGCGCAGACTGTACATCTGGTTCAGTCCGCAGGGTTCGTACCGGGAGGGCATCAGGAAGAGGTCCGAGGCGGCCTCGATCCAATGGGCGAGCGCGTCGTCGTAGCCGCGCTGAAAGACGACTCGGCCGGGGAACTGCTCGGCCAGGTCGCGGAAGAATTGCTCGTACGGCGCATCGCCCGTACCGAGCACGATGAGCGCAAGGTCCCGTGCGCCGAGCACGCGCGGCAGCGCTTCGAACATCAGATCGATCCCTTTCTGGCGGGCGAGCCGGCTGACGATGCCGGCGAGCGGCACCGACACGTCGCTAGTGAACCCCATGCGCGTGAGGAATGCGCGTTTCAGGTCAGTCTTGACGGCGAGGTGTTCGGCATCGAAGTGCTGCGGCAGGTTCACGTCGATGCGCGGGTCCCAGACGCCGTAATCGACGCCGTTGAGAATGCCCGTCAGGTCGAGCTGGCGCATGCGCAGCGAGTCCTGCAAACCCATGCCGTACTCGTCGGAGCAGATCTCGCGCGCATGCGTCGGACTCACCGTGGTGAGGGCATCGGCATAGAGAATACCGTGGCGCAGAGGATTGATGATCCCGGCGCGCAGATCGTCCTGGTGCAGCAGATGAGCCTGATCACCGAGCGCGAGGTCGCCCGCGTCCGCAGCGGAGAAGATGCCCTGGTACCCGATGTTGTGGATGGTCAGCACGGTGCGGGCCGCGGCAAGCGCCGGCTCTTGCGCGAAATGCGTGCGCAGGAACAGAGGGGCGAACGCGGTGTGCCAGTCGTTGCAGTGCACGATCTGCGGGGCCCAGCCGAGCGCCGCGCAGGTCATGAGTGCCGCGCGGGTGAAGGCGAGAAACCGCAGGTGCTCATCCGGATCGCCCGTGTACAGCGTGGGGCGACCGTAGAGCACCGGGCAGTCGATCAGGTAGACGCGCACTCCGGAGCCGGGCAGCGTGAGCGTTCCGACGGAAAAGACGTAGCGGTGGGCACCGACTTCGAGTGCCATGTCCTGGAGCCCCTCGACGGGCTGCGGTACGAACCGTGACCGGTCGATGCTGGCGTATCCGGGGATGAACAGGCGGGTGTCGTTGCCGTCGGCGTGCAGGCACTCGGCGAGGGCACCGGCGACGTCCGCCAGGCCGCCGGTCTTGCACAGCGGGGTCGCTTCCGAGGCGAGGATCGCAACGCGCAGGCTCATGGCGAGCCGGTCCGGATTATCATGGGAACGATGCGCCGCTTCCTCATTGCTGTGGTCCTCACGCTGCTGCTCGCGATCTCGATCGGGATCGGGGTGGTCGTGGCCCGCTGGCCGTGGCTCTAGGTCCGAGTGTACCGGAAGGGTGCGGCATTCCGGGGCCGGCGGGCCTGGGACGGGTGCGCTGCCGTGCGCTGTCAAGCCGCCGTAACCTGCATATCCAATTGAAAATAAAAGAATTTATGGGCTGCTCTGCCGTCCGCGGGACGCCTCGCTGTTAGACTAGCGGCCTTCTCCAGCACAGTGAGCGGCGCGCTCCGGCCGGACCGGTGTGCGGTTCGACCCCGGCGCCCGGAACGCATCGACCATGTCGGCCTCCCCCTACGAACAGCTCGAAGAGGAATTCAAGCGGCTGCACGCGCTGCGCGGCGCGCTCTCGCTGCTGCGCTGGGACGCCGCGGTGATGATGCCGCGCGGCAGCGCGGACGTGCGCGGCGAGCAGCTCGCCGCGCTCGAGACCGAGCATCACGCGCTGCTCACCGCTCCGCGCATCAGCCGGCTGCTCGATCGGGCGCAGGCCAATACCCAGGGGCTCGAGGACTGGCAGGTCGCCAACCTGCGCGAGATGCGCCGCGAGCGCGATCATGCCATTGCTACCCCCGTGTCGCTGATCTCGCGCCTCACCAAGGCCGTCTCGCGGGCGGAGGTCTGCTGGCAGGATGCCCGCGCGAAAGGGCGGTTCGACCTGTTTGCCCCGCACCTGGAGGAAGTCGTGCACCTGGTGCGCGACAAGGCCGCGCTGCTCGGCCAGGCGCTGAACCTCGCCCCCTATGACGCGCTGGTCGATGAGTTCAGTCCCGGCATCACGACCGCGGACATCGACGCGATGTTCAAGGCGCTCTCGCGCCGGTTGCCGGCGCTGATCCGCGAGGTGATCGGTGCTCAGGAGAGCCGCCCGCCGCGCCCCATCGAGGGCCGCTTCCCGCACGCCAAGCAGCGTGCCCTCATCATCGAGGTGATGAAGCAAGTCGGCTTCTCGTTTGATCGCGGTCGCCTCGATGAGAGCGAGCATCCGTTCACCGAGGGGGTGCCGGGCGACATCCGTGTCACCACGCGTCTGGACGTCGCGGACCCTTTCACCGGACTGCTCGGAGCGATGCACGAGACCGGGCACGCCATGTACGACCTCGGACTGCCCCAGGACTGGCGCGACCAGCCGGTCGGTCGCGACCGCGGCATGGCGCTCGAGGAGAGCCAGTCGCTGCTGATGGAGATGATCGTCTGTCGTAGCCGCCCGTTCGTGCGCTACGTGCAGCCGCTCATCGCCAAGCACTTCGGTCTCGACGGTGCGGAGTGGGAAGTGGAGAACGTGTACGCGCACCTGACTCGCGTGCGCCGCGGACTGATCCGTGTCGATGCCGATGAGCTGACCTATCCTCTGCACGTGCTGCTGCGCTACGAACTGGAGAAGCGGCTGCTCTCCGGCGAACTCGCGGTGCGCGATCTGCCCGAAGCGTGGAACGAAGGGATGCAGCAGCGCCTGGGAATCCGACCGGGCAACGACACCGAGGGATGTCTGCAGGATGTGCACTGGGCGGTCGGCTCGTTCGGGTATTTCCCCTCGTATGCCCTCGGCGCCATGATCGCCGCGCAGTTGTACGAGAGCCTGCGCAACGACGTGCCGACGCTCGATGAGCAGCTCTCCCGCGGCGAGTTCGGCGGACTGTTCGAGTGGCTGGGCACGCACGTGTACGGGTTCGGAGCGAAGGTGCCGGTGCAGGATCTGTTGCGTGGGGCCACCCGAAAACCGCTCTCGGCCGCTGCCTACATCCGCTACGTAGAGGGGAAGTATCTGGCGCCGGCCGCGAGCGAGGCGGCATAGATGGATGCACCGGTGCACATGTCGCGGACGTTGACGCGTCTGCAGGCGAAGCTGCGCGGACAGGTGGGCAAGGCCATCGAGGACTTCGCCATGATCGGCCCGGGCGACCGGGTGATGGTGTGTCTCTCCGGCGGCAAGGACTCCTACACCCTGCTCGATCTGCTCCTGTCGCTCAAGCGCAGCGCACCGATCGAGTTCTCCCTGCTCGCCGTCAACCTCGATCAGAAGCAGCCGGGCTTTCCGGCGCACGTGCTGCCGGAGTACCTGGCCGGCCTCGGCGTGCCGTTTCACATCATCGAGCAGGACACCTACAGCGTGGTCAAGCGCGTGGTGCCCGAAGGGCGCACCATGTGCGGACTGTGCTCGCGCCTGCGCCGCGGGGCGCTGTACCGTTTCGCCGCCGAGCATGGCATCACCAAGATCGCCCTCGGTCATCATCGCGACGATATCGTCGAGACGCTGTTTCTGAACCTGTTCTTCGGCGGCCGGCTGAAGGCGATGGCCCCGAAGCTGCTTTCCGAGGACGCCCGCCAGGTGGTGATCCGTCCGCTCGCCTACGTCGCGGAGCGCGACATCGAGCGTTATGCGCGCGGCCGGTGCTTCCCGATCATTCCCTGCAAGCTGTGCGGATCGCAGGACAATCTGCAGCGCGTCGCCATCAAGCGCATGCTCAGCGAGTGGGAGCGCGCCTACCCGGGGCGCACCGAGAGCATCTTCTCCGCGCTGCGCAACCTCGATCCGGCCTCCCTCGCCGACCCGCGCCACTTCGATTTCGCCGCGCTCGAGACGCAACGCATCGAGCCGATGAACGCCGCGGAAGAGCTCGAGCTCGCGGCGGTCGGCGATCTCGGCTGACCGGCGCGCGCTGCCCCCATGGATGCCGCACTCGCCCCGCCGCTCGCCAACGCCTACTGGGTCTATCCCGGGCTGCTGCTAGCCGGGGAGCATCCGCTCGCCCAGGGCGTGCAGGCTGCGCGCGAGCGGCTGGTGCGCCTGCGCGATGCGGGTATCCGCGCCATCGTCGATCTGACGGCGCCGGGGGAGATCGACGCGTACGACGATGCGCTGCCGCTGGCCGTGGAGTATCACAGGAAGCCGATTCCCGACCACGGTGTGCCGGCGCGACGCGAACACATGGACGAGATCCTCGAGTGTCTGCACGAGTCGCTCGAGGCCGGCAGGCCCTGTTACGTGCACTGCCGGGCGGGCATCGGTCGCAGCGCCACCGTGATCGGCTGTCTGCTCATCGAGCGCGGTTTCACCGGCGAGCAGGCGCTCGCAGAACTTCAGCGTCTCTGGGAGCAGTCGGCGCGCTCGGCGGACTGGCCGCGCATCCCGGAGACCCCGGCACAGCGCGAATACGTGCGCACCTGGCAGGCGCGCCCCATGCCCCGGCGCGAGGCGGCGGCATCGGAAGAAGATCCGCTGCTCGATGCCGCGGCCCTCGCGGCCGCCCGTGCATTGCGCGAGCGCTTCCTCGGGGCGCTGATGGGGCTCGCCGTCGGCGATGCGGTCGGTGCGGCTACGCAATACCGCCGGCCCGGCACCTTCACGCCCGTGGCCGACATGCTCGGCGGCGGGCCGTTTGCGCTGCCGCGCGGCGCCTGGAGCGACGATACCGCGATGGCACTGTGCCTGGCGCAGAGCCTGCTCGAATGCGAGGGGTTCGACCCGGCCGACCAGGTCGAGCGCTATCGGCGTTGGCAGCGTGACGGACACCTCTCGGCGACGGGTCAGTGCCTGGGCATCACCGCGAGCACCGCGCACGCGTTGGCGGTGGCCGGGTGGCGCCACCAGCCGTTTTCCGGCTCGCATGATCCGACTCAGCTCGATCCGGAGCCACTCTCGCGGGTCGTCGCGCCCGTGCTGTTCGCGTTCGCGGTGCCCGCGGAAGCCGAACGGCTGGCCCGCGAATCGGCCCGCACCACCTGCCAGGCCAACACGGTGCTGAACGCGTGTGCGGATCTCGCCCGCGCCCTGCTCGCGGCTCTGCACGGTGAGACGAAGGCCCGGATCCTCGCCGAGCAGCGGCCGGCCCCGGCCGGCAGCGCCGGCAAGGGCGTCACGCGGGCACTCGCCGGGGCGTTCGAGGCGTTTGCCGCGACCAGCAACTTCCGTGCCGCCGTGCTGCATGCGGCCAACCTCGGCGGCGACTCGGACGTCACCGCGGCCGTGTGCGGTCAGCTCGCCGGCGCCTTCTACGGCGCCAGTGCCATCCCGGCGCCCTGGCGTGAGGCGCTACTGCGCCCCTCGCTGATCGAGGCCTTCGCCGATCGCTGCCTCGCGCACGCGCTGGTGCACATGGGCTGAAGCGGCCCGCCCGGACTGCTAAGCTCGCCGCTCCCGCATTGCACTTGCCCTCCACCGGGCGAGGTGGACGATGAGCGCACCGCCGAGCAGGCCGCGGACCGCCCCGTGGGTCCGCCTGAGCGATGAAGAGTTGCTGAAGCTGCGCTTCCGCGACCTGCACCTAAGCGTCGATCACTCGGTGATCCAGGCGCACGTGCACCGCCTGTACGAGGAGCTTCAGGCGCGCGGACTGAAGTTCCGCCCGCACGTGTGGTTCTCCGAGGAGTGGTTCTCGCCCGATGGCGTGCCGGGCATCGCCGTCCCGTTCTACCTGGCGCACCCGCGCCTGATGCGCCTGGAACGCAACATCATGGGCGAGGTGGAGGGTGGCAACGCGCGCTGGTTCATGCGAATCCTGCGCCACGAGGCTGGCCACGCCATCGACAACGCATATCGGCTGCGCCGGCGCAAATGCTGGCGTGAGGTGTTCGGGCCGGCCTCGCGCCGCTATCCGGACCGCTACCGGGCGCGCCCCGGGAGCCGTCGCTACGTGCATCACCTCGGCGACTGGTACGCACAGGCGCATCCCACCGAGGATTTCGCCGAGACCTTCGCGGTGTGGCTGACCCCGCGCTCGGCCTGGCGCAAGCGCTACGCCGAGTGGCCGGCGGTGCGCAAGCTGCACGTGGTCGATCAGCTGATGCAGGAAGTGCGCGCGCAGCGCGCGCCGGTGCGCAACCGTGACCGCGTCGAGCCGATCGAATACAACACGCGCACGCTCGCACAGCATTACCGGCGCAAGGTGGTGCGTTACGGCCAGTACCGGCGCAGCATGGTCGAGGGGATGTTGGCGTGGCTGTTCACCGAGGAGCGCCCGCGCAAGGATGCGGCGCGCGCCTGCACGGTGCTGCGCGCGCACCAGCGCGAGCTCGTCGATGCCGTCTCGCGCGAACTTGCTCTGCCGCGCTATAGTGTACGTGAGATCATGCTGATGATGATCGATCGCAGCGAGGCATTGCAATTGTACGTGCGCGGCAGCCGCCGCGACGCCGTGCATGTCTCGCGCTGGCTGCTGGAGCGGCTGGCGTCGATGTATTCGCAGGGTGAAACGCCGCACATTTTTCTATGAAGAAACTGCGCACGCTGGTCGTGATGCACCCCAGTCTGGTGCCGCCGAAGACGCTCGCCAATCACAGCGAGAAGGAAATAGACGAGTGGCGTACCGAGTACAACGTCACCACGACTCTGCGCCGTCGTGGCCACGACGTGCGCTGTCTCGGGGTGCTCGACAGCCTGACCGAGATGCGCGTGGCGATCGCCGAGTGGAAACCAGACATCGTCTTCAATCTGCTCGAGGAATTCAACGGCATCGTCACCTACGATCAGCACGTGGTGGCGTACCTGGAGCTGCTGCGCCAGCCGTATACCGGCTGCAATCCGCGCGGGCTGCTGCTGTCGCGCGACAAGCCGCTGAGCAAGCAATTGCTCGCCTATCACCGCATTCCCACGCCGCGCTTCGAGGTGTTTCGGCGCGGCACGCCGGTGCGCACTGCGCGCAAGCTCACCTTTCCGCTGTTCGTGAAGTCCGCCACCGAGGATGCGTCGCTCGGAATCGCGCAGGCCTCGGTGGTCGAGGATTTGCCGCGGCTGAAGGAGCGGGTGGAGTTCATGTACGAGCAGATCGGCTCCGATGCGCTGGTCGAGGAGTACATCGAGGGGCGTGAGCTGTACGTCGGGGTGCTCGGCAACGAGCGGCTGGTGCGCCTGCCGGTGTGGGAGATGGCGTTCGGCTCGATGCCCGAGTCGCTGCCCATGATCGCCACCCGCAAGGTCAAGTGGGACCACGAGTACCGCGAGCGCTACGGCATCACCACGCACAAGGCGAGCGACCTGCCGAGCGGCGTCGAGGCGCGGCTCGACAAGCTCTCGCGGCGCATCTACCGGGTGCTCGGGCTCTCCGGCTATGCGCGCATGGATTTCCGCCTCACTCGCGACGGGCGCCTGTATGCGCTCGAGGCGAACGCCAACCCGAACCTGCAGGACGGGGAGGATTTCGCCGAGTCGGCGCTCGCCGCCGGCATCAAGTATCGCGACCTGCTCGAGCGGATCATGAAGCTCGGGCTGTCCTACCGCGCGCTCTGGCGCTGAGCGCGCCGCACTGTCAGCACTCGCTCGCGTGCGCTGCCAGCGCCGCGCATGGAAAATCCGCGTATCGAACCGCTAAAATGAGCACGGGATCGCGGTTTTAACTGCGCTGTTGGATCAACTTTGGGTGCAGGCCGCCGATGTCATCCAGAGTACGCCGCGCGGGAGGTCACACCGTCCATGTCGAGCCGAATCCAGCCGGTCGGAAATCTCACCGAGTACTTCAGAGATGCGCTGCACGGGGCGCTCGAGAACCAGCATGTGGCGCTCGAGGATCAGACCGAGCACTACGTGGTGAACCTGCTCACCCTGTTTGCCCGCTCCGAGGCACTGTTCGAATCCACCGCCGAGGGGTTGCGGCTGAAACCGCTCGTCGTGATGCTCACCGAAGCGCTCGAGGCCCGCACCCGCCAGGAGCGCGAGCGCGGGTTGCAGCGTCTCGGGGACGTCTCGCTGTTCATCGCCGGGTTCTTCGCGCGTGGCTTTGCGCGCAAGCTGATCGATATCGACTATCACATCGCCATGGGCGGATGCGCCTACGGCACGCTCGCCCGGCGGCTGTGCGCCTCAGGCGCTCCCCAGGAGGCGGCTGCGCGCCGCGGCCGCGTGCTCGGTCAGGTGTTTGCCGAGCTCGCCGCGAAGTTCCAACCCATGGTCGATGCGCTCAATGAGCTGAGCGAAGCGGGCTACACCCACACCTGCCGGGACATCCTGCGCCTGTACGAGCAGTGGCTGAAGACCGGCAGCCGGCGCAGCTACGCACTGCTCAGGAGGCTCGGCGTCGAGCCGGCGGCGCAACCGGGGGCGGCGCTCGGCGCGTTGCACTGAGCGATGAACCTGACCCGCCTGCAGGAGTTGATCGGCGGGATCTACGATCTGGGGGTCGGCTACGACGTGTATGATTTTCTCGTCACCGACCGGGCGTGCCTGCCACAGTCCGTGCGTGCCCGACGGAGTGCGGAGGATCTGATCGTCGCCGAGGCGGGCGACGAGATGGCAGTGTCGCTGTATCTGGACCCGGGACTGCTCGAGCGGCTGGCCCGCGCCGATCCGATGGTGCGCCTCGATGAGCACAACGTTGCGGACTGGTGGACGGCGCTCGAGGGGTTGAGCCACTTCGTCTATCTGGCCTGGAACTGCGCGTACGACCGGCCGGTCTCGCTGCTCGAGCTGGAGATGCAGGCCGAAGTGGACAAGTACGTGGCCAGCTTCTGGCTGCTGCGCGCGCAGTGTCCGCAGCACTTCCCGGTCGAACTGCGACGGTTGCTGTTCGCACGCACCCGCATCGACCCGGAGCTCGCCGGGGAGCGCGCGGCACTCTACCGGCAGGCGAGCGCGTATGCCGAGCGTTTCTGCCGGCGGCTCGAGCAGCTGCTGCACGGGTCGTACGGCACCGAGGCGGCGGTGCTCGCGGAGCTGCGTCGCTTCTACCGGTACTCCCAGGCACGTAAGCGCTTGCACATCGAGCGGCTGGCCTGAGGCGCCTCGCCGCAAGTGCCTCCTGTGCGACGAAGCGGACAGGAAAGCGTTAGTATTGCGCCACGCTCCGGGCTAACCGGGAGCGGCTGGGCATGGCGCAAGTGCGCGAGTACTCCCTATGCTCGCGGCCGCGGGTGATGGTGACGGTCTTGGCGTGCGCGTCGATGCTGTTCTCGACGAACTCCGCGATCGCCTTGAGCGGATTGCTCTGCGAGAGCGCAATGATGCGAATCGCGTTCCAGTCGTCGCCGACCCTGAGCCGGCCGCGGTCACCGGCTTTGGCGCCGCGGGGCCGTCGCGCTCGAGCACTGCGGCCCGCCCGCTCCGCGGCGGCAGGAACACGAGAGCCGTCGTCACTCGTGGCAGCCATGAAAAGAGCCCGACCTGCTCAAGCGACGCTGGACAAAGGCCGAATCCGCGCCGCAATACGCTTGAGCGTGTCGCGCGAGGCGATGCGCATGTCGTATTCGGCCTGGAGGTTGAGCCAGAACCGGGCGTCCATGTTGAAGTAGACACCGAGGCGCAGCGCGGTATCCGCAGTGATCGGGCGCCGGCCGTGGATCAGCTCGCTGATGCGGCTCGGAGGGACATCGATATCCGCGGCGAGCTGGCGCGCGGTGAGGCGCATCGGCTTCATGAACTCCTCGAGCAGGATCTCGCCCGGGTGGATTTCGTCCAGTAACTTGGTCATCTGTCCCTCCTAGTGGTAGTCCACGATCTCCACCTGGTGCGGACCGTCCGTGCGCCAGACGAAGCAGACCCGCCATTGATCGTTGATTCGGATGCTGTGCTGGCCCTTGCGATCCCCTCGCAGGGCCTCGAGCCGATTCCCGGGCGGCACGCGCAGGCTCGCCAGCTCCGTGGCCGCCTGCAATTGCAGCAGCTTGCGGCGCGCCACCCGCTCGATGTTCTTCCAGCGGACCACCGGACGGCTGTGAAACAGAGCTTCCGTATCCGGGCAGGCGAACGAGCGGATCATCGGCAGCAGGCTATTCCGTATAACGGATTCTGTCAAGCAGAACGTCGGACGCGGGTAAAGCGGGCCGGGGTACTCGTGTGGCTTCCCGAGCGCAGCCCTCGCCGGCGAAGAAGTCGCGGGCGGCGCGAAGCGGTCCCGCTACGGTTATCTGCGGCGCATCGGGAAGCGTCGGTTGCGGCAACTCACCGGTGAGTGGAATCTCACGAGGCGTTTTCAGGCTCGAGGGCGCTGTTGTCTCAGAAGGTGTTCTCCCATCCGGCGATGCGGCCCTCGTCGTGGCAGCGGGGGCAGAACCAGAGGACGTCGTAGGTTTCGACGTCGAAAAAGATGGTGAGCAAGGTACCGCAGGGTCGTCGACCGGGCCGACGCCGGCAAAGCAAGGTCGTCGGGGCCTCGTACTGTGTGGCCTGGGAGACGATCTCCGTCCAATACTCGAAGAGCCGCCGACCGCGGGGCGAGAGCCGCGCGGGCTTTCCCTCCGGCAGCAGGTAATGACGTAGGTCGACGCTCCAGTGGTTGCCCATGAGCGTCTCAGTGAACGCCGGCGTCTGGCGCCTCGGCCCCGCCGCAGCAGCGCTTGTACTTCTTGCCGCTGCCACAGGGATAGGGATCGTTGCGGCCGACCTTGGGTCCGGCACGCTCGTAGGGCTCCGAGCGCACGGCCGCCATCGCGTAGGCGATGCGATCCTCCTTGAAATACCGGTACGCGCGCGCAGTTCCCGCGAGCATGCTCCGCAGGAGCTCGTCATTGCGCTCAGGGGTCACCGGCTCCTTCGGCCACTCGGGATCCATCTCGCCGGCGACGAGCGGGACGGCGAGCAGCAGTCCTTCACGATCGTCATTGAAAATCCGACCCCATCCGTCGAACGCCAGGCGCGTGCGCCGCATGTAACCGCGCGCCCAGTCACGCCCCATGATCCCGTCGACCCCGGGTTCCTCGATGTAGGCCAGATGCACGGTCTCGTGCTCGAAATCGTGGGCGATGAAGTTCCAATACCGCATCAGCAGCCCCATCAGCTTCTGCACTTGGGCGAAGTCGTCGAGCATCCCGGCCTCGCCCAGGCTGCCGCCGAGAATCACCGGGAGGTACTCGTGCGGCATGGTGGCGCGGGGACTTGCGATCAGCGCGCAGAAGAAACCGTCGACCGCTTCGAGCGAGAGCGCCTCGGGGTTCGGGTTCCCGGCCAGGCGCTCGGCGAGCGTGTCGATCTCGGCCTCGGAGAGGCCCTGTTGCGTGGTCGGCAAAACCCGCTCTTGCCGGAGCACTGAAAGTGCGTCCTACCGATAGAGGAGCCGATCAGCAGAACCCATCAGGGACAGCGAGCGTCGCTCGCGCAGTAGTCCGAATGTACGGGTGCAATCTATGCCTGCCTGCCTGCCTGCCGGAAAGACCCAGTCGCTTGGCAAAGTGGGGGCGTCCATGTACGGCAAGGGACCGGGAAGTCACGCACGAGGAGTGGCCTGCGCGGCGGAGCGCACACGGTGGGTGACTGTCGAGTGCGCTCAGCGCCGCCCCACGCAGAACCGTGAACCCGCTCAACGGCCCGCAAGGGCCAAGAGCGCTTAAGGGCTGTCAGGAACAGCCCGATGAGCGGTCAGGGCGGGACTCTAAGCTCCGGGCCAACCGGGAGCGGCTGGACATGGCGCAAGTGCGCGAGTACTTTCGCCTCTTCGACCGGGAGCCTCTGCTCGATGACCTCCTGCGGGAACTTGACTAGCGTGAACGACGCGCCGCTCGCCGCGGAGGGCGGTCTGGCGCTGCCGGCGGCTCGCGCAGAGGATCGGTTCCGGGCGCTCGATGAGCTGATGGCCGTCGTCGAAGCACTGTGCCCGACCTGGCCGCAGCGAGACCCGTTCGTCACCGGCGACAAAATGCGACTCTGAGGGCGATCCTTGCGCTGCCGAGTCCCTCGCCGATGAATCCGATTGTCCTGCTGCGAAGGCAGTCCCCCGACTGGACCGCGCTCTCGAGTGACTTTCGCCGCGGCCTGCCCATTGATCCGCGCCGTTACGTGCCCGATCACGCCGTGCCGGGATTTCCGCACGACGTCGCGGCGCTGATCGGCGCGTGGAACGAACGCTTCGATACGGATTTCTTCACGTTCCGCGCGCTGCTGGTGCGTCTCAGTGCCGCCAATCTCGCCGCGGTGGGCGAGGCGAGCCGCTACGCGTATGACCAGCTGTCCGAGATCGCAGCGTTGGCGCACTCCGGATCGTTCTATCTCTACCCGCACGATGACGATGATTTCTTTGCACCGTACGCCGCGCAGGTGGTGCGCGCCGCGGCGCATGAGTGCGATGCGCTGGTGACGCCGCTGTTTCGCATCGGCAAGCACTCCTGCACGTTCGTGCCGGCCGGAGGCACCGCCGAACACGTGCTCGGCGAGGTGCGCGCGCAGGATTTTTGCTTCCAGACCAACAACTATGCGGTGCACAGCCGGCGTCTCACGGACCCCGAGCAGATCCGCGCGGTGAAGGATCACATCGAGGCGTCCGCCTATGCCGACGCCCACGCCTTCACGCTGGCAACGGCCCCGCAGGTGCTCAGCGCGACGGTGAAGACGCCCGCATCGGCCTCCATTCTGGCGCAGGCATTCAAGGGTCGCCTCGCGCTGCGGCGGGCATTTCATCGGTCCATCGATGCGCTCTATGCGCTCGAGCTGCCCGAGCGCTACGCGTGGCTCGACGGTCCGTGCCGGCGCATTGCCGTGTGGCTCGAGGCAATCTACCGCGGCGCGGTGCTGGACCCGGCCGAGGACATGACGTAGCGGGCGCGCAGCAGCCCGAGCGCCGTCTTGCCGTCGCGGATCTCCCCGCCTTCGGCCCACTGGCAGGCCTCGGCGAAGGGCACCCAGTGCACCTCGATCACCTCGGCCTGCTCGTGCGCGGCGGCCGCCGGCGCGAGACCGGTGGCGAGGTACAGGTGCAGCACTTCGCTGAACACGCCCGGGGAGCTGAAATACGCCCCGAGACTGTGCCAGTCGGTGGCGCTCACGCCAGCCTCCTCGATCAGCTCACGGCGTGCGGTCTCGAGCGGCGGTTCACCCGGTTCGAGCTTGCCGGCCGGCAGCTCCCACAGCCAGCCGCCGGCGACGTAGCGGTATTGACGCAGCAGACACACGCGCTGCTTGGCGTCGATGGCCACTGCCACGGCGCCTCCCGGGTGATGGACGACTTCGAGGGTTGCCTGGTGGCCGTTCGGCAGCCGCACCTCGTCGGTGGTCACCGAGATCACGCGGCCACGGTAGTGCAGGGTCTTGTTCGCAGGTTCCATCGTTCGAGCCTAGCATCCCGGGTGACGCGGCGCGATCCGCACCCCGACCCTTGAGGGCCGAGGAAGCGTGCCTATAGACTGCGCCGACCTCCACTGCCCAGGCGCCTCGCGTGTCCCGATCCCGCTCCGACAGGTCCGCCGTCTACATCCACGCCGGCTGGCGTTGCGCGAGCACCTATGTGTGGAGCCGGTTCCGGACGCTGTCCGGCACCACCTGCTTCTACGAGCCGTTCGCCGAGCGGCTGGCGCATCTCTCGGCGAAGCGCGTGGCGCGCGACACCGCGCAAGGGTGGCCGTCGCGTCATCCGCCGCTCGAGCGGCCGTACCGGGATGAATATCGTCCGCTGTTGAGACCTCTGCTGCGCGGCGTCCGGGGCTATCGGGAGTCCTTTGCGCTCGCGCGCTACTTTCCGACGGACGGCGCACTCGCCGAGATCGCCTACCTCACGCGCCTGCGCGACCATGCGCAGGCGCGCGGCTCGGTGGCCGTGTTCGGATTCTCCCGCTCGCTGCAGCGAGCTGCGGCCCTGAAGGCTGCGCTCGGCGGGTACCACATCGTGCTGCGGCGCAGCGCGCCGCAGCAGTGGCTCTCCTGTCGCAGCTACCGCGACGCGGCCGACGTGCCGTACTTCGAACTGTGCCACGCCGCGCTCCTGGCGCAAGCCCCGGCGGATTCGCCGGCCGGGCGCCTCGCCGCGAGCCTCGGTCTGCCGCGCTTGTCGCGCTGGTCGCGGGACGTGCGTGGCCGGCTGCAGGCACTGCACCGGACGCTCTCGCCCTGGAGCGACGAGCAGTCCTATCAGGCCTTCCTCGGGGTCTACCTGCTCGGACAGGCCGCGGCGGCGCCCGCGGCCGACGTCATGATCGACGTCGAGCACCTGGGGACTTCCGAGCCGTATCGGTCCGCGCTCGGCGCGCAGATCGGCGCCGCGACCGGCCTGAAGGTGGACTTCAGTGACGCCCTCACGCCCCGGCACGAGGCCGCAGAGGTCGGCGTGGACTTCGCGGCCGTGGAAGCCGACGTCCGCGCCCGGCTCGCCGCGTTCGGTGCGACGCTCGAGTCGGCCGTACCGCGCGAGTCTCCGGGACGATAAGGCCTCAATCAGTGCGTCCGTGCGGCGTGCACTGGATACGCCGCGGCGGCACCGGCGTTGCATGGCAGCGCCGGGTACGATTCCGTATAGTTCTCGTCAGTTATGTCGAGCGAGTCTCATCTTTCGCGGCTCAATGAGCCGCAGCGTCGCGCCGCTACCTTCGGGGAGCCTGAGCCGGGCCGCGGCCTGCGCTGTGGTCCGCTGCTGATCGTGGCCGGGGCGGGTACCGGCAAAACCAACACCTTGGCGCACCGGGTGGCACATCTGGTGCTGCACGGCGTCGCGCCGGAACGCATCCTGATGCTCACCTTCACGCGGCGGGCTGCCGCGGAGATGCGCCGGCGCGCCGCCGACATCGTGCGCGGGGCTTCCGGCGGGGCGGTGCACGAGCGGCTCACCTGGAGCGGCACCTTTCATGCCATCGGCAACCGGTTGCTGCGCCACTACGCCGCGGCGCTCGGGCTCGATCCGCAGTTCACCGTGCTCGATCGCGCCGATGCGGCCGATCTGCTCGATGCGCTGCGCCAGGAGCTGGGGCTTGCGCAGAAAGAGCAACGGTTCCCGCGCAAGGAAACCTGTCTGCAGATCTACTCGCACCGGGTCAACACCCAGCGGCCGCTGCGCGCGACGATCGAGGAGCAGTTCCCCTGGTGCGCGCACTGGACGCAGGAGCTCACCGGACTGTTCCGTGCCTACGTCGAGCGCAAGCAGCGCGAGCGTCTGCTCGATTACGACGATCTGCTGCTCTACTGGCACGTCATGATGAGCGAGGAGCACCTGGCCCGTCTGGTCGGTGGACAGTTCGATCACGTGCTCGTCGATGAGTACCAGGACACCAACACGCTGCAGGCCGAGATTCTGCATGCGCTGAAGCCCGCGGGGGCGGGTCTGGCCGTGGTCGGCGATGATGCGCAGGCGATCTACTCGTTCCGCGCCGCCTCGGTGGAGAACATCCTGGCATTTCCCCAGCGCTTCACGCCGCCGGCAGCCGTGATCACCCTCGAGCAGAACTACCGCTCCACGCAACCGATCCTGGATCTGTCCAACGCCGTGATGGCCGAGGCGACCCGCCAGTTCCGCAAGGATCTGCGCGCGGTGCGCGGCGGGGGCGTGCGGCCGCGACTGTGCACGGTGCTCGATCTGCGCCAGCAGGCCGAATGCGTCTGCACCGAGGTACTGCGCCGGCGCGAGGCGAATGTGCCGCTGAAGCATCAAGGCGTTCTGTTCCGCTCCTCCAGCCACAGCGACGTGCTCGAGATCGAGCTCGGCCGGCGCGGCATTCCGTTCGTGAAGTACGGCGGTCTGCGCTTCCTCGAGGCCGGTCACGTCAAGGATCTGCTCGGCGTGCTGCGCTGGGCCGACAACCCGCGCAACGCGCTCGCGGCATTGCGCACGGTGCAGCTGCTGCCGGGTATGGGTCCGGTGAACGCCCGGCGTGCGCTCGAGCACCTGGAGCGCGCCGGCGGCGCCCTCGGCACGCTCACGCTCAGCGCATTCGTGCCGCCGCCGGCGGCCGCTGAGCACTGGGCGGGGCTGCTCGCGCTGCTGCTCGAGCTTGCCGACCCCCGCTGCCCGTGGAGCGGGCAGGTGCAGCGGGCGCGCCGCTGGTACCAGCCGCATCTGGAGCGCCTCTACGAACAGGTCCATACCCGCAACGGAGATCTCGAGCAGCTCGAGGTGCTCTCCGGTCAGTATCCCTCGCGCGAGCGGTTCCTCAGCGAACTCGCGCTCGATCCGCCCTCGGCGGCCTCGGACCTCGCCGGTCCGCCGGCGCTCGATGAGGATTACCTGGTGCTCTCGACCGTGCATTCGGCCAAAGGCATGGAGTGGGACACGGTCTACCTGCTCAACGTCGTCGACGGCAGCTTCCCTTCGGAGTTCGCCGCCGGGAGCACCGAGCAACTCGAGGAAGAGCGCCGGCTCTTCTACGTCGCGCTCACCCGGGCCCGCAATGACCTGTTGCTGTATGCGCCGCTGAAGTTTTATGTGACGGGCCAGCATCGCTACGGCGATGCGCACGTCTACGGCGGGCGCAGCCGTTTCCTCAGTGCCGCCGTGCTGGCGCATCTGGACAGCGAAACGCCCGCGGCGCTCAGCCCGGGGACGGCCGAGGCCGCTGCCGCCGGAATCAGCCCGGCGCTCGACGTGGGGGCGCGGCTGCGCCAGATGTGGTAGCGGCCCGGCCCGCTCAGTGCCGCGGGATTTTCACGAACTTCAGGGTGAAGCGGTCCGGCTCCCCGATCGCCGCATAGCGGGCTCGGTCGGTCTTGCCCAGCCGGTAGGTGGGCGGCAGCGTCCAGGCGCCGGCCGGGTAGACCTTGTGGTCGCGCGGGTTGGCGTTCACTTCGGAGGCGGCCACCAGACGAAACCCGCTCGCTTCGATGAGCTTGATCGCGTACGACTGCTGCACGTAGCCGGTGTGTCCGTGCGGATCGGGCGGCGCGTTCGGGGCGGCGCGATTGTCGACGACGCCGAGGACGCCGCCGGGCGCCAGAGCGCGGTGGATGCTGTGCAGGGCGTTGGCGGTCTCACCGCGCGCCAGCCATTGATGCAGCACGCCGAAGGCGACCACGAGGTTGACGGAGCCCGGCGGTACGGCATCGCCGCCATCGAGGGGGAACGTTACGACGCGGACACGGTCATACAAATGCGGCTTGGACGCGAGCAGTTGGCGATAGCGGGCATTGCGCGTGACGAGAAAGGCGCTCGGTCCGGGGTTGATCAGTGCCGCCTCGAAACGGCCGCGACGGCGCACCAGCGGAGCGATGATGCGCGTGAAGTAGCCGCTCGAGCGCGGCCAGACCTGCAGTACGCGGCTCGTCGGGCGCAGCCCGAAGAACAGCAGCGTCTGCACCGGATGGCGGTCGCGGTCCCAGCGGCGCTGCGCCGCTGGGCGCGGCCCGGCCAGGATGGCGTCGAGCGCCGTCGCCGTGGAGTGCCGTCCACTGGTCGTGGCGCAGCCCGACAGCAGACTCAGGGTGGCCAGCACGGCGGCCGGTGCGGCTTTGGGTAAGGCTCGCATGAGGGCTGCCATTGTGGACGGGTATGCGGCCAAAAAAAACCCCGCTTCGTCTGCAGCGGGGCCATGGGCCGACCGACACGATCCGCCGGCGGCCCGCACAGAAAAAAAGACGTCTCCGGCACCCCGGACCAGGGGTGCGCTCGCGTCGTGCCTCTGCCCGCCGCGTCGGCCGGATCGAGGGTCGTCCCGGCCGCGGGCCGGGACGACGCCCGGGGGCCGATCAGCGGCGGAACGGCCCGCCGCCGGTGCGCGGCCGCGGCGCACGTTCCTGCGCCTCGTTGACCCGCAGCGCGCGGCCGTTCATCTGGAAGCCATTGAGCGCCTGGATTGCCCCCTGAGCCTCGCCCGGCGCCATCTCCACGAAGCCGAAGCCGCGCGGCTTGCCGGTTTCCCGGTCATTGATCAGCTTGACGGAATCCACCTTGCCGTGACGTTCGAAGAGCGTCTTCACGTCCTGCTCAGTGGCGTTGAACGGCAGATTACCTACATAAATCGTCGTCATCCGGAGATCTCTCTTGGCAGCGCGAGCCGCGGGCCACACGGGTCCTCCGCGGGTATCGCAGAATCGAACGGGAAGGTTGGGGGGTGGATGAGCACGATCGGGCCGGGTACGGGCGCGCCTGAAAACCGGCGATCGGCACCAGGTTCACGTACGAACGATGCGCACAGACGGGCGGATCGAAGGCGCCGGGCACTCAAACGTGATCAATCCACTGAGGACTGGGTACAGCCCGATGCTACTCCCGGCGTTTGCGGGAAGCAAACACCGGGAGCGGCGCCCTGGTGCGTCGTCCGGGACGTCTGTTGTGTTGCTGCAACAGTTAGCCGGCGGAGGTCTCGAGATAGGAGTAGCCGTCGAGCTCCGCCTGATAGAAGCGCTTGAGCACCTGGCTCTCGGCAATGCTCATGCGGCCGGCACGGATCGCGCGCTCGCAGTCGCGCATCAGCGCCGGAGACAGCTCGGCCACGTCGTACTCCATGTACTCGAGCACCCGGTTGGCAGTGTCGCCCTTGACGACTTCCTCGATCCACCAGCCGCCCTCATCGTGCCCTCGCACGTGTACGACGTGCGTGTCGCCGAAGAGGTTGTGCAGGTCGCCGAGCGTCTCCTGATAGGCGCCGACCAGGAACACGGCGAGGTAGTACTTCTGCGCCGGCTTCAGCTCGTGCAGTTCCAGTGTGTGCTTGACGTCGCGCAGCGAGACGAAGTGGTCGATCTTGCCGTCGGAGTCGCACGTGATGTCGGCCAGCACGCCGGTGCGGGTCGGGCGCTCATCGAGGCGGTGGATGGGCATGATCGGGAAGAGTTGATCGATCGCCCAGCTGTCCGGCAGGGACTGGAAGACCGACACGTTGCAGAAATACGTGTCGGAGAGAATCGACTCCAGGCCCTCGAGCTCTTCGGGTTCGCGCTCCAGGCGGCGACAGACGTCGCGGATCTTCGCGCAGGTCGCCCAGTACAAGCGCTCGGCGAGGCCGCGGAACTCGAGCGACAGCAGCCCGAGGTTGAACATCTGCTGCACTTGGTCGCGGGCGGTGAGGGCATCGTGGTAGCACTCGACCAGGCGGCGCGGGCTCACCGAGCTGAACGCGTCGAAGAGGTCGAGCACCGGCTGGGGCATCTCCTCGCGACCGCCGTAGTCTTCCACCTCGCGGCCGGTGACGCGGAACTTGTCGAGCGCCGAGGAGCCGAGCACGTCGAATATGAGGACGCTGTGATAAGCGGCGACCGCACGGCCGGACTCGCTGACGATCATCGGATGCGGCACTTCGCGCGCATTGCAGACGCTCGCGATGCGGTACACGACGTCGCTCGCGTACTCGTTCAGCGTGTAGTTCATCGACGAGGAGTAATTGGTGCCGCTGCCGTCATAATCGACGCCGAGTCCGCCGCCGACGTCGATGTACTGCAGCCCCGCACCCATCAGCTTCAGCTCCGCATAGACGTGTGCCAGCTCGTTGATCGCGTCTTTGACGCGGCGGATGTCCTGCAGCTGGCTGCCCGGATGGCAGTGCACGAGCTGCAGACAATCGAGCATGTCGCGCGCCTTCAGCTCCCGCACCAGCTCGAGGATCTCGGTGATGAACAGGCCGAACTTCGACTTCTCACCCGTCGAGTCGCGCCACTTGCCCGACCCCTCGGTCACGAGTTTCACGCGCACGCCGATGCGCGGGCGCACGCCGTACTTCTCGGCGTGCTTGAGAATGAGTGCGAGCTCCTCGAAGTTCTCCACCACCGGAATGATGGTCCGGCCGAGCTTGGTCGCGAGCGTGACCGCCTCGATGTAGCTGTCGTCCTTGAAGCCGTTGCACACGATCAGGCGGTCGGGCGCGTTCTCGGTCATGGCCATGACGGCGAGCAGCTCGGGTTTCGAGCCGACTTCCAGTCCGAAGCCGAACTCCGCCCCGTAGCGGTAGACCTCCTCGACCACCAGGCGCTGCTGGTTCACCTTGATCGGGAAGACCGCCGCGTAGCGGTTCTGGTAGTCGTTCTCCGCGATCGCCTGCGCGAATGCATCGTGCAGGTGCTTCAGGCGGTGCGCCAGGATGTCCGAGAAACGCACCACCACCGGGGTGGTCAGGTCCCGGGCCTCCAGCCCCTCGATCACCTCGTACAGATCGATGTCGCTGCCGCTGCCGGCGCGCGTATCGGGCCGCACGACGACGTGGCCCGCTTCGTTGATGCCGAAATACCCCTTGCCCCACGCGTTGACGTGGTAGAGCTCGAGGGAGTCCTCGACGCGCCAGGGCGCGGTCGGGTTGTACTGCGGGTTGATGATGCTCTTGGGGTCTACGGCCACGTCGGAGATTTCCGTACGACGCGCGGGAGTGCGTTCGGCGCGAACGATATCAAAATCACGCTGCAGTGAAAGTCCTGCGCGCGATTTTTTTCCGCCGCGCCGGCGCCGCTCAGCCGCCGGCCGCGACCGGGCGGGCCGGATTGCGGATCCACTCGCTCCACGAGCCGCCGTACAGGCGTGCCCCGGTGAGCCCCGCGATCTCGAGCGCGAGCAGTGTGTGACAGGCGGTCACGCCCGAGCCGCACATGCACACGGCCTGCGCGGGGCGCTGCGCCCCGAGGGTGTGCAGGTAACGCTCGCGCAGCACCGCCGCCGGCAGAAAACGGCCATCGGCGAGGTTGTCGGTGAAGGGATGGTTGCGCGCGCCGGGGATGTGGCCGGCTACCGGATCGATCGATTCATTGCGGCCGGCGAAGCGGTCGGCGCCGCGCGCATCGATCAGGACGCGCTCGCCGCTCGAGAGCTGTCCGGCGTTGAGCAGCTGTTCGAGTTCCGCCGTGGCGATGAGCGCCTCGGCGTGCGGCCGGCCCTCGAAGCGGCGCGCGCGCAGCGGGGCGGGCGCGGTGCTCTCGAGCGCGAGCCGCGCGGCCTGCCAGGCGGCGAGCCCGCCGTCGAGCACCGCCACGCTCGAGTGCCCCAGCCAGCGCAGCAGCCACCACAGTCGCGCGGCGAACGCTCCGGGGCCCTGGTCGTAGGCCACCACCTGCACGCCGGCCTCGATGCCCCAGCCGCCGAGGCGTTCGGTAAGTGCCTGCGGCGCCGGCAGCGGATGGCGGCCGCTGTCGGGGCGCAGCGGCCCGGAGAGGTCCCGATCGAGGTGCGCATAGCGTGCGCGCGGTATGCGGGACTCGCCGTAGGCCGCCTCGCCCCAGGCCGGCCGCGCCAGATCGAAGCGGCAGTCGACGATGACGAGCGAGGGATCCTCGAGCCGTTGTGCCAGCTGGGGCACCGAGATGAGTGTGTCGAACATGTCGCCTCCCGCCGCACTCGCCCGGTTCTGCCCGGGCGCGGCGGCCCATTGTAAGCAGCGCGGCCGGCCGAGGAGAACCCGCAGCGCCGGCGCGGCCGCGCGCCACTGCTACCGGCGTCGCTCAACCCGGTACAATTCCCTCCGCACAGCGAATCGGGGGAGTGATGGCGATCGAGGTCTATTGGGGCAGCGGCAGTCCGTACGCCTGGCGGGTTCTGCTCGCGCTCGAACACAAGCGTCTCGCGTACGAGGCGCACCTGCTGCAGTTCTCCAAGCAGGAGCACAAGTCCCCGCACCTGCTGCAGATGAACCCGCGCGGGCGCGTGCCGGTGCTCAAGGATGGCGATTATGTCTGCTTCGAGTCCCTGGCCATCCTCTATTACCTGGACCTGAAGTATCCCGACCCGCCGCTGTTCGGTACGAGCCCGGAGGAGGCCGGCACGATCATGCGGGTCATCTGCGAGTACCAGGCCTACATCGAGCCGCACCTGCGCACTATCACGGGCGCGGTCTTCGCCGGCGATGCCGACCTGCACAGCGATGCGCTCACCCAGGCCATGCACGCCGTGGCGAGTGAGGCGCGTACCATCGAGGGGCGGCTGTCGAAATCCGACTGGGTCGTCGGGGAGCGATTCTCGGCGGTCGACATGGTGATTTTTCCGGGCATCCAGCTGCTGAAGCGCGCACTCGAGCGTCCTGCGGCGCGCGAGCTCGCCGCGCGCTTCATGCCGGTGGAGATCAATTATCCGGCGCTCGGGCGCTGGCTCTCGCGCATCGAGGGCCTGCCGGGTTACGAGCGCACCTATCCGCCGCACTGGCGCGCAGCCTGAAATACGGCATTTCGCTGCCTGCCCCGCTTTGATACCCTCCGCGCTGGCGACGGTAGGGGCGGGCCGCCGAGCGGCCCGCCCCTACCGTCCAGTAGCCGTTTTTCCTCCTGATCGTGAGTGAGATGAACGAACACAAAATCCACGTTGAATTTCCCGGTCGTATCGTCCTGGTCGGATTCGGCAGCATCGGTCAGGGCGTCCTGCCGCTGTTGCTGCGGCACATCGGCGTGCCCGCCGAGCGCATCACCATCGTGACGGCCGAGGACAAGGGCAACGCGGAGGCCGAGCAGTACGGCGTGCGTTTCATCCACGAGCCGCTGACGCGCGAGAACTACCGCCGCGTGCTCGGCCCGCTGCTCGGACGGGGTGATTTCCTTCTCAACGTGTCGGTGAACGTCTCGAGCCTGGCGCTGGTGAAGCTGTGCTGGGAGAAGGGCGCGATGTACCTCGACACCTGCATCGAGCCCTGGCCCGGCGGGTACACCGATCCGACCGTCCCGGCCGGGCGGCGCACCAACTACGCGCTGCGCGAGGAGGCGCTCGCGCTGCGCGCGGGCAACGA
This sequence comes from Pseudomonadota bacterium, assembly GCA_021849615.1. Classification (GTDB taxonomy): domain Bacteria; phylum Pseudomonadota; class Gammaproteobacteria; order Steroidobacterales; family Steroidobacteraceae; genus 13-2-20CM-66-19. Next base: position 24,830 of record JAJZSQ010000005.1, read on the forward strand.
GCGCGCGCCGACCGCGGTGCTCACCCACGGCGCCAATCCTGGTCTGGTCTCGCATCTGGTGAAGCAGGCGATGCTGAACATCGCGGCCGACACGGGCGTGAACGTCCGCACCCCCGGCTCGCGCGCCGAATGGGCCGCGCTCGCCCGTCAGCTCGGTGTGAAGGTCATTCACGTCGCCGAGCGCGACTCCCAGCGCGCCCAGCTGCCGAAGGAGCCCGGGGAGTTCGTCAACACCTGGTCGATCGACGGGTTTGTGAGCGAGGGTTCGCAGCCCTGTGAGATGGGCTGGGGCACGCACGAGCGGAATTTTCCGCGCGACGGCAAGCGCCACGAGTCCGGTTGCCAGGCGGCGATCTACCTGATGCAGCCGGGTGCAGCGACCCGGGTGCGCACCTGGACGCCGCGCGCCGGGCACTTCTACGGCTTTTGCATCACGCACGGGGAGGCGATCTCGATTGCCGATTACCTCACCGTGCGCGAGGGCTCGCAGGTGGTCTACCGTCCGACGGTGCACTACGCCTATCACCCGTGCGACCAGGCGGTGATGTCCGTGCACGAGCTCGCCGGGCGCAACTACGTGCAGCAGGAGCGCCAGCGGCTGCTGATGAACGAAATCGTCACCGGCATCGATGAGCTCGGCGTGCTGCTCGCCGGGCACAAGAAGAATGCCTACTGGTTCGGCTCGCAGCTGTCGATCGAGGAGGCGCGTCAGCTCGCGCCGTGGAACAACGCCACCAGTCTGCAGGTCACTGTCGCGGTGCTCTCGGGGGTGATCTGGGCGATGGAGAACCCCAACCGGGGCATCGTCGAGCCCGAGGAGATGGATTTCGAGCGCAACCTCGAGATCTGCCGACCCTATCTCGGACCGATGGTCGGGCAGTACACGGACTGGACGCCCCTGCACGAGCGCGGCCGGCTGTTCCCCGAGGACATCGACGCCTCCGATCCCTGGCAGTTCAAGAACGTCCGGGTCGCCTGGTAGGCGCCTCAGGGCGCGGGGTAGGCGACCTCGACGATGACGAAGCGGCGCAGGCCGCCCGGCAGCTCGACGCTGAACTCCTCATCGAGGCGCCGGCCCATCAGTGCGCGGGCGAGCGGGGAGTCCATGCTGATGAAGCCCGGCTCGCGGTCGATCTCGTCCGGACCGACGATGCGGTAGCGGATTTCCTCCCCCGCTTCGGTCTCGAGCGTCACCCAGGCGCCGAAGAACACGCGGCGCGGATCCGACGGCGGCTGCTCCACGATCACCATGCCCTGAAGCCGCTTGCGCAAGTAGCGCACGCGCCGGTCGATTTCACGCAGCCGTCGCTTGCCGTAGGTGTACTCGGCGTTCTCCGAGCGGTCGCCCTGGGCGGCCGCCTCGGCCACGGCGCGGGTCACCTGGGGCCGCTCGATGCGCCACAGCGCTTCGAGCTCCTCACGCAGCCGCGCCGCGCCCTGTGGCGTGATGTATTGCGAGGAGGCAGGCGAGGGCGGTCGGTAGCGGCTCATGGTCTGTGCGGTCCCTGCCGGCGCCGCGGGCGGTCGTGGTCGCAGAATCGCGACATTCTGCGCACGGCATCACGGTCCGCACGGCGGCCGGGGCGTTAGGCTTCGATCGTGGCCGTGAAGTATTACACGCACTTCCTGACCGGTGGCGGGGTCGAGCCCGAGAGCCCGATGACGCACGAGTGGAGCGGCGTGGTGGAATTGCTCGAGCCGCTGCGCGACCGGCGTGAACTCGGCGAACTGCGTTCGCTGCTGGCGGTGAATTTCAACCTGGAATCCGAGGACATCCGGATTCTGCACTGGGCACGTCTGCACTGAAGTCCCCCCTGGACGGACGGGCGCTCGACGCTCATCCGCCCCATCGCCCCGATCCGCCCCCGGATCGGGGCTTTTTTCGCTGTCGCCAAACCCCGAAACGGCGGACGAGATGTCATAATGTGAGGCTATGAAACGCGTCAACTTCTGCGTGATCTTCGCCGTTTGCCTGCCTCTGACAGCGCTCGGCTGCGCCACGGCCGTGGCGCGCACCGCGACCGCACCCTCCGGCGCCGCTGCGCCCGCTGCAGCCCAGAGCGCCCTGCCGCCTCCCATCCAGACCGAGCGCTTCGTGCTGAAGCCCGGTCAGGATGTGATCGGCCAGGTTCAGATGGTGAGGCTCAAGCCGCATCAGGTGCTCTCTGACGTCGCACGCGAGTTCGACGTCGGGTACGACGCGATCCGTCATGCCAATCCGAAGGTCGATCCGTGGCTGGCGCCGGTCGGCACGCCGGTCGTGGTGCCGACGCAGTTCATCCTGCCCGACGCGCCGCACGTGGGCATCGTCGTCGACTTGGCGGCGATGCGCCTGTTCTATTTTCCGCCCCACCGACCGGGAGAGCCGCAGGTCGTGATCACCCACCCGGTCGGCATCGGCCGGCTCGGCTGGCCGACCCCGACGGGCGTGACTTACGTGGCCGGACACATCGCGCATCCGGCCTGGATCGTGCCGCGCTCGATTCTCGCCGAGCATGCCCACGAGGGTGTGCCGCTGACGCACGTGGTGCCGGCGGGCCCGAACAACCCGCTCGGCCAGTATGCGATGCCACTCGCCTGGGCCGGCTATCTGATCCACGGCACCGACAAGCCGGCCGGCGTCGGCCGGCGCGTCAGCCACGGCTGCATCCACCTGTACCCGGAGGACATCAAGCAGCTGTTCCGCCAAGTGCCGAACGGCACCCCGGTGCGGGTCGTCAATCAGCCGTATCTGTTCGGCTGGAAGCACGGGCGGCTGTACATGCAGGCCTACGGTCCGCTCAAGGACGACAAGCGGCCGTGGAAGACCAATGCCACGTTGCTCGACCGGATGCTGACGCACCAATTGATTCATCGATTGGCGCACGCACGCGAGCGCATCGACTGGAGCCGCGTGCGCGCGCTGGTGGCGACCCCGAAGGTGGTGCCGCTGCCGGTGTCCGGCCGCGGACTGGTCGGTTCGGGCCTGCAGGCGACGCTCGTGCAGAACCGTGTACCGAAAGGCTCGGCCTGGAACGGCAAGAGCGGCCTGCCGCTCAGCACCGCGGAGTTCCACAAGATCATGGCCCGCTACGATGCCTCGCTCAAAGACAAGCGCAAGGCGCGGGGTAAGAACAAGTCCGCAGATGCGCGCGCCGCCGGCGCGCGCGCCGTACACGCGTCCTGAATCGTGCACCTCAGGCGCCGCGCCTGAGGCGCGCCAAGGTTGCGGCCGCGGCGCGGGCCGCTTGGCACCTGTGGTAGAGTCCACGCGCCGTTCGACCCATAACAACGCCGCGGGGATATATCGGTGGTAGAAGGCGGTCCGGGCCTTTCCCTCCAGGTCAATGACGCAGAGGCGGCGGTGGCGCATCGCCAGCCGGTCACCGCATTCGTCGGCCGAACCCTCAAGGGACCGCTCAACCGCGCGGTACCGGTCGGAAGTTTCGCGGAATTCCAACAGATCTTCGGCGGGCTGTGGCAGCCCTCGACGCTCTCTTACGCAGTGGAACAGTTCTTCGCCAGCGGCGCCAGTCGTGCGCTCGTGGTGCGCGTCGCCAACGGTGCGCGCGCCCCGACGCTGGCACTGCCGGCCGGGGCCGAGACGCTGCGGCTTGCCGGTCTTGAACCCGGCTCACGCGAATATCTGCGCGCCTCGGTCGATTACGACGGCATCGCCGAGACCGACGCGCTGTTCAACCTGGTGGTGCAGCGAACGCGCGCGGCCGGGTCCGAGCGCGTCGAGGATCAGGAAATCTTCCGCCGCCTGTCGGTGGCGAGCGGCGCGGAGCGCTGCCTCACCGGAGTGCTGCTGCACTCACAGCTCGTGCGGGTTATCCCGCCGCTGCCCGCGCAGCGTCCGGATCGCTCACCTCCCGGTGCCGGCGGGATCGGCATCGGCTATGTCGGCTCGAACAGCGACGGGGACGACGGTGCACCGGTCACCGATTACGATCTGATCGGCTCGGCCGCTGAGCGCACGGGCCTGTTCGCATTGCACGACGAGCCGTTCGATTTTCTCTGCATTCCGCCCCTCAGCCGCGAACAGGATGTCGGCCTCGGCACGCTGCTGGTGGCGGCCCGTCTGTGCCGGGAAAGTCATGCGATGCTCATTGTCGACCCGCCGGCGGCCTGGGACAGCCCGCAGACGGCGCTTGAGGCGATGCGCAAATGGCCATTCCGCAGCGATCACGCGGTGATGTACTACCCGCGGCTGCGCGCGTTCGACCAGCTGCGCGGGCGGATCGAGACGTTCGCCTGCTGCGGGGCGGCCGCGGGGCTGCTGTCGCGGGCCGAGGAAAGCGGGCTCGCCGCGAGCGCCGAGGAGGAGCCGGTCCTGCGCGCCGGGCTGCAGCCAGCCTTCGAGATCTCCGCGTCGCAGCGGCTGCGTCTGGCGCTCACCGGCATCAATACGCTCTCGGCGAACCGCGCCGGTGCGGCTGGGGCGGTCCGTGCGCGCACCCTGGCAGCCGGCGCCGGGGGATCGCCCGACTGGTCGTTTCTCAACGCGCGGCGCCTGGCGCTGCGCATCGCGGCGAGCGTCGAGCGCGGCACGCGCTGGATGCTCTTCGAACAGAACGCTCCGCCCACCTGGGCGCGCGGCTGCTCGCTGGTCGATGCGTATCTCGCGCGGCTCGCCGCCGAAGGGGCGTTCGTCGGCGACTCGCGCGATGAACGCTATTTCGTGGTGTGCGACGAGCGCATCAACCCCGCGCAGTCGATCGCTGCCGGTTCGGTCAATCTGCTGTTCGGCATCGCCGCGCGCCGTCCCGGGGAATTCGATACCTGGCTGGTCAGCCACCAGCAGGAGGCAAGCCGTGCCCGCCCGGTGTCGGTCAATCGCTTGGCGATGCGCCCGAGCGGCTACAGTCCGGCGGAGTTTGCGCTCCGTCATTGAGCGCACCGCGTCGCCTATGGCCTCGCGCGGCGTTTGACGGCATCATTACCGGATGAGTGAACAGGCGCCTTCCCCGCAGGAGCGCTCCGGCGCGCCCGCCGAGGCCGTACCGCAGCGACACGTGGTCTTCTCGCACGGCCAGGCGAGCGGCCCGTGGGGCCGCAAAATCACGGCGCTCGCCGAAGTGGTGCGCAGCGAAGGCTACGAGGCGCATTCGGTCGACTATCGCGGCATCGATGCGCCGCGCGAGCGGATTGCGCGGCTTGCCGACTACTGCAAGGAGTTGAGCGGGGACCTGGTGCTCGTCGGCTCGAGCCTCGGCGGTTACGTCACCGTCGCCAGCGCCTCGGTGCTGCACGCGCGGGGGATCTTTCTGATGGCCCCGGCGCTGTATTTTGCTGAGCTGGCGCCGCTGCGCCCGGGCATCGTCGATTGTCCAGCCGCCGTGGTGCACGGGTGGCGCGACGAGGTCGTGCCCTACGAGCACAGCGTGCGCTTCGCGCAGAGCTGCCGCGCGGCGCTGCATCTGCTCGACAGCGACCACAACCTGCACAACCAGATTCGCGTGATCCAGAATCTGTTCGAGTACTTTCTCATAGCGCTCGATCTGCCCACGCTCTCCTGCGACTGAGTCCGGCGGCGTGAGCGGGCGGGGGGATGCGCCGCGGCGGGCAGCGGGCGGGACGACGGCATGAACTGGTTCTTGCAACGAGTGGCGTCGCTGTGGGTGCGCTGCCGGATCCTGCCGGAGGATGCCGCAGCGCGTCTGCGTGAGCGCCACAAACCGGTCTGCTACGTGCTCGAGCGGCACAGCGGCATCGATCTGGCCGTGCTGCAGAGCGTGTGCGAGCGGTTGCACCTGCCGCGCCCGCGCAAGCGCCTCCTGCACCGGCGCGGCGAACTGCGCTCGTTTTTCTATCTGACGCGCCTGCGCGGGGTCTGGAACGAGCGGCTCGACCGCCGTCCGCCGCCGCAGATCGAGCAACTGCTGCGGGCGCTCGATGCTGATCCCGAGGCCGACGTCGAGCTGGTGCCGGTGGCCGTCTACTGGGGGCGCGCGCCGCAGCGCGAGCAGTCGTGGTTCCGGCTGCTGCTAGTGGAAAATTGGGCGCTCACTAGCCGGGTGCGCAAGTTCCTGCAGGTGCTGTTCAACGGCCGCAATGCGCTGCTGGAGTTCGAGGAGCCGATCTCGCTGCGCAGTCTGGTGGGCGAGGAGCGCGGGCTGGCGCTGCGCGGGCGGCGCGTGACCCGCTCGCTGCGAGCGCTGTACGTGCAGCGGCGCGCCGCGCGCATCGGGCCGGATCTGTCGCACCGGCGCGTGGTGGTCACGCGCGTGCTGCGCACCAGCGCAGTGCGCAGCGCCGCGGCCCAGCTGATGCGCGAGAAGAAGCTCACGCGTCGCGCGGCGCTGCGTGAGGCGGCCGGGTACGCCAACGAGATCGCGGCCAATTACTCCCATGCCTTCGTGCGCTTTCTTGAGCGGGTGCTGACCTGGTTGTGGAACCGGCTGTACGACGGGGTAACCGTCGGGCACCTCGAGACGCTCGAGCGGGCCGCGCAGGGCAATGAAATCGTCTATGTGCCCTGCCACCGCAGTCACATGGACTACATGCTGTTGTCGTACGTGATCTACGTCAACGGCTATGCGCCGCCGCACATCGCCGCGGGCATCAACCTCAACCTGCCGATCGTCGGGCGGTTCCTGCGCATGGGCGGGGCGTTCTTCATCCGCCGCCGCTTCGGGGGCAACGCGCTCTACACCGTGGTGTTCATGAAGTACCTCGCCGCCATCATGGCCCGAGGGCACTCCATCGAATACTTCATCGAGGGCGGGCGCAGCCGCACCGGGCGGCTGCTGCAGCCGAAGACCGGGATGCTCTCGATGACGGTGCGCAGCTTCCTGCGCGATCCGCTGCGCCCGGTGGTGTTCGTGCCGGTGTACTTCGGCTACGAGCGTATCATCGAGGGTACGACCTATATCGGGGAGCTCTCCGGCAAACCGAAGGAGAAGGAGAGCGTGCTCGGGCTGGTGCGCTCCCTCGGCCGGCTGCGCGAGCGCTTCGGCCGGGTGCACGTGAACCTCGGTGAACCGATCGCCCTCGAGGCGATCCTGGACCGGCACGGGCCTTGGCGCGAGCAATGCTTCGATGAGGCAACGCGTGCCGCCTGGGTGAGCGCGGCGGTCGATGAACTCGCCGGGCGCATCATGTGCAACATCAACGCAGCCGCGGCGGTCACGCCGGTGAACCTGCTCGCGATGGTGCTGCTCGCCATGCCGCGCCAGGCGCTGCCGGAGGACGACCTGACGAGGCAGATCGATCTGTACCGCGCACTGCTCGCCGGCTGCCCGTACAGCGAGCGGGTCACGGTGAGCGAGCTCACCGGGACGCAGACCATCGCCTACGGGGAGTCGCTGAAGGTGCTCGAGCGCCTCACCTATCCGTCCGGTGACGTGCTGCGCATGAGCGATGAGAGCGCGGTGCTCGCCGCCTACTTCCGCAACAACATTCTGCACCTGTTCGCGTTGCCGTCACTGATCGCGTGCGTATTCCTCAGCAACGCCGCGGTGCCGCACGAGGACATCCTGCGTCTCGCCGGGCGCATCTATCCGTACATCGCTGCGGAACTGTTCCTGCGCTGGAGCGAGGAGGAGCTGCCGGCAGTGGTCGAAACCGTGCTCGGTGAGTTCGCCCGCCACGGGCTGATCGAGCGCGACCCGCACGGGGCGCTGTGGCGCCGTCCGCCGCCCTCGAGCGCCCAGGCGATGCAGCTGTCGATCCTGGCTCAGGCGACGCTGCAGACCATCGAGCGCTACTACCTCGCGATTGCGCTGCTGGTCGAGGCCGGCTCCGGGACGATCAGCCAGGCGACGCTCGAGGAGCGCTGTCAACTCGCGGCGCAGCGTATCGCGCTGCTCTACGGGCTGAACTCCCCGGAGTTCTTTGATCGGGCACTGTTTGCGAACTTCATCGACCTGCTGCGCCGGCGCGCCGTGGTGCGCGTCACCCGTGGCGGATTGCTAGAGTTCGACGAGGTGCTGATGCGCGTCGCCGCCGACGCGCAGTTCGTGCTGAGCGAACAGATCCGCCACAGCATCCTGCAGGTGACGCACGCCTGAGGCTTCGCCCGCGCTCACTGGGTGCGCGGTGAGATCGTCGGGATCTGCAGCGGGAGTTCTTCCCCGGCGAGCGTGTCGTCGTCGTGGCCGAGCGACGGAATGCCCGGCAGGGTGTCGTTGGGGTTGCTGCGTGCGTGCGGCATGCGTTCATCGAGATAGACCAGCTCGTGCTTGCCGATCAGCACCACGTCCCCGTCGCGCAGGTAGTGCCGGTGCACGCGCAGGGATCGCACGTACAGTCCGTTGGTACTGTTGAGATCCTCGATGATGCACGCCTGGTTGGTCGTGGTGATCTGGCAGTGATGGCGGCTGATGAAGCGGCTGTCGATCTGCAGGTCGTTGTCCGGGGTGCGGCCGATGATGATGCGCCCGGGCAGCAGCGGGATTTCCTGCTGCGTGCGGCTGCCGTCGAGCACCTGCAGGCGCGCGAGCGGCGGCATCGCCGCTTCGCGCCGCGGTCGCTGGCGCACCGAGGTGGTGGTCGCCATGCCCTCGGGCCGCGCGGCAAACTCCACCCATTGCAGCTCACTCACCGCGCTGGCGATGTCTGCGGCCGTGACTTGATCGCGATCGTCGCTGTACGCGGCCATCATGGCCGTATCGCACAGCGTGTTGATCAGGCGGGGGACCCCGCCGCTGTAGCGGTGAATCTCGGCGAACGTGTCGGGGGCGAAGATCTCGCGCTCTGCGCCGCCGGCGACGGCGAGGCGGTGGCGGATGTACTCGGTGGTCTCCTCGGCGCAGAGCGCCGAGAGGTGCAGGCGCAGCCGCACGCGCTGGTTCAGCTGCACCAGCTCCGGAGCGTCGAGCTTGGCGTTGAGCTCCGGTTGGCCGGCCAGAATGATGCGCAGCACCTTCTCCTTGGTGGTCTCGACCCCCGAGAGCAGGCGGATCTCCTCGAGCACGCGCTGGGAGAGGTTCTGCGCCTCATCGACGATCAGCAGCACGCGCCGGCCGGCCGCGTACTGCTCGATGAGGAAGTTGTTCAGGGTCACCAGCAGCTCGCTCTTCTTCATCTTGAAGGGCGAGAAGCCGAACTGCGCGAGCACGGACTGCAGGAAGTCGACAGCCGAGACCTGCGTCTGGTTGATCTGGGCGACCACGACGTCCTGCGGCACTTCGCGCAGGAAAGACTCGATCAGCGTGGTCTTGCCCGCCCCGATCTCCCCGGTGATCACCACGAATCCGTCGGCGAACCAGATCGTCGACTCCATGTACGCCTTGGCCCGGGCGTGCTGTTTGGAGAGGAATAGGAATTGGGGGTCGGGACTGAGCCGAAAGGGCAGTTCCTTCAGATGAAACGGCTCGATGTACATGGCATCGTATGCTACGGCAGGCGCACAGCCGGGGCCACCTGGGCGAGCACACGGCGCGAGAGCCGGTCACGCAGCGCCGCGGTGGGCTCGACCAGCGTGCAGTGCCCGAGCTTGCGCCCCGGCCGGGGCTGTTTGCCATAATCGTGCAGGTGCAGGCCGGGAATCCCGAGCAGCGCCTCGCGTGCGGGCATCTCGCCGATCAGGTTGATCATGGCGCTGTGGCCGGTCGGACGGGTCGAGCCGAGCGGCAGCCCGAGAATCGCCCGCAGGTGGTTCTCGAACTGACTCGTGACGCTGCCCTCGATGGTCCAGTGGCCGGAGTTGTGGACCCGCGGGGCCATCTCGTTGGCGATCAGCCGGCCCTTGCGCACGAAGAACTCGATGTTGAGCACCCCGGCGTAACGGAAGTGCGACAGGCAGCGGGTGAGGTAATCGACCGCGGTGCGCTGCCAGCGCGCCGTGCCGTAGGGCGCGCGGGTCACCCGCAGGATGCCCTCAGCGTGAACGTTGCCGTTCAGCGGATAGAAGACGGTCTCCCCGCGCGTGCTGCGCGCTCCGATGATCGACACTTCGCACTCGAAGGGCACCCATTCCTCGTAGATGAGCGGCACACTGCCGAGGCTCTGCCAGGCGCGCTCGAGATCCTCGTGCGAGCCGATGCGCATCTGGCCCTTGCCGTCGTAGCCCATGCGGCGGGTCTTGAGGACCCCCGGCAGACCGATCTCACGCACGGCTCGCTCGAGCTGGGCGCGCGAGCCGACGGCGCGCCAACGTGTGGTGGGGATGTCGAGCCGCTCGAACAGACGCTTCTCCGCGACACGATCCTGGGCGGTGGCGAGTGCAGGCACCGGCGGGCAGATGCGCGCCCGGCGCGCCCCCGCGGCATGCTTGCGCAGCGCCTCGACCGAGATGTTCTCCCAGTCGAAAGTCAGCGCCTGACAGTGCTGCGAGAGCCACTTCAGCACCTTCGGGTCGGTGAACTGCGCATGGACCACGGGGGCGACCTTGCCGGCCGGCGCCTCGCGCGACGGATCGAGGAAGAGGAAATCGAGCCCGAGCGGATAACCGGCGAGCGCCATCATGCGGCCGAGCTGGCCGCCGCCGATGATGCCGACGGTCACGAGCGCACCGCGCGCGGATCGGGATGCGCCAGGACTGCGGCGGTCTGCGCGCTGCGAAATTTATCGAGCGCCGCGGCCACTTCGGCGTGCTTGTTGGCGAGAATCGAGGCGGCGCACAGTGCCGCGTTGGCCGCGCCGGCCGGTCCGATCGCGAAGGTCGCAACCGGCACTCCGCTTGGCATCTGCACGATCGACAGCAGCGAATCGATGCCGCCGAGGGTCTTCGACTGCACCGGCACGCCGAGCACCGGCAGAGACGTCTTGGCCGCCGTCATGCCCGGCAGGTGCGCCGCGCCGCCGGCCCCGGCAATGATCACCTCGAGGCCGCGACCGCGGGCGCTCGCGGCGTACTCGAACAGCAGGTCCGGGGTGCGGTGCGCGGAGACCACCCGCACTTCGTAGGCGATGGCGAGTTTGTCCAACATGTCGGCGGCGGCGCGCAGCGTCTCCCAGTCCGACGTGGATCCCATGATGATGCCAACGAGCGTATTCATCCGCGGGATTCTACCCAAGGAGGCCGCGCAGCGCGCGAAACAGCGCCCTGCCGGCCGGACCCTGCGTCGCCGCGCCGGCGGGCCGCTCGGCGCGAGCTGCGCGCACCAGGCGCTGCCAGTGGGCGCGTTCGAGCTCGGGCCGGGCCGCCTCGAGCGCCGCGAGTGCCGCATCGCCTTCCTCGAGCAGCCGCGCACGCCAGTATTCGGCGCGCTTGAAGCGCTCGGTCTCCTCCGCGTCGCGCTCGCTGCGCGCCGCGAGTGCGCGGCGGATCGGCTCCGGATCGATCTGGCGCATCAGTTTGCCGATGTACTGCCGCTGGCGCGCCAGCGCGGCGCGGCTGCGCAGGCCGCGTGCTTCGCGCACCGCATCGAGTAGCGGTCCGGGCAGATCGAGCGCCGCGAGGTCCTGCTCGCGCAGTGCGATCAGCGTCTCCCCGAGGTCCTGCGCGGCGTGGGCGGCGCGTTTGCGCGCGCTCTTGCTCGGCGGCTCCTGGTGCAGGGGTTCATCGGTCTCAGGGGCGCGCATGGGGGCGATGGGGTGAGCGACGGTCCATGACTGCTACACTAGCGCATTCCGCCCGGCCGCGTGAGCACGGCGGCCGCGTCCGCCGGCCGGCCCGGTCGGGGACCGTCAGCCCAGCGAGGATTTTCCATGTCACAGGCGCTCGAGCCGCACGACCGCACCGCATCGCTTGAGGACGCCGTCCGCTGCGCGCTCGAGGAGTCGGCCCGCCTCGGTGCGAGCGAAGCCGAGGCCGACGCGAGCATCGGCCAGGGGCTCGGCGTCACCGTGCGGCTCGGGGACGTCGAGACGATCGAGTATCAGCGCGATCGGGGCATGGCCGTCACGGTGTACTTCGGCCGGCGCAAGGGCTCGGCGAGCACCGCCGATCTGAGCGCAGCGGCCGTGCGGGCCAGCGTCGAGAAGGCCTGCGCGCTCGCCCGCTACACCGCGGAGGATCCGTACGCGGGCCTGGCCGACCCCGAAGCGCTCGCGCGCGACATTCCGGACCTGGATCTCGATCATCCCTGGGCGCTCACGGCCGAGGCGGCCATCGACATCGCCAAGCGCTGCGAGCGCTCCGGCATGGCTGTCGATGCGCGCATCACCAACTCCGAGGGGGCCTCGGTCAGTACGCAACGCCACACGGCCGTGTACGGCAACTCCCTGGGGTTTCTCGCCGGGTATTCCGGCACCAATCATTCGGTCAGCTGCGCGCTGCTCGCCCAGGAGGGCGAGCAGATGCAGCGGGACTACTGGTACTCGGCGGCACGCGATGCGCTCGAGCTCGAATCCGCCGAGGCGATCGGCGTGGCGGCCGGTGAACGGGCCTGCGCGCGCCTCGGGGCGCGCCGTCTCACCACGCGGCGCGCCCCGGTGTTGTTCTCCCCGGAGATGGCGCGCGGCCTGGTGCAGCATTTCCTCGCGGCGGTGAGCGGCTCGAGTCAGTATCGTAAGGCCTCGTTCCTGCTCGATGCGGCCGGTGAGCCGGTCTTCCCGGCGTTCGTGCGCATGAGCGAGCGGCCGCACATCGCGAAGGGTCTCGGCAGCGCTCCGTTCGATGCCGAGGGGGTCGCCACACGCGATCGGGAGCTCATCGAGGCCGGGCGGCTGCAGGGCTATGTGCTCGGCAGCTACTCGGCGCGGCGCCTGGGCCTGAAGACCACCGGCAATGCCGGCGGGATCCACAATCTGCTGGTCGGCTCCGATGCCGCCTGCTCGCGCGAGGCGCTGCTCGGCCAGATGGGCTCGGGTCTGTGGGTCACGGAACTGATGGGGCAGGGCGTCAACGGTGTGACCGGGGATTATTCGCGCGGGGCGAGCGGCTTCTGGGTCGAGAACGGCGCGATCGCCTTCCCGGTGCAGGAGGTCACGATCGCCGGCAACCTGCGCCAGATGTTCGAGCAGATCGTGGCGCTCGGCGATGACATCGATGCCCGCGCCTCGATCCGCTGTGGCTCGCTGCTGGTCGGGGAGATGACCATCGCCGGGGAGTGAGCCGCCGGCGGCCGGCCCGCCGTGTGCGCGCCGGTGGCTGAGAGGCCGTTATCGCCGTCGCGGCGGGTCTCAGCCTACACTGCCGCCATGCACGCCTCGAACAGCGCCCCGGCCCACTCCCCCTTCGCCTCGCTGCGCCTGCTCGCCGGCCAGGCGCTCAGCCGCGCCGCCGGTGCGCCCCTGGTCGGTGGCAACCGCGTCGAGCTGCTGATCGACGGGGAGGCGCATTTCCGCGCCTGGGCGGAGCTGATCGAATCGGCGCGCCACTACGTGCTGCTGGAGAACTACATCATCGCCGACGATGCCGTCGGCCGGCGGTTTCGTGAGCTGTTGATCGCGCGCGCGCGCGCCGGCGTCGCGGTGGCGCTGATCCATGATTGGTTCGGCACCTTCGGCAACGCGCCCCGCTCGTTCTTCGCACCGCTGCGCGCCGCCGGCGTCGCGGTGCGCGCCTTCAACCGTCCGCGCGTGGAGAGTCCGCTCGGCTGGGTCGGGCGCGATCACCGCAAGCTGCTGGTGGTCGATGGACAGATCGGCTCGATCTCCGGGGTGTGCCTCGCGGCCAAATGGCTCGGCGACAGCGCGCACGGCATCGCGCCCTGGCGCGACAGCGGGCTGCTGATCGGCGGACCCGCCGTGGCCGACATCGAGGCGGCGTTTCGCGACAGCTGGGCCGGTCTCGGGGCGCCCCTGGAGTTTGCCCCCGCGCCGCTGTCGGCGCCGAGCGGCGAGGTGGCGCTGCGGGTCATCGCGACGCAACCGGCGCACGGGGCGATGTACCGGCTGGATGCCCTGATTGCCGCGATGGCGACCCAGAGTCTGTGGATCAGCGACGCTTACTTCGTCGGCATTCCCACCTACGTGCGCGGTCTGGCCGCCGCGGCCGACGACGGTGTCGACGTGCGGTTGCTGGTGCCGGGCAACAACAATCTGCCGGCGGTCGGAGCGCTCTCGCGCGCCGGCTATCGTCCGCTGCTCGAGGCGGGCATCCGGGTGTTCGAGTGGAACGGCAGCATGATGCACGCCAAGACCGCGGTCGCCGATGGCCGCTGGGCGCGGGTCGGCTCCTCGAACCTGAATCTCTCCAGCTGGCTCGCCAACTGCGAGATCGATGCGGCCGTGGAGGACGTCGGGTTCGCCGAACGGATGCAGGAGCAGTTCCTGCGCGACCTCGACAACGCCACGGAGTTGACGCTGCGGGGCCGGCGGCCGCAGCTGCGCGCCGCCCACGGACGCCAGTTGCGCAGCGGCAGCTCCTCGCGGGCCGCCGCGAGCGCATTGCGCCTCGCGAACACGGTCGGCGCGGCGATCGCCAACCGGCGGGTGCTCGGGGACTCCGAGCGCGGCGTGCTCACCTTCTCCGGCGGTGCGCTGGTGGCGCTCGCCGTCCTCGGGTTCTGGCTGCCGGAGCTCCTGGCGTGGCCGCTGGCGGCATTTTGTGGCTGGCTGGGCCTGAGTCTGCTGTGGCGGCGCATCAAGCGCGTGCGGGCGCACCGTAAGGCGCTCGCAGAGCGTCGCTGACCGTCCGAGGGGGCCCGGGAGAGCAGCGGGGCCGGCGCCCACGGCGGCCGGCCTGGCCGGGGACAGGGCCGCCGGCCCGGGATGCGGGCGTTGGCGCGCACCGGAACGTGCCTCGGGATAATATCGGCACTCGAGATCCTGCCGAGATGGGCTCCGTTCCCGAGGTGTCGACCATGGAATCGAAATTCATTCTGGTGCTGCTGGCCTCCACGACCGGCGCGACGCAGTGCCTGCGCATCGCCTCGGTGATGAGCGAGCGTCTCGGCCAGAAGCTGCGGTTTGCGCACGTGGAGATCGGCCCACGCTCGATCCTGCTGCCCTCGCAGGAGCAGCTCTCGGAGTACGAGGTCGAGCACCTGGTCGAACGCGAGCGGACCGAGACCGAGAAACTCAGCGCCCTCGTTGCGCAATGGACGCAGGAGAACGGCGTCTCCGCGCAGTTCGATCTGTACAAGGGCGATGAGTGGCGGGTCATGCGCCATTACCGCAAGACGGCCAGCATGGTCGTGCTGGCCGCGCCGCATGCGCAGCCCATCGGGCACCGCGAGGCGCTGCGTGCGGCGCTGGTCCGTACGCGTCACCCCGTAGTGATGGTACCGCCCACCTGGGAAGGGGGCTTCGGTCGCCGGCTGATGGTGGGCTGGCGGGACGTGCCGCCGCTGCGCCGCGCGCTGCATGCGTTCCGGCCGTTCCTCGCGGCCGCCGATGAGGTCGAGGCGCTCGCGATCGATCAGGAGGAATCCGTGCTCGACGGGGCGCGCACGCTCCTCGGGCCCATCGCTCCGGCTGCCCGCTATCGGGCGGTGACCTCGGAAGGGCGGCGAACCGCGGCCGTGCTGCTCGAGGCAGCCACGGCATATCAGGCCGATGGGCTCGTGATGGGCGCCTTCCGGCGCGGGGAGATTCTCAACTGGCTGGTGCCGGGCACCTCGAGCCGGCTGATCCACTCGAGCTCAGTGCCGCTGCTGATGCATCCCTGAGCGGGGCCCGTTCGGCCCGCTCGCGCAGGCCGTTACAGCCAGCCGAGGCCGCGGGCCAGCATGCTGATCGCCACCAGCAGGATCATCGGCACGAACACCTTCTTCAGGTGCACGTTCGACATCCGGTTGAGTGTCTTCGCGCCGAGCATCGAGCCGCTGAGCACCCCGAGCGCCACCGGTGCGGCGATCATCGGGTCGATGTCTCCGCGCTGAAAGAAGATCCCGGCGGAGGCGGCGGCCGTCACGCCGATCATGAAGTTGCTGGTGGTGGTCGAGACCTTCATCGGCAGGCGCATCGCGGTGTCCATCGCCAGCACCTTGAAGGTACCGCTGCCGATGCCGAGCAGTCCGGAAATCAGTCCCGCCACGTACATCATGCCGAAGCCGATGCGCACGTGCGCGACGTGATAGGGAATGTCCTGGTGCGTGCGGCGGTCCGAGTACGTGCCGGGCAGTTTCAGCCACGCGGCCCACTTGTGATTCTGAACACCGCGCGGCAGCTCCTCCCCGAGCCGCGCCACGAGCGGGATGGCCGAGATCAGCAGCACGACGCCGAACACGACGAACAGCACCGTGTCGTTCAGCATCGAGGAGACCAGAGCGCCGCAGACGGCCCCCGCGGTCGTGGCGATTTCGAGGAACATTCCGACTCTGAGGTTGGTCATCCGATCGCGCACATAGGCCGCCGCTGCCCCGGAGGAGGTGGCGATCACGGACACGATGGACGCGCCGATCGCGGTAGCGAACGACACGTGGAAGATGAGCGTCAGGATCGGCACGATGAACACACCGCCGCCGAGTCCGGCGAGGGCGCCGATGAAGCCGGCAAACACGCTGCTCAGCGCGATGAAGACCAGTGAGCCGAAGGTGTTGTTCGGGACGTCCGTCAGGCCCGGTCGGCCCAGATAGGCGCCTATCCCGAAGATGCTGAACAGCAGGATCGCCAGCACGATCGCGGTGATGATGACGTAGGTGCGATCCTTCTCGATCGCAAAGGCGGCAATCGAGACCGCGACTCTGAGCACCGGCGTGGCGAGCAGGACCAGGAGGCCCGCGGTGACGATCGCCACCGGCTCGAGGGCTTTCAGACCCGCGCCGACTTCCGCCAGAGTATCGGGGAACGTCTCGTGGGGGAGACGGCCGAGCAGGCGCAGCGCGTAGTAGTAGAGGATTCCGCCCAGTATTACGGCAACGCTCAGGAGTACGCCGCCTCGCAACACGCCGCTGATGACGAGCTCAGTCTTGCGGATGAGGCTGTCATCCGGCCCGCCCGTCCTGTCGTTGACGGTGACGTTTGGCATCCGGGTGCCGGGCTGTGTCTGAATTTTTTTCTACTCGAGACCGTTGAGGGGTGAGACGCTCGATCGCAACGGTCCGCCTCACGGCGAGGGCGCTGCGGCGGCGACAGTCTACTGCTGCGCTGCAATTGCGACCGAAAAAAATAAAAAAAAGTCTTGCATCTGAGACTCACGGCCATCACTGACGGCCGCTGCGCGCAGTCGCGTGTCGCTCGAGTTGGCTGCCGCGAGGAGTGCGCGGCGTGTTGACTGTGGATATTTACAGCCATGAAGTGTGCGGCCGCGCCGGGGCGCGGCGGTCCGTCTCACCGGCCACGAGACCCTCGTGCGCCGTGCGGGCGAGGTGCGGCGCATCAGCGGGCAACCGGCGTACGGGGCGGGATGGGGACTGGGCCCGAGCGGCCGTGGCGAGTGCCGCAGCGCAGTGTCGCCGGTGCGCCGCGCCGCAAGATCCGGTTCGGAGTTTCCGGCCGCTGAAATAACGAAGCCCGCCGTGCGGCGGGCTTCGTGCGTGTTGGCTGGGGGACTAGGATTCGAACCTAGGTAAACGGAGTCAGAGTCCGTTGTCCTACCACTAGACGATCCCCCAAGTCTCGATCGGCATGCCTGCCGGGCGGATCGCGCCGAGGCCGCTATTGAAGCGTGCCTCGGCGGGACCTGCAAGTCGAGGTTAGCGCTTGGAGTACTGCGTCCCGCGGCGGGCCTTGCGGCGGCCGACCTTCTTACGCTCCACTTCGCGCGCATCGCGAGTGACGAACCCAGCGTCGCGCAGCGGTTTGCGATAGGTCTCGTCGTATTCGATCAACGCGCGGGTGATGCCGTGGCGGATCGCGCCGGCCTGGCCGGTGATGCCGCCGCCGTCGACGGTCACGCTGATGTCGAACCGCGTGCCGAGCTCGAGCGTCTCGAGTGGCTGACGGACGATCATGCGGCCGGTCTCGCGGCCGAAGAAAGCGTCGAGTGGACGGTCATTGACCGTGATCTTCCCGGTGCCGGGCCGCAGATACACGCGCGCGGTCGCCGTCTTGCGCCGCCCCGTGCCGTAATTCGCTTGCTGGAGTGCCATCGGTGGATTCCTCAGATCTCGAGCGGCTGCGGCTGCTGCGCCTGATGCGGGTGCTCGCCGCCGGCAAACACATGCAGCTTCTTGAACATGCGCCGCCCCAACGGATTCTTCGGCAGCATGCCCTTGACCGCGAACTCGATGGCCCGCTCGGGATGTTCCGCGAGCAGCTTCTCGAGCGCGATCGACTTGATGCCGCCGATGTGCCCGGTGTGGTGGTAGTAAATCTTGTCGCTGAGCTTGCGTCCGGTGACCCGCACCTTGCCGGCGTTGAGGACCACGATGTGGTCGCCCATGTCGACGTGGGGGCTGTAATCAGCCTTGTGCTTGCCTTTCAGGCGATGGGCAATCTGTGTGGCAAGACGCCCGAGGGTCTTACCGTTCGCGTCGACTACGAACCAGTCGCCGCGGACACTGCCGGACTTGGCGAAAACCGTCTTCATAAGAGCCTCTACAGGGGGCTTCGATCCAAAAAGGACCCTATCTAAAGGGCCGGCAAGTCTACTGAAGGTGCGCGCGTATTGCAAAAGGCAGCAGCACATCTTGAGCGGGGCGGCGTCCCGGGACGCCGAGCGGCCGCTCAGCCTCTATAATAAAAGGATGGATGCCTCACCTCTGGATGCTTTGATCACTGCGGCGGACCGCGCGCTGCGCGCGCTCGGGGCGCCCGCCCAGGCTGCACGGCCGACACCCGGGACGCCGGATACGGCCAAGACCGAGCTCTCCCCCGAGGAGCGTCGCCATGCCGCCGGGCTGATGCGCGTCAATCATGCCGGAGAAATCGCCGCGCAGGCGCTGTACCACGGACAGGCGCTGGCCGCCGCCGACGGCGCTACCCGGGAGATGCTGCTGCGGGCCGCCCGCGAGGAGGCCGACCACCTCGCCTGGTGCGCCACGCGGCTGCGCGAGCTCGACTCGCGAGCGAGCCTGCTCGACCCGCTCTGGTACGCCGGCTCCTTCGCCATCGGAGCGCTGGCCGGGGTCCTCGGCGACCGGATCAGTCTCGGCTTCGTGGTGGAGACCGAGCGGCAGGTGGAAGGGCACTTGCAGGGGCATCTCGGTACGCTGCCTGCGGGCGATGCGCGCAGCCGCGCCATCGTTGAGGCGATGCGCGCTGACGAGGTCGCTCACGGGGCGAGTGCGAAAGCCGCCGGCGGGATCGATCTGCCGGCACCGGTTCGTGCACTGATGCGGGCCACCGCGCGGGTCATGACCGGTACGGCCTATTGGGTCTGATCTGAAGGTAGATGCGGATCCGACTGGTTTTTCGAGGGGCGCGTGCGGTAGGCTTTCGCTCTGGAGAGTAAATTAAGTAATCTTCTCCTCAAGACCAGGCCAGAAGGGGAGCCGGTGATGGAAGAAAACATCGTCAAGCCGTTGAGTGACATCCCGGCGATCAATCGCTTTCTGAGTTATTGCCGCATCCGCACCGTGCCCTCCAAGACCGTGGTCATCCACGCGGGCGATCTGCCGGACGTGCTCTACTACATCATCAGCGGCTCGGTCGAGGTGATGATCGAGGACGAGGAAGGCAACGAGATGGTGCTCGCGTACCTCAACCGCGGGCAGTTCTTCGGGGAGATGGGCCTGTTCTTCCAGGATCAGGCCACGCGCAGTGCCTGGGTGCGGACCCGCAACGCCTGCGAGCTGGCGGAGATGACCTACCCGCGCTTCCGGCAGATTGCCGCGGAGAGCCCGGGGCTGGTGTTCGAGCTCGCCACGCAGCTCGCGACGCGGCTGGACCGCACCAACCGCAAACTCGGCGACCTCGCGTTCGTCGATGTGACCGGCCGGGTCGCGCACGCCATCAACAATCTGTGCGACGAGCCGGATGCGATGACCCATCCGGAGGGCATGCAGATCAAGGTCAGCCGTCAGGAGCTCTCGCGACTCGTCGGCTGTTCGCGCGAAATGGCCGGTCGCGTGCTGAAAGTGCTCGAGGATCAGGGGCTGCTGCGCGCCACCGGCAAGACGATCGTGGTGTTCAACGCACGCCCGAAGATGCGCACCCGCCCGGTGGTGGTGCCGGTCAAGCAGGCCGGCAAGGGCGCCCGCACGAGCGGCTCGGGGCCGGAGGAGTAGTGCGAGCCCGGCGCCGGGCTCAGGCGCCGGCAAGCTCGGTGCGCATCGCGCGCAGGGTCGCGGCGTAATCGGCGCTGCCGAAGATTGCCGAGCCGGCGACGAAGGTGTCCGCCCCGGCTCGCGCGCAGGTCTGGATGTTCTCGACCTTCACCCCGCCGTCGACCTCCAGGCGCACCGCGCGGCCGCTGGCCTCGATGCGCCGGCGGACCTGCTCGAGCTTGCGCAGCGTACCGGGAATGAACTGCTGCCCGCCGAAGCCGGGATTCACGGACATTACCAGCACCAGGTCGAGCTTCTCCAGGGTGTAATCGAGCCAGTCCAGGGGCGTCGCCGGATTCAGGGCGAGACCGGGACGGCAGCCGTGTTCACGGATCAGCCCGATGGTGCGATCGACGTGCTCGCTCGCCTCGGGATGAAAGGTGATGAAGCCCGCGCCGGCCCGCGCGAACTCCGGGACGAGCGCATCGACGGGCCGAACCATCAGGTGCACGTCGATCGGCACTTTCACCCCGCGCTTGTGCAGCGCGGCACACACCGGCGGGCCGATGGTGAGGTTGGGGACGTAATGGTTGTCCATCACGTCGAAATGAATGAGATCGGCGCCACCGGCGACCACCGCGTCGACCTCCTCGCCGAGCCGGGCGAAATCCGCCGACAGGATCGAGGGGGCGAGCCAGTGCGCGCTCATGCCGCCGGTCCGGTCAGACGGCGCAGCGCTTCACGGTAGTTCTCGCTGGTGCGCACGATGATCTCGCTCGGCAGCTTCGGGCCCGGCGCGCGCTTGTTCCAATCCAGTGTCTCGAGGTAATCGCGCACGAACTGCTTGTCGAAACTCGGCGGATTGACGCCCGGGCGATACGCATCGGCCGGCCAGAAGCGCGAGGAGTCCGGCGTCAGCGCTTCGTCGATCAGCGTCAGCGTCCCGTGCTCGTCGAGACCGAATTCGAACTTGGTGTCCGCGATGAGTATTCCGCGCGCGCGCGCGTGTGCCGCGGCGAACTCGTAGAGCGCGATGGCGCTCTGGCGCACCTGCGCGGCGAGCGGCGCCCCGATCAGGCGCTCGGTCTCGGCGAAGGAGATGTTCTCGTCGTGCTCGCCGATGGCGGCCTTGGTGGCCGGCGTGAAGATCGGTGAGGGCAGCTGCGCGGCGAGCGGCAGGTCCTTCGGCAGCGGGATGCCGCAGACCGCGCCGGTCTTCTGATAATCCTTCCAGCCCGAGCCGATCAGATAGCCGCGCACCACCGCCTCGATCGGCAGCGCCTTGAGGCGCTTGACGATCACCGCGCGGCCCTCGAGGAGGGCCCGTTCGGCCGGATCGCTCACCACGGACTGAAGCGCACGGCCGGTGAGGTGGTTCGGGATGAGGTGGGCGGTGCGGGCGAACCAGAACTCGGAGATGCGGTTGAGCACCTCGCCCTTGCCCGGGATCGGATCGGGCAGCACCACGTCGAAGGCGGACAGCCGATCGGTGGTCACGATCAGCAGCGCGTCAGGGCCCGCGGCATATATGTCGCGAACCTTGCCCTCGTGGATCTTCTCAAGACCGCGCAGCGATGTGCGGTAGACAGTTGGCGCATCCATGCTTGCTACTATAGCAGCGCATGCACCGCCCGCACGTTACCGCACGCTCATGAGATACACCGGTAAGCTCACCGGGGGGCTGCTCGGCTTCGTGCTCGGATTCGGACCGGTCGGGGCCGTGCTCGGGGCGCTGATCGGCCACCAGTTCGATGCCCACGCCGAGCGGCGCGAGGCCGGCGGGCACGCTGGCGGCGCCGCAGCGGTCGGGGAGCGTTTCTTTCGCGCCACCTTCCGTGTGATGGGCTGTCTCGCCAAGGCCGACGGCCACGTCTCGGCGCAGGAAATCGCCGCGGCGCGTGCCGTGATGGGGCAGCTCGGACTCACCGGCGCGCAGGTGCATGTGGCCATCGAGCATTTCACGGCGGGCAAGCAGCCGGACTTCGATCTGCAGGGGCAGATCGCCGAGCTGAACCGGGTGTGTCTCGGTCGGCCGGACCTGAAGCGGGTGTTTCTCGAACTGCAGATCCGTGCCGCCCTCGCGGGCAACGATCTCGACGGGCCGGTGCGCCCGCTGCTGCGCCAGATCGCCGCGCGCCTCGGGATCTCGGCGTTCGAGTTTGCCCACATCGAGGCGGCACTGCGGGCCCAGGCGCGCCCGTTCGGCGCGTCGGCCGCGGCCGCAGCCAGCGGCGAGGACCTGGAGCGTGCCTATCGGGTGCTCGGGGTTGCCGCCACCGACAGCGACCGGGACATCATCAAGGCGTACCGGCGTCAGTTGAGCCGCCATCACCCGGACAAGCTCAAGGCCAATGGCTTGCCGGACTCGATGCTCGAGCACGCCAAACAGCGTACCCAGCAGATCATCGAGGCGTACGAGCTGATCCGCGAGCGGCGCCGGATACAGGCCTGAGCGCCGCGCGGGTGACAGAAGCCCTGGCGGTGCTTAATCTCTGTGCCTCATGTGGGCGCGCATCTGGGCAGTTCTCGACGATTGGTTCTTCGGCACCGCCGCGGCCGGGGCGTCGACCCGCGGCCGGCTGATCCGCGCGCTGAGCTACCTGTACGCGGTGCTGCGTGATCTGACCGGCGGGCAGATCAACCTGCGCGCGATGGGGCTGGTGTACACGACGCTGCTCACCCTGATCCCGCTGGCGGCATTCAGCTTCGCGATCCTCAAGCTGTTCGGCGCCGGCGGCGATCTGCAGCCGGTGGTCTACCAGTTCTTCAGCGCGCTCGGGCCCGCGGACGCCGCGAAGCTGACCGCGCGCGTGGTGCTGTTCGCCAACCACGTCGGCGGTGGAGTGCTCGGCTCGGTCGGCTTCGCGCTGCTCGCCTGGACGCTGATCGGCACCATCAAAAAGGTTGAGGACAGTTTCAACTTCCTCTGGCGTGTGCAGAAGGCGCGCAGCTTCGCGCGGCGCATCACCGAGTACCTCACCCTGGTGGTCGGCGGGCCGGTCATCCTGGTGATGTTCATCGGCTTCTCGCACCGGGCCATCGACAGCGCGCCGTTTCGCGACTTGCGACGCCTGCCGTGGATCGATCTGCTCGCCGCCGCGGGGATCAAGATCGCTCCCTACATCACGGTCATCGTGTTCTTCACCGGGCTGTACCTGATGGTGCCCAATACGCGCGTGCGCTGGCGAGCGGCGATGACCGGCGCACTGGTGGCGGGCGTGATCTGGGCGGCCGTGGGGCGCGTGTTCACGGCCTTCGTGGTGCACTCGACGCGGCTCGCGATCGTCTACGCCGGTTTCGCGTTCATCGTCGCGGGGCTGCTGTGGACGTATCTGGGCTGGCTGATCCTCCTGGCCGGGGCGCAGCTGTCGTTCTACATCCAGAACCCGATGTACCTGCGCCTGGGTCTGCAGGAGCTGAAGCTCTCCGGTGCGGAGTCCGAACAGCTGGCGCTGCGCATGATGTATCTGGTGGGGCGCGCCTACCTGACGGGCGAGCGGCGCTGGAGTCTGACCGCACTCGCCACCGAGCTCGGGCTGCCCGGTATCGCGGTGGCGCAGATGGTCACGGCCCTCGAGCACTGCGGCATCCTGGTGGTGACCGAGGAGGACGAGCTGTTGCCGGCACGCGACCTCGGGCGCATCCGGGTCGCGGAGATCCTCGATGTCGCGCGCAGCCGCCGTCCTGGGGACTTCACGCCGCGCGTCGTGCCGATTCCGCCCGTCGACCGCTTGCTCGCGGCGATCGACGAGGCGCGCCGCAGCCGCTGTGCCGACGTGACGCTGCGTGAGCTGGTGCAGGAGCCGCCGCGCCCGGCCCTCGTGGTGGCCTCCTCGGGCAGCGGCGCGTAGCGGGGAGCGCTAGATCGTCTCGGTGCCCGTCGCGGTGCCGACCACCAGCACGTCCGCCGGACGCTTCGCAAACAGCCCCACCGTCACCACGCCGGCGATCTGGTTCAGCTCGCACTCTAGCGCGCACGGGTCGGGGATCGAGAGCCCGTGCACATCGAGCACGTGGTTGCCGTTGTCCGTCACGCACTCGCGCCGCCACACCGGCCGCCCGCCGCGCGCCTCGATGGCGCGTGCCACGAGCTCGCGCGCCATGGGAATGACCTCGATCGGCAGCGGAAACGCTCCGAGCGTGCCGACCAGTTTGCCGTCATCGACGATGCACACGAAGCGCTGCGCGGCCGCCGCGACGATCTTCTCGCGCGTCAGCGCTCCGCCGCCGCCCTTGATGAGGTGGCGGGCGCGGGTCGCCTCATCGGCGCCGTCGATGTACACGTGGATCGCGGCGACCTCGTTGAGGTCGAGCACCTCGATGCCTGCGGCCTGCAGCAGGCGGGTGGTCGCCTCGGAGCTCGAGACGGCCGAGCGCACCAGCCCGGGGCGTGCCGCGAGCGCTGCGATGAAATGCCCGACGGTCGAACCGGTGCCCACGCCGAGCACGTTGCCGGGTTCCACGTAGCGCAGCGCCGCTTCGGCACTGCGGCGCTTCTTGGCGTTCGCCTCGGAGTCTTTCGAGCCTGCGGAGATGATCTGATTCACAGCTGTTTTCCAGGGTCCGGAAACGAATGTGCCCGCTTGCGCGGGCACGAGGCATCGAACTTTGATTCACTCGGCGGCCGCCGAAGCGGCCGCCGAGTGAAAGGCCTTACTTCTTCTTCGCAGCTTTCTTCTTCGCGGCCTTCTTCTTTGCCTTCGCCATGTTGGCTCTCCAGTTGACGGGTTAGTCCGAGGGCCGAGTATATACATGCGAAACAAAAATACAAGCAAGTCCGAAGAGGATGTGTTAACGCCGCACAGAACTCCCCGACGCGCAGTGTGTTCCCGCCGCTCACCGCAGCGTGCGCACGCGTCCGCAGTGCACGACGCCGCGCTCGGTGATCACCATGTCGAGCGGCACGTCGTGCGCGGCGCGTTCGATGCGATCGAGCTGCTGCAGCGCGTAGGCGAGTCCGACGAGCAGTGGCCGCGCGCTCGGCGCGCTCGCGCGCGTGAATGCGAGCGCGCGATCGTAGTAACCGCCGCCCATACCGAGCCGGTTGCCGCGCCGGTCGAAGCCGACGAGCGGGATGAACAGCACATCGAGCAGGCGTGCGCTCGCCAGCGCCGCGCCGCGCGGTTCGGGAATGCCGAAGCGGTTGTGCCGCACGCGTGTGCCGTAGCCGACGAATTGCATCGAGCGTGATTCGCGGGCCGCGTCGATGCGCGGCAGATAGATCCGGCAGCCGCGGCGGCGGGCGAGGGCGAGGAGTGCGCCGGTCTCGAGTTCTTCCGGCAGGGAGAGGTACAGACCGATCCGCAGCGCCGGATGCAGCAATCCGGTCCGATCGGCAAACAGCGTCACCCTGCGCGCGCAGCGCGCGCGCTCGGCCGACGAGATGCTCCGGCGTGCCCGCCGGAGATCGGCCCGCAGCGCCGCGCGGGACCGCTGCAGGCTGGAATCAGAGAGCGTCACCCGCCTGTGCCGGTGCGAACCGTTGCTCTCGAACCGGAGCAACAAGTGGGACGGGCTGCGGCAGGTAAGGCTTTCCGCTCAGGGCGGACTTGCACAATTCTGCCGGCAAGCCCAAAAGTCCCATGGGTGTTTCAATTAGGGTCCGAGGTAACCCGGCCCGCGTGTCGAACACCGCAGGCGACGCTCGGAACACTGTACACCAAAGGCGCGGCGGGCGCAGAAGAGCGGATCGCGGCGCGCCGCAGCTCACAGTTCGAGCGGGGGGTTGTGCCCGAGGGCCGCCTCGACGCGCTCGCGCAGCGCGCGCACCTGGTCGCCGGCTTCGACCGACACCCGGCTGCCCTGCTCGCGGACCTGCAGCAGCTCGTTGGCCATATTGAGTGCGACCATCACGGCGATGCGGTCGAGTCCGATCACCTTGCCGCTGTCGCGCACCTCGCGCATGCGCGCATTGAGGTATTCGGCCGCCTCGAGCAGCGCGGGCCGCTCCTCGTGCGGACAGGCGACCATGTAATCCCGGTCGAGGATACGCACGCTGACGCGGGCCGGGTCATGGCTCACGCGCCGTGCTCCAGCGTCTTCAGCCGTCCGATCATGGCTTCGACCCGGGCACGCACCTGTTCGTTCTTCTGCAAGAGCGTGGCGCGCTCGCTGGCGAGAGATTCATGCCGCTGGCGCAGTGCGCGGTTCTCCTCGCGCAGCTGTTCCAGAGCCGTGAGCAGCTCATCGACGCGTCCGGCGAGACGCCCGAGCTCGGCTTCCAGAACTGAAGGTGCGGCAGCGCTCATGCTGGCGCGACTATAGTGCCGCGCTCTCTGCGCGGTCAATGAGCGCCAGGCGTCACCCCCCTCGAGGGTGCCGGGGGATCCCGCGGCGTCGACATGCGGCATAATGGCGGCCAATGATGCTCGCCGACTATGCCGAAATACAAAGTGTCCTCAGTGCGGAACACTCCCTCACGGACGCCGCCGAGGCGCACGGCACGCTGACCGGCTCGCTGTGCTCGGCGCCGGGGTACCGCTTCGAGGACTGGCTGCTCGAGATTCTCCCCGATGGTTCGGCCCGCCACCCGAGCGCACAGACGCTGCAGGGACTGTTCCGCGACACCGCCGGGGCGCTGAACGGCGCACAGATGCAGTTTGATCTGCTGCTGCCCGATGACGGGCGGCCGATCCTCGAGCGTGCCGGGGCGCTCGCACTATGGTGTCAGGGATTTCTCTACGGCCTCGGCGTCGGGGTGCTGCGCGATGCGGCGCGCATGCCCGGTGAGGTGAGCGAGATCGTCAACGACATCACCGAGATCGGCAGCGCCGCGGTGGACACGGCCGAGAGCGAGGAGTCGAACGAGGCCGCGTACGCTGAACTCGTCGAGTTCATCAGAGTCAGTGTGCAAGTGGTCTTCGAGGAGCTCGCCCCGATGCGCGAGCCGCCGCCCTCACCTGGAGCACCCTTTCATTGAAGCCTGAGAGTCCCGCCGAAGAGTTCGCCCGCCGCCGCACCGCGCTGCTGCGCCTGATGGGCCGCGATGCCATCGCCATCGTGCCCTGCGCCCCGGTGCGCAAGCGCAACAACGACGTCGATTTCCCCTACCGTCAGGACAGCGACTTTCATTATCTCACCGGTTTTCGCGAGCCGGAGTCGGTCGCCGTGCTGGTGCCCGGGCGCGAGCAGGCCGAGTACATCTTGTTCGTGCGCGAGCGCGACCCGGCGCGTGAGACGTGGGATGGGCGGCGCGCCGGTCCCGCCGGCGCCCGGCGCGTCTTCGGTGCGGACGATGCGTTTCCGATCACGGACATCGATGAGATTCTCCCCGGCCTGATGGAGAACCGCGCCAAGGTGTACTACACCATGGGCATCTACCCGGAGTTCGACCAGCGCGTCGTCGGCTGGGTGAACGGCCTGCGCACCCAGGCGCGCAACGGCCGCCATCCGCCGCAGGAGTTCGTGGCGCTCGATCAGGTGCTGCACGAGCAGCGTCTGTTCAAGTCGCGCACCGAGCTCGAACTGATGCGCGAGGCGGCGCGCATCGGGGCGCTGGCGCACGTGCGCGCCATGCGCTTCTGCCGCCCGGGGCGCATGGAGTACGAGCTCATGGCCGAGGTCGTGCACGAGTTTCGCCGCCACGGCGCCGACACCTCTTATTACCCGATCGTCGGGTCGGGGCCGAACAGCTGCATCCTGCATTACAACGAGAACAACCAGCCGATGCGCGACGGTGACGTGGTGCTGATCGATGCCGGCTGCGAGTACGAGTACTACGCCTCGGACATCACGCGCACGTTCCCGGTCAACGGCCGCTTCACGCCCGAGCAGCGCGCCGTCTACGAAGTGGTGCTCGAGGCGAACCTCGCGGCGATCGGCCAGGTGCGCCCGGGCAACGATTGGAACGCGCCGCACGAGGCGGCGGTGCGGGTCGTCACCCAGGGGCTGGTGCGACTCGGACTGCTCAAAGGCCGGCCGGCGAAGCTCGAGCGCGACGGCGCCTACCGCCGATTTTTCATGCATCGCACCGGACACTGGCTCGGGATGGACGTGCACGATGTCGGGGATTACAAGGTGGGCGATGCCTGGCGGGTGCTCGAACCCGGCATGGTGCTCACCATCGAACCGGGCATCTACATCCCGCACGGCGCACGCGGCGTGCCGAAACGCTTCCAGGGAATCGGCGTGCGGATCGAAGACGATGTCGCGGTCACCAAGAGCGGGTGCGAGGTGCTCACCGACGGGGTGCCGAAGGACCCCGATCTGATCGAAGCGCTCATGGCCGAACCTCACGAGAGCGTCTCAGCAGCAGCCCCGGTGCGGCCGCACACCAGGGCGCGCCGGGGTCAGCGTGCCCACGCATGAGGCCGCAGGCGGTGCGCCGCCGGACTACGACGTCGTCATCGTCGGCGGCGGGCTGGTCGGGGCGAGTCTCGCACTCGCACTGAGCGGCAGCCCGCGGCGCGTGCTGCTCATCGAGGGCGTGGCGCCGGATTCGAGCGCGCAGCCGAGTTTCGATGAGCGCACGACGGCCCTCGGCAACGCGACGCGGCGCATCTTCCAGGGACTCGGCGTGTGGGATGCGCTGGCCGGCGAGGCCGCCGCGATCCGCACCATCCATGTCTCGGAGGCCGGTCGATTCGGCAGCGCACGCCTGCGCGCCGCGGAGCAGGGCATCGATGCCTTCGGTTACGTCATCCCGAACCGGGTGATCGGCCGGGCGCTGTGGCGCGGCCTCGAGCGGGCCGGCGGCGTGACGCTGCGCGTGCCGGCGAAAGTCGCGGCGGCCGAGATCGCCGCCGACGGCGCGGCACTCACCCTCATCGGCGCTGACGGGACTCAGGAGAGGGTGAGCGCCCGTCTGCTCGTGGCGGCCGATGGGGCCAACTCCATCGTGCGCGCCGCGGCGGGGATCGCGGCGCAGATCGAAGACTACGATCAGGTGGCGATCACCGCGCCGGTGCTGACCGACCGCCCGCACGACGGCACCGCATACGAACGCTTCACCTCGAGCGGCCCCGTCGCGGTGCTGCCGCTGCACGGGGGCGGCTACGGCACCGTGTGGGCCTGCGAGCCGGCTCGGGCCGCGTCATTGATGGCGCTCTCCGATGCGCACTATCTGGAGGCGCTGCAGGAGCGCTTCGGCTGGCGGGCCGGGCGCTTGCTCAGCCTGGGACGGCGAGCCTCCTATCCGCTGCGGCTCTCGCGCGCCGAGGCGACGGTGGGAACCCGCACCGCGCTGGTGGGCAATGCCGCCCAGGGGCTGCACCCGATCGCCGGTCAGGGTTTCAATCTCGGTCTGCGCGACGCGGCGCTGCTCGCCGAGCGGATCGCCGCGGCGAGCGGCGATCCGGGCGCACCGGAACTGCTGCGCAGCTACAGCGAGGCGCGCGCGGCGGATCGCGGCGGCGTGGTGCGTTTCACCGACTCGCTGGTCAAACTGTTCGCGAGCGCGTTGCCCGGGGCGAGTCTGCTGCGCACCCTCGGTCTGGTCGCATTTGATCTGTCGCCGCCGGCGAAGCGCGCACTCGCGCGCGTGAGTCTCGGGTTCGGCGGACCGACGCCGCGCCTGGCGCGCGGGCTGCCCGTGGCATGAACAGCGCGGCGGAACGTTGGGATGTCCTGATCGTCGGCGGTGGGCCGGTCGGCGCCTGTGCCGCGGCGTTGCTGCAGCGCGCCGCCGGCTCCGGTCGGCGCGCGCTGCGCATCGCGGTGGCGGAGCCGGCGCGGCCGGTTCGAGCGGCCGAGGACGAGCCGCTCGATGCGCGGGTGTCGGCGTTCTCGCGCGCCAGCGAGCGGATTCTCGCCGCGACCGGCGCCTGGGCGCGGGTCGATGCGCACCGCATCCAGCCGTACGAACGGATGTGCGTGTGGCCGGCGCATCTGCCGGCCCGCAGCCCCGATGCGCTCCTGTTCGATGCCGCCGCCGTGGGCGAGGCGGATCTCGGCGCCATTGCCGAGAATCGATTGGTGCAGTGCGCGGCGCTCGAGGCGTTCGAGGCGGCCGGCGGCACGATGCTCACTGGCGGATTCACGGGTCTGGCGATCCGCGAGGAGGCCGTCGAGGTGCAACTTGGGGAGCGCAAGCTGCAGTGCCGCCTGCTCGTTGGTGCGGACGGCGCACGCTCGCGCGTCCGTGAGAGCATCGGTATCGCCGTCCAGACGGCGAGCTACGGGCAGACGGCGATCGTCGCCAACGTGCGCACCGAGCGGCCGCACGAGCGCACCGCCTGGCAGCGTTTTCTCGGCGAGGGGACGCTCGCATTGCTGCCGCTCGCCGACGGCACCAGCTCGATCGTGTGGTCGATCGACGAGACGGCGGCGCGCGAGCGACTCGCGATGCCGCAAGCTCAGTTCGAGGCGGCGCTCACAGATGCCTCCGGCGGCGTGCTCGGGGCGCTCACGTTGTGCACCGAGCGGACCGGTCTGGCGCTGCGGCGGCTGCGCGCCGAACGCTTCGCCGCGGCGCGATGCGCGCTGATCGGCGATGCCGCGCACGTCGTGCATCCACTGGCCGGCCAGGGAGTGAACCTCGGTTTGCTCGATGCGGCTGCGCTCGTCGAGTGCGTGCTGCAGGCGCAGCGCGTCGGAGAGGACCCCGGGGCGCTCGCCCCGCTGCGCCGCTACGAACGCTGGCGCAAGAGCGAACTGGCGCCCATGGCGCTCGCCATCGACGGCTTCAACCGCTTTCTCGCCCATGGCCAGGGCCCGCTCGCGCGTGCCGCGCAACACGGGCTCGCCTGGGTCAATCGCAGCGAGGCGTTGAAGCGGCTGTTCATCACGCAGGCGCTCGGGCTCTCCGGTGAGCTGCCGGCCGCGGCGCGTTCGGGCGGCGCAGCGTTCAGCTGAGCGCGATGCGGTCGATCTTCGCCGCGCAGATGAAGTCGTTCTCGGACAGGCCCTTGATGGCGTGCGTGGTGTACTGCACGCGGCAGTAGTTGTAGCCGACCTCGAGGTCCGGATGGTGGTCCTCAATGTTCGCGATGTGCGCGAGCGCGTTGACGAAGCTCATGGTGCGGTAGAAGTCCCTGAACCGGAATTCCCGTCGCAGGTACGGCCCCTCCATCGACAGGACCCACTCGCTCGAGAGCTGCCGGGCCAGGGCCTCGGCCGCCGCACGCGTCAGCGGCGCGACGCCACCCTCGCAGGCCTTGCATCTGCGCTCGTTCAGTTCGCTCATCGCAGCACCTCGTGCCTGTCGAGCGCCGCGCCGTCAGGCCGCGGCCGTGTCCTGCGCGGACTTCTTGGTAAACCGGCGTGCCACGTAGCGCTCGAGCAGCTCCTGGAACTCCTCGGCGATGTGATCGCCCTTGAGCGTGACGGTTTTCTCACCATCCTCATACACCGGCGCGACCGGACGCTCACCGGTGCCTGGCAGGCTGATGCCGATGTTGGCATGCTTGCTCTCGCCCGGGCCGTTGACGACGCAGCCCATCACCGCGACGGTCATGTCCTCGACGCCGTCGTATTCGCGCCGCCACTCGGGCATGCGGTGGCGGATGTGGCTTTGGATGCTCTGGGCGAGCTCCTGGAATACGGTGCTGGTGGTGCGGCCGCAGCCGGGGCAGGCCGTCACCAAGGGCAGGAACGCGCGCAGCCCCATGGTCTGCAGGATCTCCTGCGCGACGATGACTTCCTGGGTCCGATCGCCGCCCGGCTCCGGCGTGAGGGATACGCGGATCGTGTCGCCGATGCCGCGTTGCAGCAGCACCGCCATGCCCGCGGTCGAGGCGACGATGCCCTTCGAGCCCATGCCGGCCTCGGTGAGCCCGAGGTGCAGCGGATAATCGCAGCGCGCGGCGAGATCGCTGTAGATGGCGATGAGGTCCTGCACCCCGCTGACCTTGGCCGAGAGGATGATGCGATCGTGCGACATGCCGAGCGATTCGGCCCGCGCGGCGCTCTCGAGCGCCGAGAGGACTACGGCGTTGCGCATGATCTGCTGCGCCGTGAGCGGTTCGGCGCGCTCAGCGTTCTCGTCCATCAGGCGCATCAGCAGCTCCTGGTCGAGGCTGCCCCAGTTGACCCCGATGCGCACCGGTTTGCCGTAACGGCAGGCCATCTCGATCATCTCAGCGAACTGCGGATCGCGTTTGCTGCCGCGTCCCACGTTGCCGGGGTTGATGCGGTACTTGGCGAGCGCCTCGGCGCAGGCCGGATGCTCGCGCAGCAGCTTGTGCCCGTTGAAATGGAAGTCCCCGACGAGTGGCACCGACACCCCCATCTGATCGAGCCGCTCACGGATGTGCGGCACGGCTGCGGCGGCCTCGGCGGAGTTGACCGTGATGCGCACCACCTCCGAGCCGGCGCGCGCGAGCGACTTGACCTGCTGCGCCGTGCCTTCCGCATCGGCCGTGTCGGTATTGGTCATCGACTGCACGACGATCGGGGCGCCGCCGCCGACGCGGACCGCGCCTATCGTGACCTGGACGGAAGAACGGCGTGCAATGCTCGACATGGGGACCTGCCAGTGACTTCAGGGACGTTCGGGGCGAACCGGGGATTTTACCGGTCCGGGCCGCCCGCCGCGACCATCGGCGCAAACGGGGGCGCGCCGCCGGCACGGGCGGCTCCCTTCGGGACGCAACGCTGGTATCATGCGCCGATTCCGAACACCAAGCTGCTCGGAGAGAGTCCGGCTTACGGGTCGGGCCGCCGAAGGCGCAATTCCGCCCGGAAACGCTCAGGCACATGAACGGCAGCTTGCGCAGGCCCTGAAGAGGGGATCTGCGCGGGGTCTCTGGAGAGCGGCGGGCGCCTTGGGCGCACCGACCCACCGAAGGGGAGAGGCGCCCAAGGCGCCCGATCTCTCAGGTCACCGGACAGAGGGGCGGCAGGTGAGCGGCCTGCCGCTTTTTTTGTTTCCCCGGGAGGATCCGTGGCTCGACGAACCCCTTTATTCGCCCTTCATCAGTCCGCCGGTGCCCGAATCGTGGATTTCGGCGGCTGGGACATGCCCCTGCAGTACGGCTCGCTGCTCGCCGAGCACCATGCGGTGCGCCGCGCGGCCGGCGTGTTCGACGTCTCGCACATGTGCGTCGTGGACCTCCAGGGCGAGGGCGTGCGGCCCTTCCTAGAGAAGATTTTCGCCAACGACGTCGGCAAGCTCACCACCCCGGGCAAGGCGCTCTACGGCTGTCTGCTCAACGAGCGCGGCGGCGTCATCGACGATCTGATCGTGTACTACCTCGGCGAGCAGTGGTTCCGGGTCGTGGTCAATGCCGGGACCCGCGATAAGGACCTCGCCTGGATCCGCCGCCACGCCGAGCCGTATGGCATCACCGTGCGCGAGCGGACCGATCTGGCGATGCTCGCGGTGCAGGGCCCTGAGGCACGGGCGCGCGTCGCCGGGCTGCTCTCGCCGGCGCTCGCGGAACGTGCGCTCTCGCTCGGTGCGTTCTTTGGCAGCGAGATCGGCCGCTGGTTCGTCGCGCGCACCGGGTACACCGGCGAGGACGGCTTCGAGGTCATGGTGCCGGCCGAGGAGGCCGAGGCGCTGTGGCGCTCGCTCCTGGCGGCCGGCGTCGTGCCCTGTGGTCTCGGCGCGCGCGACACGCTGCGCCTGGAGGCCGGTATGAATCTCTACGGCAGCGACATGGACGAGACCACCAATCCGCTGGAGTCCGGGCTCGCCTGGACGGTGGCCATGAGCACCCCGCGGGCCTTCATCGGCCGCGAGGCGCTCGAGGCGGCGCGCGCACGCGGGCTGGAAGCGAAGCTCGTCGGACTGGTGCTCGAGGAGCGCGGCGTGCTGCGCGCCCACCAGCGCGTGCTCGCGCCGGGCATCGGCGAGGGGCAGATCACCAGCGGCACGTTTTCCCCGACGCTCGAGCGCTCCATCGCTCTGGCGCGCATTCCGATCGCCGCGCCCGACCAGGTTCAGGTCGAGGTGCGCGGCAAGCGGTTGGCCGCGCGCGTCGTCAAGCCGCCCTTCGTGCGCCACGGCAAGTCGCTGGTCGGCTGAGCCGCGCACCGCCCGAGTGGCGCAGATCCATCGCATTCATCCACACACACACATCCCTCGATTCGACTCCACGGAGCGACGCATGAGCAAGGTTCCTTCCGATCTCAAATACACGCGGACCCACGAATGGCTGCGGACGCTGCCCGACGGCACCGTCGAGGTCGGTATCACCGACCACGCGCAGCATTCCCTCGGCGACCTGGTGTTCGTCGAGGTGCCCGAGGCGGGCCGCACGGTGAGCGCGGGCGAGCCGTTCGCCGTGGTCGAGTCGGTCAAAGCGGCCTCCGACGTCTATGCGCCGCTCAGCGGTGAGGTCACCGAGGGCAACGGTGCGCTCGCCGGGGCACCCGAGACGCTCAACACCGATCCGTATGGCGCCGGCTGGCTCGCCCGGCTGCGCCCCGCGGGCGCCCTGCCGGCGCTGCTCTCGCCGGCCGAGTACGAGAAGCTCACCGCCGAGGAGGGCGACTGATGGCATTCGTGCCGCATACCCGCGAGGACGTCGCGGCGATGCTCGAGGCCATCGGGGTCGATGGTCTCGAGCGGCTCTTCGAGGAGATTCCGGCCAACCTGCGCATCGGGGCGCTTGAGGGCGTGCCCGAGGCGCTCAATGAGATGCAGCTGGCGCGGCTGATGGGCGAGCGCTCGCGCCGCGACGGACGGCCGTTGTGCTTCATCGGCGCCGGCGCGTACGAGCACCACATTCCCTCGGCGGTCTGGGCACTGGCGACGCGCGGGGAGTTCTACAGCGCGTATACCCCGTACCAGGCCGAGGCCAGCCAGGGAACGCTGCAGCTGCTGTACGAATTCCAGAGCATGATGACGAGCCTGACGGGCATGGAGGTCTCCAACGCGTCGCTGTACGACGGCGGCAGCGCGCTCGCCGAGGCCGCCTTGATGGCCGTACGGGCCAACCGGCACTCGCGCTCGCAGCGCATTCTGGTGCCGCGCACCGTGCACCCGTATTACCGGCGTACCGCACTCGCTATTGCCGGCAACCAGGGCGTGACGTTTGAAGAGGTGCCGTATTCGGCCGAAGGCGGCTGCACGGCGCTCGAGGCGCTCGAGCGCTACGCCGGCGAGGACATCACGGCGCTCGTCATCCAGCAGCCGAACGTGTTCGGCCGGCTCGAGGACGTGGACGCGCTCACCGATTGGGCGCATGCCCACAAAACCCTCGTGGTGGCCGTGGTCAACCCGGTCGCCCTGGCACTGCTGAAACCGCCGGGCCAGTGGGGCCGCGAGGGCGCCGACATCGTGATCGGGGACGGTCAGCCGCTCGGCATTCCGCTGTCCTCCGGCGGGCCGTACTTCGGCTTCATGACCACGCGCATGGCGTACGTGCGCCAGATGCCCGGGCGCATCGTCGGGCGCACGGTGGATGCCGATGGCCGCCAGGGCTTCACGCTGACGCTGCAGGCGCGTGAGCAGCACATCCGCCGCGCCAAGGCCACCTCGAACATCTGCACCAACCAGGGTCTGATGGTCACGGCGGCGACCATCCACCTCTCGCTGCTCGGCGCCGAGGGCCTGCGGCGCACCGCAGCGGCCTCGCATGCACGCACCGGGGAGTTGTTGCGCGCCCTGACGGGCGTGCCCGGAGTGCGTCGGGTGTTCCCGCTGCCGGTCTTTCACGAGGCGGTGATCGGCCTCGATCGCCCCGTGGCGCCGCTGCTCGAGCGGCTCGCCGCGCGCGGCGTGCTCGGTGGCTGGGACCTCGCCGAACACTACCCGGAACTCGGCCACGCGCTGCTGGTGTGCGCCACCGAGACCAAGACCCAAGAGGACATCGAGCGCTACGTCAGAGCGCTCGAGGAATGCCTGCGCGACGCGCAGGCCGCCTGATCCGAAGAGGCTCCGATGAGCACTGAACGAACCAACCGTCTGGAAAAGCTGATTTTCGAGTACTCCGTGCCGGGCCGCGGCGCCGAGGACCAGTGGCCGAGCCCGCCGGCGGCGGCGAGCACGGCGGACCTGCCCGCCGCGCAGCTGCGTCGCACGCCCCCGCTGCTGCCCGAGGTGAGCGAGCTCGAGACCGTGCGTCACTTCACGCGGCTCTCGCAGCTGAACTTCTCGATCGACACGAACTTCTACCCGCTCGGTTCGTGCACGATGAAATACAACCCCAAGGCATGCAACCAGTACGCCATGCTGCCGGAGTTTCTCGGGCGCCATCCGCTCGCGCCGGAATCCGCCGGCCAAGGGGTGCTCGAGTGCCTGTTCGAGCTGCAGGAGATGCTCAAGGCCGTCACCGGCATGCAGGCGGTGGCGCTGAGCCCGATGGCCGGCGCGCAGGGCGAGTACGCCGGTGTGGCCATGATCCGGGCCTATCACCGGGCGCGCGGTGACCTCGAGCGCAACGAGATCATCGTGCCGGAGGCGGCCCACGGCACTAATCCTGCCACCGCCACCATGTGCGGTTGCGTGGTGCGCGAAGTCCCGGTCGATGCCGACGGTGACGTCGATCTCGCCGCGCTCAAGGCTGCGGTGGGTCCGAAGACCGCCGGCATCATGCTCACCAACCCTTCGACGCTCGGGGTGTTCGAGCGGCGCATCGAGGAAGTGGCCCGCACCGTGCACGCCGCCGGCGGGTTGCTGTACTACGACGGAGCCAACCTCAATGCTATCCTCGGCAAGGTCCGTCCCGGGGACATGGGCTTTGACGTCATTCACGTCAATCTGCACAAGACCTTCTCCACGCCGCACGGCGGCGGCGGACCGGGCGCAGGTCCCGTGGGCGTCGCGGCGCGGCTCGCGCCGTTCCTGCCGGTGCCGATTGTGGCGCGCGAAGGCGAGCGGTACGTGTGGCAGACCGAGCGCGACCGGCCGCAGTCGATCGGGCGGCTCTCGACCTTCGCGGGCAACGTCGGGGTGCTGCTGCGCGCGTACATCTACATGCGCATGCTCGGTCGCGACGGCATGGCCAAGGTCGGCGAGTACGCGACGCTCAACGCCAACTACCTGCTCGCGCGCCTGACCGGCGCGGGCTTCGATGCCGCCTATCCGAAGCGGCGCGCCAGCCACGAGTTCATCGTCACCGTGAAGCGCCAGGCGCGAGAGCTCGGGGTGACGGCCATGGACTTCGCCAAGCGGCTGCTCGATCATGGTCAGCATGCGCCGACCACGTACTTCCCGCTGCTGGTGCCGGAATGCCTGTTGATCGAGCCGACCGAGACGGAGAGCAAGGCCGCGCTCGATGCGTTCGTGGAGGCGATGGTGCAGATCCTCACCGAGGCGACGCAAGAACCCGAGCGGGTGCGCAGCGCTCCGCATACCATGCCGGTACGGCGGCTCGACGACGTCCGGGCGGCCAAGCAGCTGGACTTGGCGTGGAAAGCGGCCCCGTAGCGATCGAGCGGTACAAGCCCAGAGGCCTCAAGCGGCTGCTGCGCGCCTTTGGTGCGAGTGCCCGCGGGCTCTCGGGCGCATTTCGCGAGGAGGCGGCGTTTCGCCAGGAGCTGGCGTTCGCCGCGCTCGCCGTACCGCTGGCGCTGTGGCTCGGCCATGACGGCACCCAGCGGGCGCTGCTCGTCGCCCCGGTGCTGCTGATCCTGATCGTGGAGCTGATCAACAGCGCCATCGAGGCGACCGTGGATCGGATCGGACTCGAGCGGCATGCGCTCGCCGGTCTCGCCAAGGACATCGGCTCGGCCGCCGTGCTGATGTCGTTCGGACTGCTGGCGGTCGTGTGGCTGCTGGTGCTGCTGGGGCGTTAGCGCAATGGTATCCGGGGGGACGATGCGAGTGCTGCGAGTGATCTGTCTGTCCGTGCTCACGCTGACGGCGGGCCCGGCCGCGCTGGCCGCCGCCCCCCCCGCACCGCCGGCGCATCCGCCCCTGCCGACGGCCGTGGCGGCCCACCTGGCGCGCCAGGCGGCGGCGCTCGAGTCCAATCCGACTTGGGCCGCAACGCTCGCGCGCATCGCCAGCAGCGTGGTGGCGATCAACTTCAACCAGGATCGGGCCTTCGACACCGACGTAAACGAAACGGCGCAGGCGACCGGCTTCGTGGTCGACGCCAAGCGCGGCATCATCCTCACCAACCGGCACGTGGTGACGCCCGGGCCGGTCACGGCGACCGCCACGTTCCTCGACCGGGAGCAGATCCCGATCTACCCGATCTACCGCGATCCGGTGCACGACTTCGGTTTCTACCGGTTCGATCCGAAGAAGCTGCGCTACATCCACCCCAAGGCGCTGAAGCTCGATCCGGCCGGCGCCCGGGTCGGGCGCGAGATCCGCGTGATCGGCAACAATGCCGGGGAGCAGCTGTCGATTCTCGCCGGTACGCTCGCGCGCCTGCACCGCCGCGCGCCGTACTACGGGTTCGGCAACTTCAACGACTTCAACACCTTCTACCTGCAGGCCGCCTCTGGGACCTCCGGCGGCTCCTCCGGCTCCCCGGTCATCGACATCCGCGGCAACGTTGTGGCCCTCAATGCCGGCGGGGCGAGCAATGCCGCCTCGAGTTTCTATCTGCCGCTCGCACCCGTACAGCGGGCACTGCGGCTGATCCAGCAGGGCAAGCCGGTCACGCGCGGCACGCTCTACACCGTCTTTCACTACATCCCGTTCGATGAGCTCGAACGACTCGGTCTGCCGCGGCTGGTCGAGACCGCGGTGCGCAAAGCTTTCCCGCAGCGCACCGGCATGCTCGTGGTGAGCACCGTGCTCGGCGGCTCGCCGAGCGCGCGGGTGCTGCAGCCGGGGGACATCCTGGTGCGCCTCGACGGGCATTACGTGACAACCTTCGAGCCGCTCGAGCACATCCTCGATGCCGAGGTGGGTCGCCAGGTCACCGTGCAGGTCGAACGCGGCGGTCACGAGATCACGGTCCGCCTGCCGGTCGGGGATCTCAATGCGCTCGCCCCGAGCGCCTACGTGCAGTTCGGCAACGCGGTGGTGAACACACTCTCGTACGAGATGGCGCTGCAGCTGAATGTGCCGCCGCGCGGGGTGTGGGTGGCCAATCCCGGCTTCGTGTTCGGCGCCGCCGGCGTGCCGCGCGGGGCGGTGATCCACGACATCGATTCCTGGCCGATCGACAACCTGCAGGATTTCCGCCGCGCACTCGCGCGGCTCGCCAACGGCGAGTACGCCACCGTGCGCTTCACCCTCGCCAGTGATCCGAACAGCACGCAGCTCGCCTACTTCCGCATGGACCGGCGCTGGTTCCCGGCCGAGTACTGCGTGCGCAACGACACGCTCGGCATCTGGCCGTGCACGCCGCTGCCGCCGGGACCGCCGCCGCCACCGCATCCGGTGAGCGCGACGCGCTTTCCGGTCTACCACGATCCGCTGCTGACTCAGCTCGCGCACTCGCTGGTGTCGGTGACCTTCAGCATGCCGTATTCGGTCTCCGGGGTGACCGAGCACTATTACCACGGCACCGGGCTCGTGGTGGATGCCAAGCGCGGCTGGGTGGTGGTCGACCGCAACACCGTGCCGGTCTCCCTCGGGGACGTCACGATCACCTTTGGCGGTACGGTGCAGGTGCCGGGCCGGGTGGTGTACGTCAGTCCCATCCACAACCTCGCGGTGGTCGCGTACGACCCGCGCCTCATCGGCTCGACGCCGGTGCGCTCGGCGCACCTGCGCCCCGAGCGGCTCGCCGCGGGGGAGCGGATCAACGTCGTCGGCATCGGCGATGACAACGATCTGCATTTCCGCCGCACCGAGATCTCGAGCATCGAGCCGCTCGAGCTGCCGCTGTCGCGCACGATGCGCTTCCGCGACACCAACATCGAGAGCATTCAGCTGGTCAACCCGCCGAAGAGCTTCGACGGGGTGCTCACCGACCGGCGCGGCGACGTGCTCGGGCTGTGGTCGAGTTTCGCGTTCGATACCTCGAACGGCGTCGGCCAGGACCTTCAGGGCGTGCCGATCGCACCGGTGCGCGACATGCTCGCGCGCATGCGCAGCGGCAAGCCGCTGCACTCACTCGACGTGGAGCTCGCACCCACGCCGCTTTCGAGCGCGCGCCTGATCGGCCTGACCCCGTTCTGGACGGCAAAACTCGCCGCCCAGAGCGCCACGCGGCGCGTCGTGCTCACGGTCGTGCGCACCACCGGGGGCTCGCCGGCCTCCCGGCTGCTCGAGCCCGGCGATCTGCTGCTCGCCATCAATGGGCACGTCGTGACGCGCTTCGAGCAGGTCGAACGGGCCACCGCAGGTCACGGCAGCGTGCAGCTGACCGTGTGGCGGGGCCGGCAGGCATTGACGATCACGGTGCCGACCGTGATGCTCTCCGGGACGCGATTGCGGCGCGTCGTGCAGTGGGCCGGTGCGACCCTGCAGCGTCTGTTCCACTCCATGCTGGCGCAGCGGGGCGTGCCCCCCTACGGGGTATACGTCGATAACTTCGAGTACGGCTCTCCGGCCTCGCGCTACGGCTTGTACGCAGGCCTGCGCATCGTCGCGGTCGATGGCAAGCCGACGCCGGATCTCGATGCGTTCCTGAACGCCGTGACCCACCGCCCGGATCATGCCTCGGTGCGCATCACCGCCCTGGGCTGGAACAATGCGCCGCAGGTCATCACGCTGACGCTCGACAACCACTACTGGCCCGCCTACGAGCTGCTGCGCACCGCGCACGGCTGGGTGCGGCGCGCGCTGCACTGAGCGCAGGCGCGGAGCGCTCGGATGGGGCCCATCGCATCGGCGGATCTCGCGGCCGCCCTCGGCGCACTGCGCGCCGGGGAGCTGGTCGCCTTTCCGACGGAAACGGTGTACGGACTCGGCGCCGATGCACGCAATCCCGCCGCGGTGCGGCGCATCTTCGCGGTCAAAGGTCGGCCCGCGAGCCACCCCGTGATCGTGCACCTGCACAGTGCGCGGGAGCTGCCGGCCTGGGCGCGGCACGTGCCGCGAGCGGCCGAGCGGCTGGCCGAGCAGTTCTGGCCCGGACCGCTCACGCTGGTGCTGCCGCGTGCCCCCGGCGTCGATGACAGCGTGACCGGAGGTCAGGACACCGTTGCGGTGCGCGTGCCTGCGCATCCCGTCGCCCAGCAGCTGCTCGCCGCCTTCGGCGGCGGGATTGCCGCACCGTCCGCGAACCGCTACGGCCGGCTGTCCCCGACCCGGGCCGAACACGTGCGCGAGGAGCTCGGTGCGGCGGTGAGCGTGGTGCTCGACGGCGGGGACTGTCCGATCGGCCTGGAATCGACCATCGTGGCGTTCCAGGAGGGGCGCGCGCGCCTGCTGCGCCCGGGGCGGATCACCGCCGGGGAGATTCGCGCCCTGCTCGGAGCGCTGCAGATCGGTGCCGACGCGGCCTCGCCGCGCGTGCCGGGCAGCACGGCGGCGCATTACGCCCCGGCCACTGTGCTCGAGGTGCTGCCGACCGAGGCGCTCGAGGCGCGCAGCGCGGCGCTCGCGCAGGCCGGCCGGCGTGTGGCGGTGTTGGCCTGGCGCGCCCCGCAGGCGGC
>JAJZSQ010000064.1 GCA_021849615.1 Pseudomonadota bacterium
GCACCGGCTTCGGCTCATCCTCGCGACGGATGATGCGAATCACCTCATCGAGATTGAGGTAGACCGCGAGCAGGCCCTCGAGGATGTGCAGCCGGCGGCTGACCTTCTCGAGGCGATGCTCGAGGCGCCGGCGCACCGTGGCGATGCGGAACGTGAGCCAGTCGGTCAGGATTGCCTTCAGGCCGAGCACACGCGGGCGGCCGTCCAGCCCGATGATGTTGAGATTGACTCGGTAGTTACGTTCCAGATCGGTGGTCGCGAACAGGTGGTTCATGACCTCGGTCAGATCGACGCGGTTTGAACGCGGCACCAGCACGAGCCGCACCGGATTCTCATGGTCGGACTCATCGCGCACGTCCTCGAGCATCGGCAGCTTCTTGGCGCGCATCTGCTCGGCAATCTGCTCCTGCACCCGTGCCGGAGACACCTGGTACGGAAACGCGGTGATCACCACGTTGCCGTCCTCCTCGCGGTAGGTGGCGCG
The DNA here is from genome assembly GCA_021849615.1 of Pseudomonadota bacterium. Lineage (GTDB taxonomy): Bacteria > Pseudomonadota > Gammaproteobacteria > Steroidobacterales > Steroidobacteraceae > 13-2-20CM-66-19. Next base: position 485 of record JAJZSQ010000064.1, read on the forward strand.
CGCCTTGAACGAGCCGGTGCCGCTCTCGTAGATCGCCTTCAGGTCCGCGCGCGGGGAGATGATTTCCGCGCCGGTGGGCAGATCAGGGCCCTTGATGTGCTTCATCAGAACCGCGGTGCTCGCCTCGGGGTCCTCGAGCAGCTGCACGCACGCCGCGGCCACCTCGCGCAGGTTGTGCGGCGGGATGTCCGTGGCCATGCCAACGGCGATGCCGGAAGTTCCGTTGAGCAGCAGGTTCGGCAAGCGTGCCGGCAGGATCAGCGGCTCCTCGAGCGTGCCGTCGAAGTTCGCCGTCCAGTCCGCCGTGCCGTGCGCCAACTCACCAAGCAGCACATCCGCGTACGCGGTGAGCTTCGCCTCGGTGTAGCGCATGGCGGCAAAGGACTTCGGGTCGTCCTGCGAGCCCCAGTTGCCCTGGCCGTCGACGATCGGATAGCGGTAGGCGAACGGCTGAGCCATCAGCACCATCGCCTCGTAGCAGGCGCTGTCGCCGTGCGGGTGGAACTTGCCGATCACATCGCCGACGGTGCGGGCGGACTTCTTGTGCTTCGAGGCGGCCGAAAGACCGAGCTCGCTCATCGCGTAGATGATGCGCCGCTGCACGGGCTTCAGGCCGTCGCCGATCGAGGGCAGCGCGCGGTCGAGAATCACGTACATCGAATAATCGAGGTACGCCTTTTCCGTGAACGCGCGCAACGGCTGGCGCTCGACGCCTTCGAAATTCAGTTCCTGATCTTGCATGCGCGGCCTCAAACCTGGACTTCGGCGAGATTGCCCTTGCGCTCGAGCCATTCGCGCCGGTCGGCGGCGCGCTTCTTGGCAAGCAGCATGTCCATGAGCTGTTCGGTGTCATCCTCGGCATCGACGGTGAGCTGCACCAGTCGGCGGGTGCGCGGATCGATCGTGGTCTCGCGCAACTGCGAGGGGTTCATCTCCCCGAGCCCCTTGAAGCGGGTGACCGTGGGCTTGGCGCGGGGATTTTCCTGCGCGATGCGCCGCAGCACCTGCTCGCGCTCGCCGTCATCGAGGGCGTAGTAGACCTGCTTGCCGGCGTCGATGCGGTACAGCGGCGGCATGGCCACGTACACGTGCCCGTTGGCCACCAGGGGACGAAAGTGACGCAGGAACAGCGCACAGAGCAGTGTTGCGATGTGCTGTCCGTCCGAGTCGGCGTCCGCCAGGATGCAGATTTTGTGATAGCGCAGCTGACTCAAGTCGTGCGCGCCGGGCTCGACGCCAAGCGCGACGCTGATGTCGTGCACTTCCTGGGATGCGCCGATCTGTCCGGACTCAAGCTCCCAGGTGTTCAGGATCTTGCCGCGCAGCGGCATGATGGCCTGGAAGTCCTTGTCGCGGGCCTGCTTGGCCGAGCCGCCGGCCGAATCGCCCTCGACGAGGAACAGCTCGCCGCGGCGCGGGTCCTGGCTCGCGCAGTCGGCGAGCTTGCCCGGCAGTGCCGGCCCGCCCGCGATGCGCTTGCGAACCACGCGCTGCGCGGCCCGGGCGCGCTCCTGCGCATTGGCAATGGCAAACTGCGCGATGCGCTCGCCGGCATCCGGGTGGCCGTTCAGCCACAGCGCCATCGCGTCGCGAGCGAAGCCCTCGACCAGTGCGGCGGCATCGCGCGAGGCGAGCCGCTCCTTCATCTGGCCGGCGAACTGCGGCTCGCGGATTTTCACTGACAGCACGTAGCAGACCTTGTCCCACACATCCTCGGGCGTCACCTTGATGCCGCGCGGCACCAGCGAGCGGAATTCGCAGAACTCGCGCACCGCCTGGGCGACACCGGCGCGCAATCCGTTGACGTGCGTACCGCCCTCGGGCGTGGGAATGAGATTGACGTAGCTCTCCCCGAGCGCCGTATCCGCCCCCGGCGCCCAGGCGAGCGCATAGCTCACCATGTCGGTCTCAAGCTCGCGCTGCGCCACGATCGGCTCGTTCGGCAGCCGCTCGCGCTCGCCGAGCTCCTCGAGCAGATACGCCCCGAGGTCGCCGCTGTAGAACCACTCGTCACGCTCGCCGGTGAGCTCGTGGGTGAAACTGATGCGCAGCCCCGCGCAGAGCACGGCCTTGGCCTTGAGCGTGTGTTTCAGCTGCTGGACTGAAAATTTGTCCGAGTCGAAGAATTGCGGATCCGGCCAGAAGCGCACGCTGGTGCCGGTGTTGCGCTGCCCGACGCTGCCGAGGACCGCGAGCTTCTCGATCAGCTTGCCGTCGGCGAACGCGATGCCGTACTCCTTGCCGCCGCGCCGGATGCGGCACTCGAGCCGCTTCGAGAGCGCGTTCACCACCGAGACGCCGACGCCATGCAGACCGCCGGAGAACGTATAGGCCTTGTCGGAGAATTTGCCGCCGGCGTGCAGGCGCGTGAGGATCAGCTCGACGCCGCTCACTTTTTCCTTCGGGTGAATGTCCACCGGCATGCCGCGGCCATCGTCGGCGACCATCAGCGAGCCGTCTTTGAACAGCGTCACGTCGATCTGCTTGCAGAAGCCCGCCAGGGCCTCATCGACGCTGTTGTCGATCACCTCGTGGGCCAGGTGGTTCGGCCGCGACGTGTGGGTGTACATGCCCGGCCGGCGGCGCACCGGCTCGAGGCCGCTCAGCACCTCGATATCCGAGGCGGTGTAGGACTGGCTCATCGTGCTGGGTCAGAATCTCGCGCGGGCTAAAAGCCCGGGGCCGCGAATCTTACAGCACACAGCCGCCGAAAACGCGAATTTGGCGCCTCAGCCGAGATCGGCAAGGAGCGCCGCACGCAGCGCATCGGGTACCGGGCTCACGCGGTGGCTGTAGTGCTCGTGATCGACCCCGGCGGCGAGCGGCGCACCGGCGCGCAGCGCGCCGATCATGGCCGCGGTGAGCTCGAAGCGCAGAAAGTGCACCGCGGAGGTCTTCTGCGCGTTCTCGCGCTCGAGGTCCTCATCGGCGAGCGCGTACACTGCGGAGTAGCCGCCGACCTCGACCCAGCAGCGCCGCTCCACACCCTTCAGCTGCGCGAGCTGGCGCTGGCGTTCAGCGACCTCGGGGAACTCGATGAGCAGCGTCGCCTTCCAGTTCGTCCCATCCGGAATCAAGGGATTGTAGGCCCCGAGCTCTTCGGCGATCCCCTCGGGCTCGAAGATCCGCTCGACGCGGAGCATTTCCTGGATCTGATACTGGATGGTCAGGCGATCCTCGAAGCACCAGGTCATGTTCGGGCCGACGGCGAGCCGCCGATGGCGCTTATGCTCGAGCACGCGGGCACGGAACGCTGGGCGCTCGCGCGCGTAGTGCTCGAGGCCGAGCAAGTCGGCGACGGTGAGTTTCTGCATGAGGGCCTCTCTGCGCTGGGGTTACAGGCCGTAGGCGAGCCGCAGCAGCTTCAGCGGATGCTCAGGCGGCGCGCCGGAGGCGAGCCCGCTCTCGATCTGGTGCCCGGCCATCGGGCAGTCGCTGGCGTAGTGCGCCGCGCCGCTCGCCTCGACACGGCTCATCACCGGCCGGCCGATCTTCATCGACGCGGCGCGGAATTCCTTCTTCACCCCGTAGGTCCCATCGTGTCCGGAGCACCGTTCGATGGGCTCGACGGTGGTGTCCGGCACCAGCTGCAGCACGTCGCGGGTCTTCAGTCCCATGTTCTGCACGCGCAGGTGGCACGGCACGTGGTAGCTGATCTTGCCGAGTGAGTGCTTGAAGTCGGTGCGCAGCTCCCCGGCGCGGTGGCGCAGCATCAGATACTCGAACGGGTCGAAGATGCGCCGCGCGACACGCTTGACGTCGGCATCCTCGGGAAACATCAACGGCAGCTCCTGCTTGAACATCAGCACGCACGAAGGGATCGGCGCGACGATGTCGCAGCCGGCCTCGATGGCGGCGAGCAGCTGCGGGATGTTCTGCTCCTTCAGGCGCGCCACCGCCTCGAGATCACCGAGTTCGAGCCGCGGCATGCCGCAGCAATGTTCGGCGGCGAGCAGGCGCACCTCGATGCCGTTGTGCGCGAACACCGCGGCGAGATCCTCATTGAGTTCAGGCTCGTTGCGGTTGCCGTAGCAGGTGGTGAACAGCGCCACTCTGCCGGTGGTCTCCGGCGTCGCGCGCGCCGCACCGGCCGCGGCCGCCGCGACGGTGCCGAGTCCCTTGAGTCGCTTGCGCGCGGTGCGCGAGTGGTATTCAGGCACCGGTGCGGTGGCATCGACGCCGAGCGTTTTCTCCAGCAGGGCGCGGCCGGCGCTCGAGCGGTTCACGGCGTTCACCACCTGGACCACCACCGGAATCCCGGCGATGCGCCCGACCGCTTCGGTCGCCGCCAACGCCCGGTTGCGCAGGCTCACGCCCTCCTTGCGGGTGCGCGCCGCCTTGGCGCGCAGCATCAGGTGCGGGAAGTCCAGTGCCCATGGGTGCGGCGGCACGTACGGACACTTGGTCATGAAGCACATGTCGCACAGGTAGCAGTGATCGACCACCTGCCAGAACACCTTGCGCGGCACGCCCTCGAGCTCCCCGCTGTCGGTGGCATCGATCGCATCGAACAGCGTGGGGAAGGCGTTGCACAGACTGAAGCAGCGGCGGCAGCCGTGACAGATCTCGAACACGCGCTCGAGTTCTTGATTGAGGCTCTGCTCGTCGTAGAACGCCTCGCTGCGCCAGTCGAGAGGGTGACGGGTGGGCGCCTCGAGGCTGCCTTCGCGGCCGCCCGAGCCGCCCGTCGTGGCCGGTGTGCTCATGCGCAAGGACCTTCCAGACCTGCCCAGGGCGGGGCGCATGAGCGCCCCGCGGGGTCAGGCCTCATCGAGCGGGTATCAGATGTTGTCCAGGGCCTTCTGGAAGCGATTGGCGTGCGAGCGCTCGGCCTTGGCCAGCGTCTCGAACCAATCGGCAATCTCACCGAAGCCCTCGTCGCGGGCCATCTTGGCCATACCCGGGTACATGTCGGTGTACTCGTGGGTCTCCCCGGCGATGGCGGCCTTGAGATTGAGCTTCGTGTCACCGATCGGCAGGCCCGTGGCCGGGTCGCCCACCGCCTCGAGGTACTCGAGGTGACCGTGCGCGTGCCCGGTTTCTCCCTCAGCGGTGGAACGGAACACCGCGGACACGTCGTTGAAGCCCTCGACATCGGCCTTGGCTGCGAAATACAGGTACCGGCGGTTGGCCTGCGACTCGCCCGCGAACGCGTCCTTCAGGTTTTGCTCGGTTTTGCTGCCTTTGAGGTTCATACCGCTCTCCGATTTAGACTGGTTCTAACAGGAGGGCAGACTTTAAGCGCCCCCCTGTCGGGCGTCAACCGCAATTGACCGCCTCAACGGGGGGTGTATAAGGTGCGCCCCATGAGGCCCGACCCGCGACCCCGCACCGCGGCCGTGTATGGAGATTTTGGCGTGGCACCGGATCAGCAGCTTCCCGAGTTCGAACAGGCGCTGGCGGAACTCGAAGCCGTCGTGGAGCGGCTCGAGCGCGGCGATCTGCCGCTGGAGGAAGCTTTGAACGTCTTCGAGCGTGGCGTGGAACTGACGCGCCATTGTCAGAGCGCCCTGAAGGCGGCCCAGCAGCGCGTCGAGATTCTCTTCAAGCGCGAGGATCAGGTGCAAGTCGAGCCGTTCGCGGCGGACAGCCGTGACGGAACCGCGGCCTAGACCCGCCGAGTCCCCTCTCTTTTTGTTGTCGAACCGCAACACACGGGCGCGCCCCGGCGCGTGCAGTGTACACTGAGAAGAATGAGCGCCCCCCACAGTTACCCTCTGCTCGACCCGATCCGACTGCCTGCCGACCTTCGACAGCTGCAGGAATCCCAGTTGCCGCAGCTGGCGCAGGAACTGCGCCAGTTCCTGATCCAGTCCGTGAGCACGCGCGGCGGACACTTCGCCGCCGGACTCGGCACGGTGGAGCTGACGGTCGCGCTGCATTACGTGTACGACACCCCCTACGATCGGCTGGTGTGGGACGTCGGCCATCAGGCCTACCCGCACAAGGTGCTGACCGGCCGGCGCGATCAGCTGCACACCATCAAGCAGGCCGGCGGCCTCGCCCCGTTCCCGAGCCGCGCCGAGAGCGAATACGACACCTTCGGCGTGGGCCATTCGAGCACCTCGATCAGCGCGGCGCTCGGCATGGCGGTCGCGGCCGGACAGGAAGGCTCGGACCGCCGCGTAGTGGCCGTGATCGGTGACGGCGCGATGACGGCAGGCATGGCCTTCGAGGCACTGAATCACGCCGGTTCGCTGCCGGCGGATCTGCTGGTGATTCTCAACGACAACGACATGTCGATCTCTGAGAACGTCGGAGCGCTGTCGAATTACTTCACCGCAGCACTCTCCGGACGCCTCTACGCGACGCTGCGCGAAGGCGGCAAGAAGGTGCTGCGTCAGATGCCCACCGTGTGGGAACTGGCACGCCGTTCCGAGGAGCACCTGAAGGGCATGGTGCTGCCCGGCACGCTGTTCGAAGAACTCGGCTTCAACTACATCGGACCGCTCGACGGCCACGACGTGCGCGCCCTGGTCGGCACGCTGCGCAACGTGCGCAAGCTGCACGGCCCGCAGTTCCTGCACGTCGTGACGCGCAAAGGCAAAGGCTACGCGCCCGCCGAAGCCGACCCCATCAAGTGGCACGGACCGGGCCCGTTCGATCCGGCCAGCGGCACGATTTTCAAAGAGGCGGCCCGCGGTCCCTCGTACTCGCAGATCTTCGGGCAGTGGCTGTGCGACATGGCCGAGCTCGACCCGCACATCTTGGCCATCACTCCGGCGATGCGCGAGGGCTCGGGCATGGTCGAGTACTCCAAACGGTTTCCCGAGCGCTACTTCGACGTGGCCATTGCCGAGCAGCACGCGGTCACGTTCGCCGCGGGCCTCGCCACCGAGGGCTTGAAGCCCGTGGTGGCGATCTACTCGAGCTTTCTGCAGCGCGCCTACGATCAGCTGATCCACGATGTGGCGCTGCAGAATCTGCCGGTGGTCTTCGCGATCGATCGGGCCGGGCTGGTCGGCAGCGACGGTGCGACCCACCAGGGCAGCTATGACCTGTCCTTCATGCGCTGCATCCCGAACATGGTGATCATGGCGCCGGCCGACGAGAACGAGTGCCGGCAGATGCTCTACACCGCCACGACGGTGCAGGGCCCGGCCGCGGTGCGCTATCCGCGCGGCACCGGTCCCGGCGTGCCGCTCGAGAAGGAAATGCGCGCGTTGCCGATCGGCAAGGGCGAGATCCGGCGCGAGGGCCGCAGCGGACTCGCCCTGCTCGCCTTCGGACCGATGCTCCAGAGCGCGCTCACCATCGGCGAGCAGCTCGATGCGACCGTGGTCAACATGCGCTTCATCAAGCCCATCGACGAAGCGCTGATCCTCGACATCGCGCGCCGGCACAGCGCCATCGTGACCATCGAGGAGAACGCGGTACAGGGCGGCGCGGGCTCGGCCGTCGCCGAAGTGCTCGCCGCCGAGGGCGTGACGCTGCCGCTGATGCAGATCGGGATTCCCGACCGCTTCATCGAGCACGGCTCGCGCGAGACGTGTCTGGCGGCAGCCGGGCTGGATGCGGCCAGTCTCGAGGCCGGCGTCGAACGCTGGTGGTCGCTGCAGAGCGGCGGCGCAATCCGCTCGGTCGGACGCGCCTGAGCAGCGCTCCCCGGCGCCGCGCTGCGGCGCCGGGATACACGCATGTAGGCGTGTATCCCGATCGGTATAGGTGAACTTCACGCCCGATCCTGTAGTCTTAACGCTATGAACGCTTATGCCAAATCGGGCATGCCCGCCGCCACGGCCCTCGCCGAGGTGGAGGACGTCCAGGCCCGCGCCGATACCCGCCACCTGCCGATCAACCGGGTGGGCATCAAGGACATCAGCCATCCGGTGCGCGTGAAGGACCGCTCCGCGGGCGAGCAGCACACCATCGCCACCTTCAACATGTACGTCAGCCTGCCGCACAACTTCAAGGGCACGCACATGTCGCGATTCGTCGAGATCCTGCACGCCGAGCGGGAGATCTCGGTCGAATCGTTCCGCCATATGCTCGAGAGCATGACCGAGCGGCTCGAGGCCGACGCCGGCCACATCGAGATGAGCTTCCCGTTCTTCATCATGAAGCGCGCGCCGGTGAGCGGCGTGGAGAGCCTGATGGACTACCGGGCGAGCCTCATCGGAGAGCGGCACGACGGGATCACCGACCTGTGGGTCCGCGTGGTGGTCCCGGTGACGAGCCTGTGCCCCTGCTCGAAGCGCATCTCGGACTACGGGGCGCACAATCAGCGCTCGCACGTCACCATCACGGCGCAGCTAAGTGAGCACCTGTGGATCGAGGAGTTGATCGAGATCGCCGAGCAGGAAGCCTCGTGCGAGCTGTACGGCATCCTCAAGCGGCCCGATGAGAAATACGTGACCGAGCGCGCCTACGACAATCCGAAGTTCGTCGAGGACATGGTGCGCGACGTGGCCACGCGTTTGAACGCCGAGAAGCGCATCGTCGCGTATGTGGTCGAATCGGAGAACTTCGAGTCGATCCACAACCACTCGGCGTATGCACTGATCGAGCGCGACAAGCGCAAGAGCGTCTGAGGGCCGCTCGCTCAGTGCGGCGGCGCGGCGAGCGGCAGCTCGATGAGCGCGCGCAGCCCCGGCTCATTGTCCTCGAGGGCGAACACGGCGTGGTGCAGCCGCGCAATTGCCCCGACCAGCAGCAGTCCGAGCCCGCCGCCGGCATCGGCGCGCGGGCCGATCCGCGTGAATGGCTCACCGGCCCGGCGGCGCTGTTCGGCCGGCACCCCCGGCCCGTTGTCGCTCACGGCCAGATGCGCCAGCGCGCCGTGGCGCTCGAGCCCGATCTCGATCCGCCCGCCGGCAGGCACGAACTTCAGCGCGTTTTCCACCAGGTTGCTGATCAGCTGGGCGAGCAGCTGGCGATTGCCCTCGACGAACACGCCCGCGTCCGTATGTCCGCTGAGCGCCAAGCCGCGCTCGCGCGCGACCGGCTCGAACAGTTCCACCAGTTCGCCGACCAGCGCCGAGAGGTTCACCCGCGACACCGCGGCGAGCGGGGCACCGGACTCCGCCAGCGCGATCTGCAGCAGCGTCGCGAGCGTGCGCTGCAGCCGATCCACCTCGCGCAGCGCCGACTCCACCGGTTCACGTAGCTCCGGCTGCAGATCGGCCAAACGCAGCACCGCATCCATTCGCCCGCGCAACCGCTGCAGGGGCGCGCGCAGGTCGTGTGCGACACTGTCGAACGTCGCACGCAGCGTCAGGGACTGCTCCTCGAGGCGATCGAGCACGCGATTGACCGACACCGCGAGCGCGTCGAACTCATCCCGGCTGCCGGCGACCGGCAGCCGGCGCGAGCGCTCCCCGCTCATGATGCGCACACACGTCTCGGTCACTGCCCCGACCCGCCGGCTCAACCGAAAGCTAAAGGCGAAACCGGCGATCGCCGCCACCAGCACCGACAACCCCATGCCCCAGAGCGTGGCGGCCTTGAACGCCTGTGCGTAGCGCTCGTCCTGCGACATGTCGGTGCCTACGAGCAGCCAGTCGCCGTTCGAGAGCTGGCGCACCGCGGCGCGCACCGGATGCACCGAGCGCTGTCCGGGCTCGATCGACTCGATGCGAAACTCCGGCCAGCGCTCGCGCGGCGCACCGTCGAACGGCCAGTTGGTCACATTGCCGGCAATGCGCTTGAAGCGCGGACTGGCCAGCATGTACACCGAGCCGATCCGCCCCCAGCTGTCGATGCGCACATTGATCTCGGCGGTGACGCCGCGCGTGCCGCGCAGCACATACTGATCCTGCAGGCTGTTGAGCTCGGTAGTGATGATCAGATCGACGTTGTCGCGCAGGATGCGCTGGGTGAGCAGGTACGTAGTACCGAGGGTCACCCCGACCGCCAGCGTGACCAGCAGCGTGTAGCCCATCGACATGCGGAACGCCGTGGTCTGGAACAGACCGCGGGGTCTGGGCCATCTCATGGCTCTTCGCGCAGCACGTAGCCGGCGCCGCGCACCGTGTGGATGAGCGGCCGGTCCGAGCCGCGATCGACGGCCTGGCGCAGGCGGCTGATGTGCACATCGACCACGTTGCTCTGCGGATCGAAGTGCAGATCCCACACCCCCTCGAGCAGCATCATGCGGGTGACGACCTGGCCGGCCCGGCGCATCAGAAACTCGAGCAGCTTCTGCTCGCGCGCGGTGAGATCGATCTCGCGCCCGCTGCGCGTCACCCGCCGGGTCAGCAGGTCGAACTGCAGATCGGCGACCTCGAGGTGCGTGCTCTCACTGGCGCGGGTCCGCCGACGCAACAGCGCCTCGATACGCGCCAGCAGTTCATCGAACGCGAACGGCTTGGTCAGGTAATCGTCACCACCGGCCTTCAGCCCCCGGATACGGTCATCGACGCTACCGAGGGCGCTCAGCACAAGCACCGGGGTCGCGAGCCCCGCGAGGCGCAGCTGACGGATGATCTCCAGCCCGTCGATCTTCGGCAGCATCCGATCGGTGATGATCAGGTCGAACTTGCCCGCAAGCGAGCGCTCGAGGCCTTCGCGCCCGCCGGCCGCATGATCGACAACATAGCCGCTCTCGCGCAGTCCCTTGATGAGAAACTTCGCGGCCTCGACATCGTCCTCGATGAGCAGGATGTGCACGGGCCGGTAGCGTACCGCAGCGCGCGACCGCGCGCAGCGGTACGCGCCCCGCTCGCCCCCGGGCGGCGAGCCTGCCCCGGCGGGTCCGGCTGCACCCCTGGCCCTGGCGGGCAGCGGACCGCGGCGCGACTGAGGCCTACGGACCGAGCAGCGCGATCAGGTCCATGGCCGCCTGTTGCGGCGTGCCCTCATTGTGAATCACGGCATCGACGCTGACCATGGGCAACAGCGCGGTGCGGCTCAGCCGCGACTCGATCACTTCCGGCTGCTCCCGGCCTCGCATCAGCAACCGCTGGCGCAGTAATTCGATGCCAGCCGTAATCTGCACCACGAACAACTCCGGATAGCGCCTGCGCGCCTCGTACAACGCCGCACGGGAGCCGTTGATGATCACGCTGCTGCCGCCGTCGAGCGCAAGCAGCTCTTCGCGGCGAATGCCGTAGCGCAACCCATTCGCCTCCCAGTGCAGGGCAAACGCACCGGTGCGCAGCAGCCGCACGAACTCCGCTGGCGTCACCGCCTCGTGCGACTCGTGCGCATCGCCCGCGGGTCGGGTGATGGTGCGCCGCGCCACGTGCAGCCGCAACGCCTGTGGCTGATGACTCGACAGCCAGCGCAGCACCGTATCCTTGCCAGCGCCCGACGGACCGATCAGATAGACGAGCCGCGCGTCGCGTCCGGTCACGTCTCGCTGCCTGCGCCACCACGAAGCGCAACCCGTGCGACCCGGCGCAGCGCAGCGCCCGGCTGCGGCTGTACGAAGAGCGAGAGCGCATCGAAGTGCAAAGGCTGCGGCAAGGACTCGAAAACTGCGGCGGCCGCGGCTCGCAGCTCGAGCTGCTCGGACACCGAGAGCCCCTCCAGTCGATCCGTCAATGTCAGGTGGAAGCGAAACTCCTCGTGCACATAGGGGTATCCCCAGTCCCGCAGCAATACCTGCTGGCGGTCGCTCAATCCGCGGACGGCGTAACGGCCCCGCTCCGCCACGGTGAGGGGCGCCGCCATGGGTTGCAGTCGCACGACACAGGCCGCCGCCAGCGCCTGCAGCGTCGCGCACGGCTGCACGGGCTGCAGCGCGAGGAAGCCGCCGAGATCCCCGGGGCGCAGTCGCGGCAGATCGAAGGGCGCAAATTCCGCCGCGAGGCTCTGCAGTGCGCTCAGCAGGTCGTTCGCGCCGAACTTCGGCGCCAGGCGCCAGGGCGCGCGCAGCGTGCCATGCCAACCATAGCGGCGCGGCGCCGCCGTCACCCGGGACCACGCCTCTGCACTCCAACCCGGAATGCATGGGGTGCAGTCACAGGCGCCGCCGTCGACATCGCGCCCGAGCCAACGGGCACCGGCGCTGGCCCACGCAGAGTGCGGTGCCGGGGAGAAATACACCGCCCACCGGTACGCGTCCGCCGACTGCAGATCGTTCAGTTCGCGCTCACTCATCGGCTCTCACCCGAAGCCCGACGCGGTCGCCGGCAAAATAGGCGACTGCATATTCGATCGGCCGGTGCTCGAGGTCTTCATTCACACTCTCGACCCGCAGCGTCGGGCGACGCACCGCCTGACGCAGCAGCACCGCAATGTGCTCGCTCGGCAATACCGCACTGATGCGGCTGTCGCGTCGTACGTAATCGGCCACGCCGAGCTCGGCCAGCGCCCGTGTGATCGAGCCGCACGAGCGCACCAGCTGATCGAGTCCCGCAAAGCGCGGCAGCGGGAAGAATCGCTCGCTGACGTGCAGCACCTGCCGTTGCGCAACGCCGAGCGTCTGTAGGCGCAACACCAACCGTCCCGGTGGTACCTCCAGTGCCTGTGCCACCTGCCCGGAGGCGCGCATGGACACCGCATCGAGTACCCGCAGCGTGCCGCGAAGCCCCGCCTGCCGAAGACTCATCGACTGCCGGGTCCGTCGACCCAACATCAGCTCCAGCGCGAACTCCTGCACGTATGTGCCGCTGCCCTGCACCACCCGCACGATGCCACGCGCAGCCAATTCACCGATCGCCCGCCGGACGGTGTGCCTGTTGACGCCGAAACGCGCCGCGAGTTCACTCGCGGCCGGCAGGCGCATTCCCGGAGAATACGTTCCGGAACGAATGTTCCGCGCCACTTCCCCGGCAACGCGCGACCAGACGCAACCGCGCTGCAGCACGCCGTGGAATTCAGACTTGCGGATCGCTGCTGTCATAAAAGATAAACACGCGGATCCTAAGCTGCCGGTGTGGACTCGAAGTGGTCTATACCAGCATAGATAGCATCGGCATGTTGCAAGACGATGGCATCGCTCCGCCGCTCACCGCACCGTCGCGCCAGGCTTGGATGCGCCTGCTCAGCCGCGCACCGGTGCAGATGCTGGAGGCGCACGTGGCGCAGTTCGCCGGCACGCACCCGCGATGGCTGCGCCGTCCGGAGTCCGGTCTGGTGATGATCCAGGGCCGAATCGGCGGCAATGGTGAGCGGTTCAATCTCGGCGAAGTGACCGTCACCCGCTGCGCCCTGCGGCCCGATCCGGCGCGCGTGCACTGTGAACACGTCGGCATCGCCTATATTCTCGGCCGATCGGCCCGACATGCCGAACTCGCGGCGACCGCGGATGCGCTGTTGCAGGATCCGCTGAACCGCTCGCGGCTGCCCGCGGACCTGCTCCCCCGCATCACCGAGTGGCTGGCCGCTCGACACGCCGAGCAGTGTGAGAAGGCGCGCGCGACGCGCGTCGAGTTCTTCACCATGGCGCGCGAAAGTGCCGCCGAGCGCACCGAGGATTCGCCGTGATGAACGCCGCGATCGCTGGCACGCCCCTCGACTTGAGTGACGTGGGGGCGGCATTCGGCGATCCGCCGCTGGCCAGTCAAGCGGCGTTTCGGGCCGCGCTGGATGCATTGGCGAGGCCTGGGCGGATACAACGAATCCTCAGCGATGCGCAGCACCCGAGTGGTGCGGCCGCCTCTGCGGCCGCACTCGCGCTCGCGCTGCTCGACCCGGACTGCACGCTGTGGCTCGCGCCCCGATTGGCACAGGGGTCGGCGGCGGCCTGGCTGCGCTTTCATACCGGCTGTCGCATCGTGTCGGAGCTGCGCGAGGCACAATTCCTCTGGAGTGACGCCGATCAGTTGCCACCGCTCGAGACGCTGCCACAAGGCAGCGAGTTCGAACCCGAATCCGCGGCGACCTGCCTCGTTCAGGTGGACGCGCTGGAGATTGGCGCCGGATGGCGGCTGAATGGACCAGGAATCGAGCGGGCTGCGCATCTGACGGTGCACGGTTTGAGCACGTCATTCGTGGCGCAATGGCGCGCCAATCACGCCTCGTTTCCCCGCGGCGTCGATCTGCTGCTCTGTTGCGGCGAGTACGTTGCGGGCCTCCCGCGCACGACCGCCATCGAGGTCTGAACCGATGTACGTGGCCGTCAAGGGCGGGGAAACGGCGATTCAGAACAGTCAGGCGCTGCTCGCGGAGATGCGCCGCGGCGATCCGGCGCTGGCGGAACTGTCGGACGCGCAAATCCAGGCGCAGCTGCGGCTGGCCGTCGATCGAGTCATGACGGAAGGGTCACTCTACGATCCGCAATTGGCCGCATTGGCGCTGAAACAAGCCGCAGGGGACGCCGTGGAGGCCATCTTCCTGTTGCGCGCCTACCGCACGACGCTCCCTCGCTTCGGCTACAGCGTGCCGCTTGAGACTGCACACATGCGACTGTGGCGACGAATCTCGGCGACGTTCAAAGACCTGCCGGGCGGTCAGATCCTCGGGCCAACCTACGACTACACCCAGCGGCTGCTGGATTTCGCGCTGCTCGCCGGCACGCCTGTGCCGCCTGCACCGCGAGCAGCAGCGCCAGCGGCTGCGCTCAACGCCCCTGGCGTTCTCGAGCTCCTCGATCGCGAAGGCCTCGTTGAAACGCAACCGGTTCCTGCAGATGACCCCGAACCGATCGATCTGACCCGAGAGCCGCTGCGCTTTCCGGCACCGCGTGCGGCCCGTTTGCAGAATCTCGCCCGAGCGGACGAAGGGTTCCTGCTTGCGCTCGCTTACTCCTCACAGCGCGGCTACGCGCATACACATCCATTCGCTGCCGAAGTGCGCTTCGGGAGCGTCGAGGTCGAGGTGATCCCTGAGGAGCTCGGCTTCCCGGTATCGATCGGCGAAGTGGCGCTCACCGAGTGCCAGATGATCAATCAGTTCTCCGGCAGCGCGGACCAGCCGCCGCAATTCACCCGCGGCTACGGGCTCTCATTCGGACATAGCGAACGCAAAGCGATGGCGATGAGTCTGGTCGACCGGGCGCTGCGCGCAGCGGAGCTGGGCGAAGCCATCGAGGCACCCGTCCAGATGGAGGAGTTCGTGCTCTCGCACAGCGACAACCTGGAGGCCTCCGGCTTCGTCCAGCACCTGAAACTGCCTCATTACGTCGATTTCCAGTCGGAACT
>JAJZSQ010000065.1 GCA_021849615.1 Pseudomonadota bacterium
CTAATGCGCATCCAAACGCGGCATCGACGTGCTCGGAGCGCTCGCGATCGGGCTCGCGTTCGGTCTGTTCATGATCTTCATCGCCGCGTGCCTGGGGTGGCGCGGCGAGCCGATCCTCTTTCGCCATTTGCGGGTCGGCAAAGACGGTCGGATCTTCGAATGTCTGAAGTTTCGCACCATGGTGGTGAACGCCGAGCAGCAACTGCAACAGCTGCTCGAGCGCGATCCGCTCGCGCGCCTCGAGTTGGCCCACAACCAGAAGCTCAGAACAGATCCGCGCGTGACCCGCCTGGGACGCTTCCTGCGCCGCAGCAGCCTCGATGAACTGCCGCAGCTGTGGAACGTGCTGCGCAGGCAGATGAGCCTGGTCGGTCCTCGGCCCATCGTCGCCGAGGAGATGCACCGCTACGGGCGGCATCTGCGCTCGTACCTCACCGTTCGCCCGGGCGTGACCGGCCTGTGGCAAGTGGCCGGGCGTAATGACACCGGGTACCGGCGCCGAGTGATCATGGATGTGTGTTACGTGCGCAAGATGTGCATCGGGCTCGATCTGAAGATCCTGCTTCAGACCGTCAAGGTCGTCATCGCCGGCCGCGGTGCCTATTGAGGCTGCGGGGGCCGAAGCCCCCACGGCACTCGCGCTGCGGCGCCCGGACTCAGGCCGGTCGCGGCGCGAGCGTCCGCGCAAACAGCGTCTCGATGCGACCCCAGACCTTCTCTGCCGCCGCGGCGTGGTACACGTCCTTGCGGCTCGGCATCATGAATCCATGCAGAGCGCCGGGATGATATTCGAGCTGATAGGCGATCTGCCGTGCCGTGAGGGCCTGCTCGAGAGTCTGCATCTGGACAGGCGTCGCATGCGCATCCTGATCGGCAATCCCGAAATACAACTGCGCGGCGACGCGATCCAGGTGCCGGTGCGGTGAGTCGGGGTCGTCCGTGACCAGTCCGCCCGGATGGACCGAAGCGGCCGCGGCGACGCGTGCGCCGAGACGCTGCGCGAGTGTCAGGGCGAGTCGCCCGCCCATGCAGAATCCGTACAGGCCGATGCGCGCCGTGTCGGCCGCCGGGTCTGCCGCGACGAGCGCCAGGGCGTCCTCGACGTCGCGCGCGGCCAGGGGGTCGGTCAGTGCCGACATCGCGGCGCGGATCTGTGTCAGGGTGTCCGGACGGGTCAGATCCAGCGGGCCTTTGAGTCCGGCGCGGTGGAACAGGTCGGGGGCGAGCACGCAGTAGCCCCAGCCGGCGACACGGCGGGCGTGCGCATGCAGTTCCTCGCGCATGCCGAGGGCGTCCATGATTTCCACGATCACCGGGAAGGGGCCGGGACCCTCGGGCCGCGTGATGAACAGGTCCATCGCGCCATCTGCGCCCTCAATGCGTTCGTGCCGTTCGATCATCTGTGCTCTCCTGTGTCTGCCGGCAGCGCAGGACTGCGCGGCGCTTCAATTTGGGGATGCGAGGCGGTCTCGGTGGCCGGCGGGTGCGGACCGTGCGTCTTCGACGGTGCTGCGGCCTCGTCGCGGTGAACGTAGCGGGAGCCTCGCGACCAGGATGCGGCGGCGGCAATCAGGCAAGCCACGATGGCGAACGAGAAGGCAGCGTTCAGACCGGCGTGAAAGGGCGCGGCGATGAGCCGCGGGAAGAAGGCGTGTCCGGTGAGCGCGGCCTGATCGGCGTTCGGCAGGTGCGCGAGCACCGCAGGGCCGAGCAGGGCGCGTACCGGGTTGTAGCCGAGGAATGCCGCGAACAGCACGGTGACGGGCGGCAGCGAGGCGACGTGCGCGGCGATCGCGGCCGAGACGCCGTGTTTGATCAGACCCTGCTGCAGCGTGCTTAAGAGGGTGTCGGACAGCCCGGCGATCATGAGCGAGAAGAAGATCCCGATGGACAGGACCTGGGCCGAGTTCTGGAAGGTGGCGTTCATAGCCCCGCCGGCGCCGCGGTCGCTCGCCGGCAGACTGTTCATCACCGCGGCGCGGTTCGGGGCGGCGAAGGCGCCCATGGAGATGCCCGTGAGCAGCAGGATGGCGGCGAACGCGCGGTAGCCGAAGTCGATCGGCAGCAGCATCAGCAGCGCCAGGCTGAGCGCCGCGCCGATCATGCCGCCAGTGGCGAAATAACGTGCGCCGAGCCGGTCGGAGAGAATCCCGGAGAGCGGACCGGCGATCAGAAACCCGGCGCTGAGCGGCAGCATGAAGATGCCTGCCCAGAGCGGAGTCTGCGCGAAGCTGTATCCGTGCAGCGGCAGCCAGACGCCCTGCAGCCAGATGATCAGCATGAACATCAGGCCGCCGCGGCCGATGGCCGAGAGGAACGTCGAGAGCGTGCCGAAGGAGAACGCCCGGATGCGAAACAGTGGCAAGCGGAACATCGGGGCACGGGCGCGCGCCTCGATGAAGCCGAAGGCGATCATGGCGGCCAGGCCCGCCCCGAGCAACCCGAGCACCTGCGGGCTCATCCAGCCCATGGCATGAGTGCCGGCCGGCTGGATGCCGAAGGTGATGCCGATCATGATCAGGGTCAGCCCGGTGGCGAAGGTGACATTGCCGCCCCAATCGACGGTGGTGCGCGTGCGCTGGCCGATCTCACGCAGCTTCCAGTAGGACCACAGGGTGCCGAACAGACCGAACGGCACCGACACCAGGAAGATCAACCGCCAATGGATGGCCGCGAGCACGCCACCGAGAATCAGTCCGAGGAAGTTGCCGCTGATTCCGGCGACGTTGTTGATGCCGAGGGCGAGGCCACGCTGTTCGGGCGGGAACGCATCGGTGAGGATCGCTCCGGAGTTGGCCACGAGGAAAGCCGCTCCGATGCCCTGAACGACCCGGCCGACCACTAGCCACAGCGCGCCAACCTGGCCGGTGTACGGGTCGAGGGTCAGTGCGAGCGAGGCGACGGTGTAGATGATGAACCCGAGGTTGTACATCCGCACACGCCCGAACATGTCGCCCAGGCGCCCGAGACTCACCACGAGCACGCTGGTGACCACCTGATAGCCGAGAATCATCCACAGCAGGTACAGCGTGTTGTGCGGCTTGAGAGGATTCAGGCCGATGCCGTGGAAGATCTCCGGCATCGCAATCAGCATGATCGAGGAATC
The DNA here is from genome assembly GCA_021849615.1 of Pseudomonadota bacterium. Taxonomy (GTDB): domain Bacteria; phylum Pseudomonadota; class Gammaproteobacteria; order Steroidobacterales; family Steroidobacteraceae; genus 13-2-20CM-66-19. The sequence continues at coordinate 3,107 of JAJZSQ010000065.1, forward strand.
GATCGTCGCGAGCAGCACGGCGATGGTGGTGTTCGAGAGCGCGATCCATTTGTAGCGCGACGATCCGGTGGGGGAGTCCATGGTGTGCTCGTGGAGTTCGGTGGGGCGGCTTGCCTGCACGGTGCGGGCAGTGCGCTGCGGTTCAGGGTTCGAGCAGTCGCTCGAGCAGTCCGAGGGCGGCGGCAAGCGCGGCATGCTGCGGCGGATCGAGTCGGCTGGCGATGGCACGCATCAGCCAGTCCTCGCGCGCCGCGCGCGACGCCTGGATCCACTCATGGCAGGCGGGAGTCAGCGACAGCAGTGTCTGGCGTCCATCGTGCGGATCGGGGGCCCCGCTGATCAGACCGGCCGACTTCAGGGCCGCCACCGTCGCCCCCATGGATTGGGGCCGGATGCCCTCGGCGTGCGCCAGCGCACTCACCGTGGCCGGGCCCTCCCGATCGAGCCGCCCGAGCACCTTCATCTGCGTCCAGGTGAGCTCCCCGAAGTGCCCGTGCTCGCGCAGCCGCCGGGCGAGCTTGCCGCTCACGATGCGCAGTTGGGTCGCCAGGACGGCGACGGTCGGCTCGATAGGGACGATGGGTGCGGTCGACATGCCGGTAGGGTACCAGATATGAAGTTAACCTGAACAGGTGTCTGAACAGATTGCCTTCATAAATCCCGCGGCCTCGAATGCAGGGGAGTATTGCTATGAAATTTCAAAGGGTTGGCCGTGGTGAGATTCCGATCCGCACCGATTGAGCGACGCTCTGATCCCTGTTGACACTCAAAAAACATATCTAAAGATATATCGGTCGTTAATTAGGACACTTCATCATGCAAAGACATTTTCATCATCACGCCGGCCACCGCGAAGGCCTCGAGGCCCGCTTCCACCTGATGGGGCATCGGCACGGCGGGGGATTCGGGCATTTCCACGGCTTCATGGGCGGTATGGGTATGGGCGGCGGTGCCTTCCGCGCCGGCCGGCGACTCGCCTCCGGGGACCTGCAGCTGGTGTTGCTCGCGCTGCTCGCCGAGCAGGCCCGTCACGGCTACGAGCTGATCAAGGCGCTGGAGGAGCGCTCCGAGGGCTTCTACACGCCGAGCCCCGGCATGGTGTACCCGGCGCTCACCTGGCTGGAGGAGATGGGGTACGCGAGCGTCACGCCCGAGGGCGCGAAGAAGCTCTACGGCATTACCGAGGCGGGCAGCACGTATCTGAGCGAAAACCGTGCGGCGGCTGACGCGATGCTGAGCCAGATCGCCCAGGCGGGCCGCAAGATGGGGCGGGTCCGTGAGGCCCTGGGCGCCATGGAGGAGGATGAGCAGAGCGGCTGGCGCGAACTCTCGGCGGTGCGCGAGACGCTGGCCCAGGCGCTGCGCGAGAAGCGCCACAGCTCGGCGGAGGAGAAGCGACGCATCGTCGAGATCCTCAAGGAGGCCGCCGCGCAGATCCGCGGCAAGAGCTGAGCGCGCCGGTCCGCGCGGTCCGAGGCGGCCGCGGGCCCGTTCACCAGAAGTACAACTGCAGCGTCAGGGGCGCTCGAGCGGGCGGAATCCGCTCGAGCGCCGCGCGGTGATCGAGGTAGTTCCCGGCGCAGCGCTGCAGCAGCGCGTCGACCTCGGACAGTGCGTAGCGCGCCTCCTGCGCGCTCGGCGGGCGCAGCGCCTGGGGCTGCGGGAAGATGCCCATGCCGGCGAGAATCGCGAACCACGACATCACCGGATAGCCCTGGCCGAATTCCTGGGCGCGCAGGCCCGGCACGATGCTCTTGCCCGTCACCCAGAGCGAGAGAATCTTCTTCAGGTTGTCCGACAGGTCCATGTTGGCCGCATTGGCCCGCCAATATTCGGTATCGGTGCGCGAATTGGTCTTGTAGTGGGTGCAGATGTATTCGCGGATGCCCTCGAAGTTGCGGTTCACGAGCGCATTGAATCGCTGGCGCGCCTGCTCGTTCAGATCGCCCCGCTCGAGCAGCGCGAGGAAATTCATCGCCATGTACTGGATCACCATCAGGGCCGTGGCCTCGAGCGGTTCGACGAATCCCTGGGCGAGACCGATTGCCAGGCAGTTGGCCTGCCAGGGCGATGTGACCCGGCCGACCTTCATCTTTACGTGGCGTGCCTCGAGGTCCGACTCGAGCAGCCCGAGATGTGCGCGCAGTTCGGTTTCGGCCGCATCGGCGCTGCAGAATTTCGAGCTGTATACGTACCCGTTACCGTAGCGGTTGGTGAGCGGAATCTTCCAGGCCCAGCCGTGCTTCAGGGCGGTGGAGCGGGTTTCGCTCGGCAGCTGCTCACCGAGCGGCGAGGGCATCGCCACCGCCGCATCGTTGAACAGGTTGTTCTGGAAGCTGACGAACGGGACCTTCAGGGCCTGCTGCAGCAGCAGGCCTGCGAACCCCGTGCAATCGACGTACAGATCCGCGCTGATCGCTTCTCCCTCGCGAGTGTGCACCGCGGCGATGTTGCCCTCGGCGTTCACCTCGGCATGCGTCACGTGGCAGCGCTTGTAGCGCACGCCGCGTTCGAGCGCCTTCTTGTGCAGGAACTGTCCGAGCAGCGTTGCATCGAAGTGATACGCATGCAGGACGTCGAAGGGGAAATGATCCTGCGCCTTCGGCGAGCGCTGCTCGGCCACCAGGCGCGCCGCCAGGAAGAACCGGTCCGGGTGCGCGTACAGGTTCGCGCCCCTCACGCGCGCCTCGGCGTTGTGGATGAACTGCGTCAGGGTCATGATGTCCACCATCGACGGGAACGGGTGGAAGTAGCGCTCGAACCCCGGTTTGCTCGACCAGCCGTCGAAGCTGATGCCGCACTTGTAGGTGGCATGGCAGGCCGGCATCCATTCGGCTTCCTCGATCTTCAACAGATCGAAAAACCCGCGCAGCAGGGGCGTTGAGCCCTCGCCGACGCCGATGGTCGGCACCGCCGGGGACTCGAGCAGCGTGATTTCCACGCCCCGGGGGATCAGCGACTGGGCGAAAATCAGCGCCGTCATCCACCCGGCCGTTCCGCCGCCGACGATGACGATGCGGCGCACCGGCGGTGGCGCGGCGGCCTCGCGATTGCCGGCATTCAACGTGAAGCTGTAGTCGAAGACGTTGTCGATCGCCATGACGCCCCGGATCCGATGCGTGTTGTTGTGCGCTCCGCGCGGCTCAACGGACCGGACGGCCGCCGTGGGGTAGTGGTCCTGTCGTTGGGGAACATCGCGCGGTCTGACCGAGTGTACCCCATGACGGCGGACATTCGCGTCTCGGCGCCGGCGCTGGCAGCGTGGCGCATCCGGGACCGGCCTGAACGGGAGGTTCACCCTGCCGGCCGCGCCGCTCTCGCCCGCGCGCCGCGTGCGCTCAGGTATGAGCAGAACATCTCGCCGACCGCTGCGGCGAGCGCATCGACCTCGCCGCCCGCCCGACCCTGACTCGAGACCGCTTTGCCGACCGCCGACATGACGGTGCCGATCAGGTCGGCGGCGGCGGCACGCTCGCGAGCCGAGGCCTCGGGCAGTGCATCCTGAATGAATCGCCGCATCAGCGCCCGGCCCTCCTCGGCGTGGGCGCGCGACTCCGGCGCCTCCCGGTAGAGCGGGGCGGCCTCCTCGAGCACGCTGCGAAACGCCGCCTCGTCGCATTCGGAGCGAAAGAACACCTGCACCGCGGATTGCAGGCGCGCGAGCGGTGCGGCACCGGGGTCGGTGAGAATGCGCTGCAGCTGATCCATCGTGCCTCGCCACTCCTGTGCCTGCAGCCGAAACAGGATTGCCTCCTTGTTGGGGAAGTACTGATACAGCGACCCGACGCTGATGCCGGCCGTCGCTGCCACGCGCGCAGTGGTGAACCGGTGCGCGCCCTCGCGCACCAGAACGCGAACGGCGGCTTCGAGAATGTCCGCGACGAGTCGCGAGGAGCGCCTCTGTTGCGGCGCCTTGCGCGGGGAAATGACCGGTTTGCGGCCTCGGGCCATGGGAACTCCCGGAATGCGAATATGAAATGCGATTCTTTATTCGTATTCTAATCGGGCCCGGCACGACTGCCAGCACACCGGAGGATGAAGGCATGACGACACTGACGACTCTGACGAAGGAGCCCTGTGCGGCGGTGGTGAGGCGGCTGTTCGCTGAAGCCGGTGCCAGCGAGGTGAAGCTCGAGGCGCACAGCCGCACGCAGGCGGCAGAGGAACTCGGTGCGCTGATGAACAGCCCGGACTATCGCGCACTCTACGGGGCGTTGAAGGAATTCCATCTGGCAGTCTCGACGGGCACGGCCTCGCTGCTCTACATGTGCGCGCGTGCCACCCGGGGCCCGCATCGTCGTGGAGTTCGGCACCTCGTTCGGTGTATCGACCGTGCATCTGGCGGCCGCGCTGCGCGACAACGGCGGCGGCCGGTTGGTGAGCGCGGAGTTCGAGCCGGCAAAGGTCGAACGGGCACGCGCAAATATTGCCGCCGCGGGGCTCGCTGACCTGGTCGACATCCGCTGCGGCGATGCGCTCGACACGCTCACCGAGGCGCTGCCGGAGTCGATCGATCTGTTGTTTCTCGACGGCGCGAAATCACTCTACGTGAAGGTGCTCGGGTTGCTCGAGCCGCGGCTGCACAGCGGATCGGTGCTGCTGGCCGACAACGCCGACTGGAGTCCGGAGTATCTCGCCCGGGTGCGCGATCCGGCCGGCGGCTACCGCTCCCTGGCGGTGGCGGACGGCGTCGAACTTTCACTGCGGCTGTGAGGTGCAGCGATGGAATCGAACCAACGGTTACGCCACAGCGTATTGCTCATCGGCGCTTCGCGCGGTCTGGGCTATGCGATGGCCGAAGAGTTCCTCAAGCGCGACTGGGACGTCATTGGAACGGTGCGTGCACGCGCGCGCACCGCCCTCCATGCTCTCGCCGAGCGCGCCGCCGGCCGAGTGCAGATCGAGACGCTCGATGTGACGGTCGCGGAGCAGATGAGCGGATTGCGCGCGCGGCTCGCCGGCCGAAGGCTCGACCTGCTGTTCGTCAATGCCGGGGTGACCAATGATCCGCGCGAGACGATCGGTGAGGTGTCCACCGAGGAGTTCGTGCGCGTGATGGTGACGAACGCACTCGGACCGATGCGCGTCGTGGAGCGGTTCTGCGACCTGGTGGCCGAGGACGGGCTCATCGGGGTCATGTCGTCCGGTCAAGGCAGCGTCACGAACAATACGAACGGCCAACGGGAGCTGTATCGCGGCAGCAAGGCGGCGCTCAACATGTTCATGCGCAGCTTCGCGGCACGGCACGCGACGGAGCGGCGCGCGATGGTGCTCATGGCGCCCGGTTGGGTTCGGACCGATCTGGGCGGTCCCGATGCGCGCTTGACCATCGAGGAGAGTGTGCCCAATGTGGTCGATACGCTGCTCGCGGCGCGGACCCGTCCAGGGCTGCAGTACCTGGACTATCTCGGGCGCGTCGTCCCCTGGTAGGGCGGGGACGTCAGCGGTCCGCGGTGCGCGCGCGGGTGAAGGGCTGGTCGAGGACCGTGCAGAACCGCGCCAGATCCGCCCAGTCCGTCAGCTTATGGTCCCGGCGGGTGTCGGTCGGCGCACCCCGACGGCGCGCGATGGCGCGCAGCGCCCAGCGCTTGATGAGCGAATAGGCGCTGTAGCGCAGTGCGCCGGCCGCGTGATGAACGGTGCGCGGGGTCCAGCCCGTCTCGCGGCTGAAGGTCTCCACGCATCGCTTCAGTCCCTCGAGGTCGCTCGCCACCGGGCTGGCGGCGGACAGCGAGACCGAGAGAAAGGCATTGGGGCGCGAGTCGATGTCGCGGCGGACAAATTCGGTGACGGCCGGCTGATAACGCCCGGCGTGGACCGAGGCGGCGATCACGATGGCATCGAAGCGCTGCGGTTGCGGCGTGCCGCAATCCCGTGCCGCGGCGATCAGCTCGAGCCGGTGGCCTCGGCCGGCGAGGCGCTCGGCGAGGAATCGGGCGATCTTCTCGGTCTGTCCTTCGCTCGTGCCGTAGACCACCCACACGGTCAGCGGGGTGCGCGAGGGCGCGCCGCGCCCTTCGGTGCCCGCAAGCGCGTTGCGGGTCTGAGCGGCAGGGTTCAGAGGCGTTCGATCCATCGCGGTTCGCTCTTGACGTAGCGGCGCTTGAGCGCAGCCCAGGCGATGCGCCGCGCAATCTCTTCCTGGCGCGACTCCCCCGGATGGGCGTGGAACGCCGAGTTGAAGGCCTGGCGAAAGATGTGCTGGGCATGATCGGGCAGGTGGCTGCGCACGGCCGGCGGGCGTCGCGAGTGGGTTTGATAGGGCATGGAGGCATCCGGCGCGATCAGCAGCGCACGAGCTCGGCGTGCCCGAACCCTTTCGAATAATCGAGAACGGAGATCACGTACGGGGTGAGGCGGAAGATGCAGAGCGCGTCCGGATCGGGCAGAGGAGCGGGCAGGGCGTTTTGCTCCGGATAGCGGTGCATCAGCAGCTGCAGCGCTCTGTGTGCCTCGGCCCGATCGACGACCCGTTCTGCGCGTGCCGCCATCGAGAGTCCGGTGATGTCCATCACCTGCGGGACGTCGTGGTCGATCGTGAGCGAGACCCGCTCATCGCGCTCGATATTCGCCGCCTTCTGGCTGTTCGGACCGCAGAGAAAGTAGAGTGTCAGGCCGTCATGCGCGAAGCCGACCGTCGTGGCCTGCGGCCACCCGTCGGGGCGCATCGTAGCGAGGCTCATCGTACGGTGCCGATCGAGAAGGGAGAGGATCTGGGTCTTCACGGCGGGGTCCATGGGTCGCCTCCGGTCGCCACGTACGCGCTCGGGCGAACCCTAGCGGTTGTGCACGGCCGGGCAATACGGACAATCCTCGGCCCATCGCCGGGGAGGGCTGCCGGAGAGCTTCGGCCGGTTCGCCTCCGGGCCGCATTCCAGGCGCACGACCCGGGGGGCTGCCGCGGCCCGGCGGGCTATGATCCCGGACGGTCCGCGACCGGGCCGCAGGCTTAGGCCGGCCCGAGGGGCTCCGGGCGGGGCCCACCGAAAGTTTGGCGCCGCCCTGTAATCTCGTGTAGGCTGCCTTTCGGCTCGTATCCTTTTCGGCTTGACTGTCTCGGCCTGTAGCGCCGCCCGGCGCGATCCTGGCCTTGTCTGGCACCCTCGCAAAGTTTCGCGAACCAAGGGGCAGTCGTATCTGCCTCTCCCTTCGTTTCTATCGTGAGTATTCTCTAGTGACTAAGCTCTATGTTGGAAATCTCCCCTTCACGGCGACCGAAGAGGCCGTCCGTGAGCTGTTCTCGCAGCACGGGACCGTCGAGAAGATCTCTCTGATCTCGGATCGCGACACGGGTCGTCCGCGCGGGTTCGGCTTCGTGGAGATGTCGAGCGCCGATGCCTCGCGCGCCATGCAGGCGCTGAATGGCAAGGACTTCGACGGGCGCGCCTTGAAGGTCAACGAAGCCCAGGAGCGTGAGCGCTCGGGCGGCGGCGGTGGCGGCGGCTACCGCGGTGGCGGCTCGCGTCGCTACTGATACGCTCGCTTGAATGTGCACCGCCCCTGGCCTGAACGGCTAGGTGCGGTGCGCCTTCCGCGGTGAGGCGACCAGGCCGTTCGTGCCTGGCGATGTGGCGTCGGCCTCGCAGCCGAATCGCCAGAGACGCCGGAGACCTCGTCGAATGGACGATGTCAGGATTCTTTCGCTCCGTGCGTGCATTTCCGACGCGGCGGCCATGGCCCGCCTCCTCCAGAACGTTCCCGATGCCGATGCGATTCGCGCCGAGCTGGCGCAGCCGTGCTTTACGTGGCGCAGCCAGGGTGCGGCGCAGCGTAGCTATTGGATCGCTGGGGACGGCGAGCATGCCCTGTGCCTGACGGTTCTCGGGCTCAATCACGATGAAGTGATCGCGGTCTGGCTGGCCGTCGATGAGCGTCGCGGGCAACCGGGGTTCACTTTGAGCGCGCCGGTTTTCCGGGACATCCTCCGCGAGGAACTCGGGGTGCGGGCCAAGATTGTCGAGGGCGGAAGCGGCTGAGACGTCGGGGACTTGCCGCTGCGCTGGCACTGACAGGAACGACTTATCCCGCCGCACCCTGTCGCGGATCGCGCATTCCGGGGGAGCGCTCAACAAGCCGCGCACCCCGCTCGCGGCCGACACTTTGCAACTTCGATGTGCCTGGGGCGTGCCTCGTGACGCGGGTTCCGAGGCTCCGTCGCGCAGACTGAGCGGCGGGCTCAGATCATCGTCACGAGCCGGTCACGGCAGGTCACCCACGTCATCGATGACGGCACCTCATTCGACGCATGCGAATGTTCCGTCTCCGATGGGTTTGAATGCCTCGCATCGATGGCGCTCGGTCGGTGGATGCTGCGATGCCTTACTGCGACGAACCGTTACGGCGATCGTTCCCGCGACACACACGCCGGCCAGTATGGCCAGACTTCCCCAGATCCACATTGCCGCTCCTCTCGCTGTTGTTCTTTCCAAAATTCCCCGGCGGGCGCGTGGCAATGCCGCACAACTGCGACCGGGGAGGCAAGATGGGCCGGGAGCGTGTCGCGCGCATGGTGGAAACCATTAGGCGATCCGGCGTGCCCCCGCGTGGCGTTCGGGATGAGCACGAGAGAGGCTTGATGTTGGAAGAGCGCCGGCTCGTGCGTCTCCCGAGTGTACTTCAGTCCTTGAACAGCTTGCGCACCGGCACGGACATCCCGCAGACGTCGATCTTGCCCGGGGGCGTGACGAAGAATGCGTCATGCCGGTTCCGCTTGGCGTCGAGCAGTTGTTGGAACGTGCGGCTGCGGGTGCGCAGGATCTGCACCTTCGGTCGCTGCGAGGGCGGCAGGTCGGCGGCCACCCGGATGCTCAGGATCGGCACGCGATGCGCCGGGTGCGCATAAAAGCCGAGCGGCCCGTGTCCGCGCGGGAGCGATGAGAGTCTCGGCATCCCCTCGATGACCCGGCCCACGACGGTGAGATTCCGGTCGAGCCAGCGCGGAGCCTGCCCGATGACGACGTAGAGGGCGCTTCCATTGCCCGAATCCGGGGCATCGTCGCGCGCAACCGCCAGGGTGCCGTAACAGTGCACCAGCCACGTCTGGTGGGTGGCCGGATCACGGGCGGCCGGGAAGTCCCGGCTGAATCCGACCTCAGGGGCATACACGTCGCCGTCGGGAAGCCGGACCCAGGGCAGTGCCGGCGAAATAGTCCGGGTGAATTCCGGCGGCAGGGTCTGCCGGGCGCGCCCGAGTGAACGGATCTTGCGCGGATCGCCGCCATCGTCGCCCTCGGGATCATCCCATTGAGCGACGAAGTTGTCCTGAACTCTCACGATTGCGAGGCCGTCGAAATAGTGCTCTCGCACCAGGGTTCGGATATTGGCGACGTGCAGAGGCGCGTAGGCCGGATCGAGTTCCATGACCACTCGGCCGCTCGGCAGTTGCATCACCAGCAGGTCATCGGGATTCGGTGTGCGCCATTGCGAGCGCGGGGCGTGGGCGAGAATCTGCGCTGCCGACGGGGTACCTTTGCTCCGGGCGGCAGCCGCGAGCGCCGGCGCGCACACGCACATCGCCAGGATTGCGAGAATCTTGCCCGTCTTGCTCATGGCTTCCCCCGGAACGCGCTGCGATCTGTGCCGCGGATGCTGGGAGGGATTCTGCCAGATTGGCGAGCGGGGAGCCGGCCTCGCCGCTCAGGCCGGGCGCTTCGCAGCCTGCGTCAGCCGTACTGCCTCGGCATGTTGCTCGGCCACGAAGTGGGCCGCCTGTGCAGTACCCTCGGGCGCTGACCACGCGGCCAGGTCGGAGGCGGGAACCGGCACGTACGGCCCCTCCTTGACCTCGAAGATGATGCTGCCCGGCTCCAGTGAGGTGACCGTGTGCCACGTTCCGGCCTCGAACTCGAATGCCGCGAGCCCGTCGGCGCCCCCGAGCAGATGACGGGCGAGCACGGCGCCGCGCTCATCGAAGGCCGTGAACAGGAATCGTCCGCGCAGGGGAATGAGCAGCTCCCACGTGTGGGGGTGACGATGGGGCCGCACGTAGGTCTCCGGTTCCATGGCGATGGCGAGGCGCTGGATGGGCGCCTCGAGGGACGGATGCAGATTGTGGTGGCTGCGGTGCCGTGCACTGGCGCGGGCCGCGTCAGTGAGCGTGTCCAGGAGTTCCGGCATGAGCATTTTCAATGGGTTGGCCTCGATTGATCCCGCCGCGTCGAACGCCTGCATTATAGAAGATGCGGGCCGCGTACAGTCCTCAGAGCGGGCATTGCGGACCCGTGGCGCCCACGCCGGTGTTGCCTGAGGCGTGCCGGGGGCAGCCAGACGTCTCCGGACGGGGGGTGTCGATCTGGCGCCCGGCCGTTCGTCGTGGGCAACGGGCACAATGCTTGCCCGCGTTTGCCGGTCGCATCCTCCGAGCACAGAGAGGCTTCGGTCCTCCTGTCATCAACGCAGTGGAGACACCTTATGACCCCGATCATAACGGCCTTCGAGCACTCCCCCGATCGCGGTAAGGGGTTGGCACGCGACATGCGCGTTCGCTGGGCGCTCGAAGAAGTGGGGCAACCGTACGACGTGCGCCTGCTGTCCTTCCAGGCCATGAAAGAACCGGACCATCTTGCCCGAAACCCATTCGGACAGATTCCGACGTACGAAGAGGGCGAGCTGGTGCTGTTCGAATCGGGTGCGATCGTATTCCACCTCGCCGAGCGTCATGCGGGTCTCCTGCCACGACCAGCGCATGCGCGGGCCCGTGCGATCGCCTGGCTGTTTGCGGCGCTCAATACCGTCGAACCCCCGATCATGGAACTCAGTCTCGCCCGTATCCTCGAGCGCGATGCGCCCTGGTACGAGCAACGCCTGCCCGTGGTGGTGGCGCGCGTGCAAAAGCGGCTCGATGAGCTGTGCGCCTCCCTGGGGGACGCGGACTGGCTGGACGGTGCCTTCAGCGTTGCGGACTTGATGATGGTGTCGGTGCTGCTCAGGCTGAAGCCTTCCGGCATGCTCGAGTCGTACCCGTCACTCGCTGCGTACGTCGCCCGGGGTGAAGCGCGACCGGCCTACCAGCGGGCCTTCGCCGCACAATGGGCCGTGTTCCAGGCCGGAGCGAATGCCGGATGAGGATCCACTTCCGCTCGCACTTCGCCTGGAAGCGTAACCGGCCATCAAGCGCGCGGCACACGCACGCGGTTACCCTGGCATCCGCTCGAGCAGACTCTCAGGGGATATCCACCGCGGGGTAACGCTCGGTATACGTTTCCTCATTGCAGCCGAAGTACGTCACGGTGCGCTCGATCAAATCCACGTCGTACCGGACGACGCCGGCACGCCAGGATGCCGCGAGAAACTCAGGGAAGGTGCTCTCACCGGCCTGATCCGTGCGCAACGCAGCGATCAACGCCTGCGGGTCAAACGCCGGTACATCAGCCGCGCCCGTCAGTAGGGGGGTGCCTTGCATCACCACTGGGCCCGCCTCCGTGAGGTACAGGCTCTGGCACGCAGGCAGGATCCATGTGTTGCGACTGACGCCTGCGCGCCGAAGGGCTTCGGCCAGACAGGGGAATCCACCGACTTTCGGGCGGATGGCCATGGCGTGTTCCTGGGCAGCCCGCAGGGTGTCCATCGCCTGGCTCATGAGCATTGTCCTGTCGGCATTTGTGGTTTCATTCAACTGGAATCCGGACGATCTGACCGGTTCGAGCCACCTTGCGCAGCAGGTTCCGAAGCGCAGCCTGCTCAACCGCGCTGAGTGCTGCGAAGAACAGCGCATCGTTGCCATCGGCGATGTGGGTCAGCTGCGGGAGCATCCGTCGGCCCTGTGTGGTCAGGGAGAGGATTTGGACGCGGTTGTCGAGCGCACTGACCGAGCGTGCGATCAGCTGCTTCGCGCTGAGCTTGTCGAGAATTTTCGAGATGGCCCCGCGGGTCATCCCCATTGCCGCGGCGAGTGTGGCGGGGGTCAGGCCGGTTGCGGTTGCGAGCTGATTGAGTGCCACCCATTCCGCAACCGAGATGTCTCGCTTGCGCAGCGCGCGCTCAAAAGCGTGCGACACCTCATTGGATACGAGTCGCAGCCAGTATCCGAGATGCGCATCGAGAGCCGAAGGACGCGATTCAGGTGAGTGTTTCCGGATGGTTTCCATGGAACCTAAGATAGTTTCTATCGAAATCATCTGTCAAGGGGCACGTGGCCGGATGCACTCCGACCGCAATCCCCGGGGGATTGGATTCTGAACGCCCGCCGCAGTCCCATCCCAGCGGTTCACCCGCGAAAAACGGGACCCGAAATACTCCGCACGAATCTAGTGTCTTGAGTTAGACGTTCGCATGCAGAACCGCCTGATGCTCTCGAGGATTTCGTCTGCGGTCTTGGTCCATAAGAAGGGCTTGGGATTGCGATTGGTGGCGGCGAGGTAGTCGCGGATGGCTTGCTC
>JAJZSQ010000210.1:0-2173 GCA_021849615.1 Pseudomonadota bacterium
ATTCGACCATATAACTGCTCAGCAATTTCTGAAGAAACGCTACTCGTCTGCCGTACAGCATGCATATATGCGTGCCCGCGAAGCGGCGACAAAAGCAGATTTATTCCGACTAGCTTATCTGTTTGCGGAAGGTGGTTATTATGCCGATGCTGACGATCGATGTCTGCGCCCTCTCACCACACTAGAGCAAAATGGAATAACATTTTTAGCTTACCAGGAAGAATACGGAATAGGCAATAATTTTCTTGCCGCCGCTCCTTCGCACCCAGTGATTGGTTTGGCGCTAAATTTGGCCGTGGAAGCAATTAACCGTGGTGATGACGAGATCCCATGGATGTTAACCGGACCCGGTGTGTTGACACGAGCATTCGCACAAATTCTATCCAGATCTTTGTTACTACCAGACGCTTTATTAGAGCGTTCGCGCATCTTCCTTCGCTATGAAATGGAGCAAGTTGTAGCCATGCACTGCTTGACTGCTTATAAGAAATCGCGGCGACACTGGATGCGCGTGGCCTATAGTTCTCCAGAGAGCGGTTCGAAAAATCTATAGCAGCCTGTTGACGAAATCGGCTTTGGTTGATTCGCTGGCCATCTGACGAGGACCAGCCTATGGCGTTGGGGTGGACGGCCCCTGCGGCATCGGATGTGCCAAGGTTTGGCTGTTGAGGACAAACCTGAAGGAGCCGCCCGCGATGGAGATTAATCGGATTGGAGTAGACACGTCCAAGCACGTGTTCACAGTGCATGGGGTGGATGCGAGCGGAGCTATGCCGTGAAATGGGTGACAGCGGCCTGATCAGGCGGCGGTCTTGGCGGGGGCGTCGATGACCTCGACGCCGTTGCGGAACCTGACACCACGCACGACCTTGGGCAACTGGTTCTCGCCCTTCAGCCGACGCCAGGTCTTCGCCGCGGTCATCACCAGCTTGAACACCATGAGGCGGGCGGTATCCTGTGACAGCGCGCCCTTGGTCCGCACCGTGCGCAGCCGGACGGTGGCGAACACGCTCTCGATCGGGTTCGATGTGCGCAGGTGGTCCCAATGCTCGGCGGGAAAGTCGTAAAAGGTCAGCAGCGCCTCCCGATCCTTGAGCAGGCAGGCGACCGCCTTGGCGTATTTCGCCGCATACTTCCCGGCAAACGTCTCCATCGCCGCCTCGGCGGTGGCGCGGTCGGGCGCCTGCCAGATCTCGCGCAGGTCCTGCCGCGCCGCGGGCTGCACCGACTTCGGCAGCTTGTCGAGCACGTTGGCGGCCTTATGGACCCAGCAGCGTTGATGAGGCGTGGCCGGGAACACCTCTTCGAGCGCCTTCCAGAACCCCAGGCCGCCGTCGCCGGTGGCCAATTGCGGTGCGATCGCCAGGCCACGGGCCTTCACGTCCACCAGCAGTTCGCGCCAGCTCTGCGCGCTCTCGCGCACGCCCACCTGGAAGCCGACAAGTTCCTTCCTGCCTTCCGGGGTGGCGCCGATCAGCACCAGCATGCACTCGGCCTGCGGCTCCATGCGCGCTTGCAGGTAGACGCCGTCGGCCCAGAGATAGACATACTGCCGGGCGGACAGGTCGCGCCGTTGCCAGCGCTCGTAGTCGGCCTGCCACGCGTCGCGCAGCCGCCCGATCACCGACGGCGACAGGTTCGGCGCCGCCGGGCCCAGCAGCGCCGCGAGCGCGTCCTGGAAGTCGCCCATCGACACGCCGCGCAGGTAGAGGATCGGCAGCAGGGCATCGAGGCTGCGGGTCCGCCGCGCCCAGCGCGGCAGCAGCGCCGAGGTGAAGCGGATCCGCTCCGATGCCGAGGCGGCACCGCGGTCGCGGACCTTCACCCGCCGCACCGGCACCGGCCCGATCCCGGTCTGCACCAGGCGCTCTGGACCATGACCGTGGCGCACCACGCGCTCGCGCCCGTCGGGCAGCCGCAGCTCGCGCATCGAGGCCAGGAACGCCTCGGCTTCCGCTTCCACCGCCTGCGCCAGCAGCCGTCGGGCGCCGCTGCGCAGAACCGCGGTCAGCGGATCGTCCACCTCCTCCGGCTGACGGAGGGGGATGACGTTGCTATCCTTCTTCACGGCGTATCGCTCCTTCGGGAGGTTCTGGCAGGCTCGTCACCCGCCTCGATACGCCACCTTCCTCAGGCCGCCATCACCCAGGTTCGGCCATAGCTCCAGGGGACC
>JAJZSQ010000210.1:2183-2820 GCA_021849615.1 Pseudomonadota bacterium
GCGAGGTGCCTAGCCGACGCAAGCAGATTACTGCAGAGCCGCATAGCCCACTCCCTGTTCGTCGAGCCATGCGAGCGGCCAGCGCTCGCCCTCCCGGCGGGCAAGCCGGTCGAGATGCGCGATCTGTTCCTTGGAGCTGATGCCCGCGAAGGACAGCGCGACCGGCCCGAGGCCGAGATCGAACAGCCGCCGTCCCTCCGGCGAAACCAGGTAGTAGTGCCGCTTCTTGGTGGCGGTGCGGATGATCTCGATCTGCGTGTCGTTCAGGCCCATCGCGGCGTACAGGTCGCGCGGCCCGGGGTGCTCCGGCGTTCCCGCCGTAGCCGCCTCCTCATTCGGCAGGAAAATCTTGGTCGGGCAGGACTCGATCAGCACATCCAGGATGCCGGAGCGGGCCGCATCCGAGAGGGATTGCGTTGCTAACACCACGGCGCAGTTGGCCTTGCGCAGCACCTTCAGCCATTCGCGGATTTTTGCCCGGAACACTGGGTGCCCCAGCATCACCCAGGCCTCATCGAGCAGCAGATAGGCTGGCTGGCCCTTCAGCGACCGCTCGAAGCGGCGGAACAGGTAGAGCAGCACCGGGATCAGGGTCCGCTCCCCCATCGCCATCAGGTCCTCGATCTCGAAGACCAGG
>JAJZSQ010000066.1 GCA_021849615.1 Pseudomonadota bacterium
ATAATATCGCGGCGCTGTCGGCCCGCTGGCTGGCCGGCGGCGAGCAGTACGGGAGAGTAGGTTAGGCGTATGTCAGCGACGAGCGATGCAGTCCGCCCCGCGCGCGGCCCGGGTGAGGCGCCGTTCGCGCACCGCGTGGCGCGGCGGCTCGAGGAGTATGCGCGGCTCGCCCGCTTCGACCGGCCGATCGGCACCTGGCTGCTGATGTGGCCGACACTCTGGGCGCTGTGGATCGCCGGGCGCGGCCGGCCGGATCCGCAAGTGCTGATCGTGTTCGTGCTCGGCGTCATCGTCATGCGCGCCGCCGGCTGCATCATCAACGACTTTGCCGACCGCAACATCGATCCGCACGTGAAGCGGACCCGGGACCGGCCGCTCGCGGCGCGGCGCGTGTCGCCGGCCGAGGCGCTGGTCCTGTTCGGCGTGCTGATGCTCGTGGCGCTCGTGCTCGTGAGCCGGCTGAACCGCCTGACGATCGAGCTGGCCATCGTGGGCGCGGCGCTCACCGCGTCCTACCCGTTCGTGAAGCGGTTCTTCCCGCTGCCGCAGCTGTATCTGGGGCTGTCGTTCGGCGGCTGGAGCATTCCGATGGCCTTTGCCGCCGAGCTCGGCACGGTGCCCAAGGCAGCCTGGGTGATGTACATCGCGGCGGTGTTGTGGGCCGTGGTCTACGACACGCTCTATGCCATGGTCGATCGCGACGATGACCGCAAGATCGGCATCCAGTCGAGCGCGCTGCTGTTCGCCGATCTCGACCGGGTGTGGGTCGGGGTGCTGCAGGGGCTGGTGCTGATCGCACTCGTGCTCGCCGGGCGCGAACTGCAATTGGGCGGCTGGTACGCCGCGGGGCTGTGCGCCGCGGCGGTGCTGTTCGCCTATCAGCAGTGGCTCGCGCGCCGCCGCGAGCCGGCCGCCTGCCTGCGCGCGTTTCTGAACAACAATTACGTCGGCATGGCCATCTTCATCGGCGTGGCGCTGCATTACGTCTACGCGCGCTGAGCGGCGCGCAACTTTTGCGCGCCGGCCGGGTTATGTCTGCGTGCCGCGCAGCCGCGGCACGCGGGAACTTTCAGCGGCCCTGGGGTCGCGCAGCAGGGGGGATGAGCGATGAACGCCAATGCCGATCCGAATGCGAGCCTCAATCCGCAGATGGTCTTCTGCCGCGCCTGCGGCCGGCAGGTGCACATCAGCGCCACGAGCTGCCCGGGCTGCGGCGCACGCCAGATCGCGGCCGGGGAGTCGCCACGGCTGCTGCTGCCGGCGTTTCTCCTGTGCCTGGTGTTCGGATACCTCGGTGCGCACCGCTACTACGCCGGCAAGATCGGCACCGGGATCCTGATGCTGCTCACCGCCGGCGGGCTCGGGATCTGGGTGCTGATCGACCTGATCATGCTGCTCAGCGGAACATTCACCGACATCGAGGGCCGGCGTCTGACGCGCTGGCTGTGAGGGGCGCCGCTCAGAAGGTCAGCATCACCCGGATCAGGCCGAGCACCGTATCGGGCGTGAGGCCGCCGCCGGGGTGCTGCCAGTACTCCAGGTCCGGCTGCACAGTCCAGCCGTGCGAGGCGTCGAACTGATAGTACGTCTCGATTTCGCGCTCGAAGCGGCGCGGAAAGCCGGCAGCGGCGCTGAGACGGCTGTCGCTGTAGGCGAGGCCGAATTCATCGTGCGGCCGGGATGCCCACGGCCCCGTCCATACCAGCCCCGCTCCGTAGTGCCGGCGTACCGCGGCCACGGTTCCCGGCGCAGCACCGAACTGCAGAAAACCGCTGATGCCCCGGCCGTGTGCTCCGGCAGGCCGCCAGAGCGCGCCGCTCGCCACCAGGTACGCGCCGGCTGCCGAATGGGTCACGCCACCGCTGAAGCGTTGAAAGCGCCCGGTATCGACCCAGGCGCCGGCCTGCACCGCGACCGGCAGCCCGCCCCAGCGGCCGTGCCAGGCCTCTTCGGACACGAGCAGCGCGCCGCCCGGGTCGTAGGGCAGTTCGCTCTCGTGATCACGAAACACCCCGGCGGAAAAGGACAGGTGTCGGTTCGGATGGACGAACACGTCCGCGCCCCAGGCGCCCTTGGGGTAGGTCGGCAGCACGAACGTGCTGATCGAGGCGTCGGAGGAGAAATCCAGAGAGACGAAGTTGCCACCGTACGGCACGGTGAAGAACTGGTCATCCACGTACATCAGACCGGCGCGCACGCGAATCTTGCGGCCGTGCAGGTCCTGCTGATACCAGGCTCGGTCCACCGAGGTCTCGGCATAGGCGTCCATGTTGTCCGGGTCGGCGAGCGCCGGCACTTGATGCTGCACCACGTTGGCGCCGCTGTGGCTCTGCGCGTCGATGAAGACCGTACCGCCGCGCCAGCCGAGCAGCCGGCGCGTGCTGACCGTCAGCGACAGGTCGATCAGGCGCTGCAGATCGAAGCCGAGGGCGTGCGGTATGCCGCCGGCGAGCACGTGCGAGCCATCGATTTGCGCGAAGCCGCCGACGGTGATGCCGCGGCGCTGCAGGGTGGCGGATGCCGCGGCCGCATCGGCGAGCCAGTTCCGGTGCGCTGCGCCTGGGGCGGCTGCCGCAGCGGGTCGGCTGAGCCCCGCGAGTACAGTCAGGGCCAGGGCGGCGGCGAGGGCCGTCCCGCGGGGGTGCGCACGGATCACGCGCCGGTTTTCCTTCGAGAAAGGAAAAAATTATCCGGCCCCCCCGGGGAGCGGGTCAACGCGAGTCGGTCTCGCCGCTCGCTTCGCTTGCAGCGCGGGGCGTTTTCAGTACAGTGCGCGCACGGTACGCACGCCGCAAGCGCCTGAGAGTCTCCCTGGA
Source organism: Pseudomonadota bacterium (assembly GCA_021849615.1). Lineage (GTDB taxonomy): Bacteria > Pseudomonadota > Gammaproteobacteria > Steroidobacterales > Steroidobacteraceae > 13-2-20CM-66-19. The sequence continues at coordinate 2,817 of JAJZSQ010000066.1, forward strand.
GTGAACACACAGAAGAACCAGTCGTTCGTGCGCCGCCTGCGCTTCGCGCTCGCCGGACTCGGGCACGCGCTGCGCGGCGAGCGCAGCCTGCGCACCCAGGCCGTGCTGTTCGTGTTCGTGCTGATCGCCCTCATCGTCCTGCATCCGGGCGCGCTGTGGTGGGCCGCAGTGCTGCTGGCCAGTGCCGCGGTCCTTGCGGCGGAACTGTTAAACACGGCGCTCGAGGCCCTGGCCGATCACCTGCACCCGGACCAGCATCCGCGCATCCGCATCGTCAAGGACTGTGCCGCCGCGGCGGTGCTCATCGCCAGTCTCGGCGCGCTCACCGTCGGCATCGCGCTCGCGGTTCACCTGCTGCGGCGGTGAGCCGCGAGCGCACTGGTCAAAAAATGCGCAATCGTCGACTGGCCGGGGCGGTGCGCGTTGACAATCGGGGCGGCGGCCCGGAACATTCGCGGCGCGGAATCCCGTCCGCCGATGCCCCTGGATCCCCATGACTGCACTGAATCCCGCTGCGCTCGGCACCGTGCGCCACGACTGGACGCTCGCCCAGGTACAGGCGCTGCTCGAGCTGCCGCTGCTCGATCTGCTCCTGCACGCGCAGCGCGTGCACCGCGAGCACCATGCGCCGAACACGGTGCAGATGAGCACCCTGCTGTCGGTGAAGACCGGCGCCTGTCCCGAGGACTGCGCCTATTGCTCGCAGAGCGTGCGTTACGAGACCGGCCTCGAGCGCGAGTCGCTGATGGAGGTCGCCGCGGTGCGCGAGTCCGCCGCCCGCGCCAAGGCCGCAGGCGCGACACGCTTTTGCATGGGCGCGGCGTATCGCTCGCCGAAGGCCAAGGACCTCAAGGTCATCGCGGCGATGATCCGTGAGGTGCGCGCCCTCGGGATGGAGACCTGCGCCACGCTCGGCATGCTGACTCCCGAGCAGGCGCGCGAGCTGAAGGATGCCGGGCTCGACTACTACAACCACAATCTGGATACGTCCCCGGAGTTCTACGGCGAGATCATCACCACGCGCACCTACCAGGACCGGCTCGATACGCTCGACGCGGTGCGCGCCGCGAACCTCAAGGTGTGCTGCGGCGGCATTCTCGGCCTGGGCGAGTCCCCGAGCGACCGCGCCGGGCTGCTGCTGACGCTCGCCAACCTGCCCGAGCACCCCGAGAGCGTACCGATCAACCAGCTGGTGAAGATCGAGGGCACGCCGCTCGCGGACAGCGCGCCGCTCGATCCGTTCGAGTTCGTGCGCGCCATCGCCGTGGCGCGGCTGCTGATGCCGCGCTCGTACGTGCGTCTCTCTGCCGGTCGCCAGGGCATGAGCGATGAGCTGCAGGCGCTGTGCTTCATGGCCGGCGCCAACTCGATTTTCTACGGCGAGCGCCTGCTCACGACCGGCAACCCGGATGTCGAGCGCGACCGCCGGCTGTTCGAACGGCTGGGCCTGAAGCCCGAGGCCGGCGCTGCCGAGACGGACGGGGCGGCCGCCGGACACGCCTGCGCGCATCCCCGGGCGCATGCAGAGACAGCCGCTTGAGCCGCTGCTCGCGCAGCTGGAGCGCGAGCAGCGTCGCCGCAGCCGCCGCACCGTCGAAGGTTACGCGCGCGCGGGCAGTCACGCCGAGCTGATCATCGCGGGCCGCCGCCTCGTCGACTTCAGCAGCAACGACTACCTGGGGCTCGCCGGCCATCCCGGGCCTGCTGCCGCCATGGCGCAGTGCGCCGCGCGCACCGGCGCCGGCAGCGGCGCCTCGCACCTGATCAGCGGCCACGGGGCGGAACACGACGCGCTGGAGGAGGCGCTGGCGGCCTACACGGGCCGGGAGCGCGCACTCCTGTTCTCCACCGGCTACATGGCCAACCTCGGCGTCATGAGTGCATTGGGCGGACCGGGCGAACGCGTGCTGCTCGATCGGCTGAGCCACGCGTCCCTGATCGACGGGGCCAAGCTCAGCGGGGCGCGGCTGCGGCGCTTTGCCCACGCGGATGTGGCTGCGGCCGAGCGCCTGCTCGGCACGATCGGGCACCCGACCGCCGTGCTGGCCACCGACGGGGTCTTCAGCATGGACGGTGATGTCGCGCCCCTCGCGGCGCTGGCGCAAGCGGCGCGCGCGCATGAGGCGTGGTTCGTCGTCGACGATGCGCACGGCCTCGGGGTCCTCGGGCCGACGGGCCGCGGCGCACTCGAAGCGGCAGGCCTGAGCGCCGAGGAGGTGCCCGTGCTGGTCGGCACCCTGGGCAAGGCGTTCGGCTCGTTCGGCGCGTTCGTCGCCGGCAGCGCCGCGCTGATCGATCTGCTGGTGCAGAAGGCCCGTCCGTACGTCTACACCACGGCGCTGCCGCAGCCGGTGGCGGCCGCGACGCGCGCGGCCCTCGAGCTGGCGCAGCGCGAGCCGTGGCGGCGCGAGCGAGCGCTCGAGCTCACGGCGCGCTTCCGCGCCGCGGCTGCGGCCGCCGGTGTGCCGCTCAGTGACTCGTCGACGCCCATCCAGCCGATCCCGCTCGGCAGTGCGCATGCGGCGCTCGAGGCGCAGCGCGCCGTCGCCGACGCCGGGTTCTGGGTCGTGGCGATCCGCGCGCCCACCGTGCCCGCCGGACAGGAGCGGTTGCGCGTGACGCTCACCGCGGCGCACACCGAGGCCCAGGTCGATGCACTGGCGGAGACGCTCGGACGGGCCTGCCGCTTCGCCGGTACCGCCTGCGGTGCGGCAAGCCCATGAGCCGTCTGCACGTCGAAGTCCGCGGCGCCGGACCCCCGCTGGTGATGCTGCATGGCTGGGGGCTGAACGTGCGCGTCTGGGACACCCTGGGCGCGGCGCTCGAGGGCCACGCGCGGCTGATCGCGCTCGATCTGCCCGGCCACGGACGCAGCCCATGGCGCGCCGATCGCGCCGCGGCGGATCAGCAGGTGCAGTGGCTCGGGGAGACGGTGGCCGAGACGATCGGTGCCGCACCGTACAGCCTGCTCGGCTGGTCGCTCGGCGGGCAGCTCGCGCTCGCGTGGGCGGCGGCGCCGCCCGCCGGCCTGCCCGCCCCGGCGCACCTGGTGCTGCTCTGTGCTACACCGCGGTTCACGGCCGCTCCCGACTGGCCGCATGGCACGCCTGAGGCGCGGCTGGAGCGCCTGGCCGAAGGCCTGCGGCGCGATTATCACCGCACCGTGAGCGACTTTCTCGATCTGCAGGTGCGCGGCAGCGCCGCCGGCGAGGCGGTGCTCGAGCAGCTGCGCGCAGCGCTGTTCAGTCACGGCGAGGCACGGCCCACGGCGCTCGCGGCGGGCCTTGAGCTGCTGCGCACGCTCGATCTGCGTGCAGTCCTCGGGTCGATTCGCGCCCCGACGCTCGCGGTCGCCGGCCAGTACGACCGGGTGCTGCTGCCGGCCGCGACGCGCGCGCTCACCGCCGCACTGCCGCATGCGCGCTTCGCCGAGATTCGCCGCGCCGCGCATGCCCCCTTTCTCTCGCATACCGCCGAAGTGGCAGACCTGCTCGGCGATTTTCTCGGCGCATCATGAACCATTCCGATCCTTTCGCGCTGCCGCGCGCCGCGGTGCGCAACACGTTTGACCGTGCGGGCTCGAGCTACGAGGCCGCTGCACTGCTGCAAGCGAACGTTGCCGACGAGCTGCTTTCGCGGCTCGAGCCGTTCGCCTTCGCTCCCGAGGTGGTGTTGGATCTGGGGGCGGGCACCGGACGCGCCAGCGCGCAGCTGAAGCAGCGCTACCGGCGCGCGCGGGTGCTGGCGCTCGATTTGGCGCCCGGCATGCTGCATGAAGCGGCGCGCCATCAGCGCTGGCTGCGTCGCTTCGAGCGCGTCTGCGCCGATGCGGCGGCGCTGCCGCTGCGCGCCGCGAGCGTCGATGTGATCTTCAGCAACCTGATGCTGCAATGGTGCGATCCGCCGGATCAGGTATTCGCCGAAGCGCGCCGCGTGCTCAAGCCGCAGGGGTTCTTCGCGTTCAGCACCTTCGGACCGGACACCCTGCGCGAGCTGCGCGAGGCCTGGGGCGAGGACGGCCACACGCACGTCAACCGATTCCTGGACGTGCACGACATCGGCGATGCACTGATGCGCGCCGGATTCGCCGAGCCGGTGCTCGACGTCGAGCGGATGACCGTGACCTATCCCGACGTGCTCGGGCTGATGCGCGACCTGAAGGCGATCGGGGCGCGCAACGTCACGGCCGGCCGGGCCCGCGCCCTGACGGGCAAGGGCCGGCTGCGCCAGCTGCGCGAGCGCTACGAGGTGCATCGGCGCGACGGGACACTGCCGGCCACGTACGAAGTGATCTACGCGGCTGCCTGGAACGGCCACCGTGCGGCCGGGCCGCCTGCGGGCGACGAGGTGTTCATCGCTCCGGACCAGATCAGCCACAGGAGACGCCCATGAATGCACGCGGATGGTTCATCACCGGGACGGACACGGAAGTCGGCAAGACGGTCTGTGCGGCGGCGCTGACGCGCGCCTTCGCGCGCCGCGGGCTGCGGGTCGCGGTGATGAAGCCGGTGGCCTCCGGCGCGCTGCGTACGCCGCACGGGCTGCGCAGCGCGGATGCGTTGGCGCTGCAGGCCGAGGCCTCCGTGCCTGCGCCGTACGCGACCGTCAATCCGTACTGCTTCGAGCCGCCCATCTCCCCGCACATTGCCGCAGCGGAGGCGGGCACCGCCATCGACCTGGCGCGGCTCGAGGCCTGCTACGCGCAGCTCGCCGCGGCGGCCGACTGCGTCATCGTCGAGGGGGCTGGCGGATGGCGGGCCCCGATCAGCTCTGCGCTCGGCATGGCGGACATCGCCGTGCATCTCGCGCTGCCGGTCATCCTGGTGGTCGGGATGCGCCTCGGATGCCTCAATCATGCGCTGCTCTCGCATGAATCGATCCGCGCCCGAGGCGCTAAATTCGCCGGATGGGTCGCGAACGGCATCGATCCGGCGATGGATCGGGCCGCCGAGAACCATGCCACGCTGTCGGCGCACCTGGGCGAGCCTCTCGCCACGATCGGCCGGCTCGGCGCCGGGGAGGGGCTGCCCGATCTGGCCGCCGCGGCCGAGCGCCTCAGCCGCCCCGCTTGAATCGCTCTGCGGGGCGCAATACCATGATCTGCGTCAACGTGGGACGCAGGCGCGGCGGACGGCTCGGAACTGGGGTCTGAGCGAGGAACGCGCCGGTCGAGAGGACAGTGCCGGGGGAGATTGCCGGAACGGCCGCAAGGCCGGATCCATCAGAGCAACTTTAGGTAGGCCAGTTCCAAGCACGACATGCCTTCATTGCGCATCGTCCTTTGCCCGAACTGCTCGCTCACGGTGCGAGGCGCTCTCGTTTTCTTCGCCAGTCTCGGCGCGCTCACCCTCGGCATCGGCGCGGTATTCAGCGCACTCGGCCTCTGGCCGATCCTGCTGATCGGGCTCGGCGAGATGCTCGCCCTCGGCTGGGCGCTCCACGAGAGCCTCAAGCGGCGCTTCCAGGCCCAGATCCTCACGATTACCGAGTCGGACGTCAGCGTCGAGCTGCGCGACCGCCGCGCCTGCCGGCGCATCGTCTTCAAGCGCCACTGGGCGCAGATCAAGTTGACTCATCCCGCCTCGCGGCTGCATCCGACCCGGCTGACCATCGAGTCGCACGGACGGGCGTGCGAGCTGGGCGTGTTTCTCACGGAAGAGGAGCGGCGCGGACTCGCGCTGCGTTTGCGGCGGCTGGTCGGACGCGTCAATGAATCCCCACCCCTGGCGTTAGGCCACGGGTGAGCGGTACGGCGGGTTCGGTTTCGGTTAGCGTTGCGCGCCTGATCCGCATCGTGCGGAGCGCGCGGCTGGGGGCAGAACAACGATGAAGCGCGCGAGACTCGGCAGACTGCTCGGAACCTCGGTGCTCGGCCTGGCGGGGCGGTTGCCGCTCGCTTCGGCCGCCTCCGGCTGGGACGAACTGAACATGCCGCGCGGGGTGACCAGCGCCAGCAAGAGCATCTACGCGCTGCACATGATGGCGCTGTGGGTGTGCGTCGGCATCGCCGTGGTGGTGTTCGGGGTGATGATCTGGTCGCTGATCTTCCACCGCAAATCGCGCGGTGCAGTGCCCGACGTCACGCTGACGCACAGCACCAAGGTGGAGGTGGTCTGGACCGCCGTGCCGGTGCTGATCCTCATCGGCATGGCGATTCCGGCGGCGCGGCTGCTGCTGAAGATCAACAACAACACCGATCCGCAGGTCAACATCCGCGTGACCGGTTTCCAGTGGGGCTGGCGTTACCAGTACGTCGGCACCCCCGTGAGTATCATCTCCAAGCTCTCCGCCAGCAGCAACGACGCCAGTCAGATGCACTCGGGCATCCGCCCGACCGCCGTGCCGCACTACCTGCTCAGCGTCGATCACCAGGTGGTGGTGCCGGTGGGCGAGAAGGTGCGCCTGCTGATCACTTCCATCGACGTGATTCACTCCTGGTGGGTGCCGGACCTCGGCGTCAAGCGCGACGCGATCCCGGGTTACATCAACGAGGCGTCCTTCACCATCGCCCCGAACCGGCCGGGTATCTACCGCGGCCAGTGCACCGAGCTGTGCGGCCGCGGCCACGCCTACATGCCGATCGTGGTGCGCGCGGTGACGCCGGCGGCCTACCAGGCCTGGCTGAAGCAGCACTCCGGCCCCCCGAGCGAGGCGGCCGCACGCCTCCCGGCGGCGGCCGTGACCAGCACCTGAGCGCGATCTCGAGGAGCGCACCGCACCGTCCTGCCGCGAGCCGATACCGACATCCAGTCTTGCCCATCGAGGTTGACCATGGCCGAGCTGCACCAAACCGCCGCACATGCCGAACATGACCACAAGCCGCAGGGCTGGCGCCGCTGGGTGTTCGCGACCAATCACAAGGACATCGGCACGATGTACCTGATCGCCGCCGGAACGATGTTCCTGATCGGCGGTCTGGCCGCGATGGCGATCCGCGCCCAGCTGTTCAAGTCGGGCATGAAGCTGTTCGACCCGGCAATGTTCAACTCGCTCACCACCATGCACGGCCTGATCATGATCTTCGGGGCGATCATGCCGGCCTGGGTGGGGCTCGCGAACTGGATGATTCCGCTGCAGATCGGCGCCCCGGACATGGCGCTGCCGCGGCTGAACAACCTGAGCTTCTGGATCCTGCCTTTCGCGTTCACCCTGATGGTCGCCTCGTTCTTCGTGCCGGGCGGGGCGGTCGCCGGCGGCTGGACGATGTATCCGCCGCTGATGCAGCAGTTCGGCGCGGCTTTCCCGATGTTGATCTTCGCCATTCACCTGATGGGGATCTCCTCGATCCTCGGCGCGATCAACGTCATCGTGACCATCATGAATCTGCGCGCCCCGGGCATGACGCTGCTGCGCATGCCGCTGTTCGTGTGGACCTGGCTGATCACCGCCTATCTGCTGATTGCGGTGATGCCGGTGCTCGCCGGGGCGGTGACCATGCAGCTCACCGATCACTTCTTCGGCACCAGCTTCTTCAACGCCGCCGGCGGCGGGGACCCGGTGCTGTTCCTGCACGTGTTCTGGTTCTTCGGGCACCCCGAGGTCTACATCCTGATCCTGCCGGCCTTCGGCATCATCTCGGAAATCATCCCGACTTTCTCGCGCAAGCCGCTGTTCGGCTACGAGGCGATGGTCTACGCCACCGCCTCGATCGCGTTCCTGTCGTTCATCGTCTGGGGCCACCACATGTTCACGGTGGGCATGCCGGTGGCCGCGCAGCTGTTCTTCATGCTCTCGACGATGCTGATCGCGGTGCCGACGGGCGTGAAGGTGTTCAACTGGGTGGCGACGATGTGGCGCGGCTCGCTCTCGTTCGAGCCGCCGATGCTGTTCGCCGTGGCGTTCCTGTTCCTGTTCAGCATCGGCGGGTTCTCCGGTCTGATGCTGGCGCTGGTGCCGTCCGACTACCAGTACCATGGCACGTACTTCGTGGTGGCGCACTTCCACTACGTGCTGGTGCCCGGCGCGGTGTTCGCCATCTTCGGCGGGGTGTACTACTGGCTGCCGAAGTGGAGCGGACGGATGTACGACATGCGGCTCGCGAAGTGGCACTTCTGGCTGTCGGTGATCTTCGTCAACGTGCTGTTCTTCCCGCAGCACTTCCTCGGGCTCGCCGGCATGCCGCGGCGCATCCCGGACTATGCGCCGCAGTTCACCGACTGGAACATGGTGTCGTCCATCGGCGGGTTCATCTTCGGCGCCTCGCAGGTGCTGTTCCCGTACATCATCATCAAGTGCATCCGCTCCGGGAAGCCGATCGAGGCGAACTCGCCCTGGGATGGCGCGCACGGACTGGAGTGGGAATTACCCTGCCCGGCGCCGTATCACTCCTGGCAGACCCCGCCCTCCGAAGCAATGCTCGCTCATGGCACCGGACACTGAGCGCGACGGCGTGAACACACGCGCAGTGACCGCGGAGCAGCGACGCCGGGTGCGGCTGACCACCTGGGTGGTCTCGCTGATCGCGCTGGCGTTCTACGTCGGCTTCATCATCCTGACGGTGATGCGGGCACACCGCTGAGCGCCCTGCAGGTTGCAGACAGGAAAGTGGACATATGACAGACGCGCACGCTGACAGCAGTAAGTACTACGTTCCCCACGGGAGCCCCTGGCCGATCATCGCGGCGCTGGCGCTGTTCTCGCTCATGCTGGGCGCGGTGCTGTACCTCGATGGTGTCGCCCCGGTGTGGATCCTGGTGCCGGGTGTGGCGCTGCTCGCGTTCATGTTCGCCGGGTGGTTCTCCACCGTCGTCGGGGAGAACCAGCATGGCGTGTTCCACTTCCGCGAGGACCGTTCGTTCCGCCTCGGCATGATGTGGTTCATCTTCTCCGAGGTGATGTTCTTCGCCGCGTTCTTCGGCGCGCTGTTCTACACGCGCAATTTCTCGGTGCCCTGGCTCGGCGGCGAGGGCGCGAAGGCCATGACCAACTTCCTGCTCTGGCCGCACTACGAGGCGACCTGGCCGACCAACGGGCCGGGTCACGTCGGCGGCCGGGTGTTCAGCGCGATGAGTCCGACCGGCGTGGCGGCGATCAATACGCTCGTGCTGCTCACCAGCGGACTGACCATCACGATCGCCCACCATGCACTGCGCGCCGGCAAGCGGCGCATGCTGACGGTGTTTCTGGCGCTGACGTTTCTGCTCGGGTTCACGTTCGTCGGCCTGCAGGCGCACGAGTACTACGACGCCTACATGCACATGAACCTGCGCCTGACCACCGGGATCTACGGTTCGACGTTCTTCATGCTGACCGGCTTTCACGGCCTGCACGTGACCATCGGGGCGATCATGCTGCTGGTGATCTGGGTGCGCGTGCTGCGCGGTCACTTCACCCCGGAGCGTCATTTCGCGTTCGAGGCGGTTGCCTGGTACTGGCACTTCGTCGACGTGGTGTGGCTCTGCCTGTTCGTCTTCGTCTATTGGCTGTGAGCGGCCGGCGCTGTCCCGGCGCTCAGTACCGCGGCGCAATGCCGTGCGGGGTGATGAGGCCTGCGTACCAGGCGAGCATGAGCAGCGCGAACAGCGCGATCGACAGGGTGATGCGGATGGTCAGCGCGCGGACCATCTTGCCGGAGTCCTCGCGCGTGCCGCGCGCCAGGTGAAACAGCCCCGAGCCGAGGCTTGCAATGATGGCGCCGAGCGAGAGCAGAACCAGCAGCCTGAACAGCGGTGGCATGACTCGATTGTACCGGTTTTGGCGCGCGCGGCGATCCCGGTGAGCACGGGGCTGCGGCTCGGCCGCCGCGAGTTCGCGCCTTCGATGGCGCTGACGCTGCTCATGGCCGCGCTCGCAGCGGTATTCGGGATGCTCGGCCGCTGGCAGTGGCACCTCGGTCAGCAGCGCGCTGCACAGTACGCACGCTTCGAGCGGGGCGCGGCGCACGTGATCCCCCTCGGCCGCGCGCCGCTGGGCGCCGTGCCCCTCTATCAGCGCGTGAGCGTGCGAGGCCGCTACGACGGGGCCCATCAGTTCCTGCTCGACAACAGCATTCACGATGGCGCGGACGGCTATGAGGTGCTGACTCCGCTGCTGCGCGACGGGGCCCAGGCGGTGCTGGTCGATCGGGGCTGGGTCGCCTTCACGGGCAGCCGCTCGCGGCTGCCCGATACGCACCTCGCCGCGAGCGGGCCCGTCACGGTCATCGGACGGGTCGGGCCGCTGCCGACCGCCGGGCTCGCCTTCGGGCGGGCGCCGCCGCCGCCCGGGCCGCACTGGCCGAAGGTGACGAGCTTCCCGCGCACCGCCGAGCTCAGCGCCGCGCTGGGCCGACCGCTCGCGAGACGAATCCTCCTGCTCGATCCGGCCGCCCGCGATGGCTACGTGCGCGCCTGGACGCTGCCCGGCATGCCGGCACTGGAGAACTGGGGCTATGCGATTCAGTGGTGGGCCTTTGCGGTGACGGCCGGCGTGATCTGGCTGGTCCTGAGCCTGCGCCGTAGCGGCCCCTGAGCCGGGCATCGACGCCATGCCCGGCGCCGATGCGCTACCATACTCGACCCTTCCGGAGGTACCGTTTCTTGATCCCCGCATCCGTCGAGCGCTGGATTCGCGGCCTGTCGCTGGCCGGCGTGCTGCTGTGCTTCGCAGTGATCCTGCTGGGGGCGTACACGCGCCTGACGAACTCCGGCATCAGCTGCCCGGACTGGCCGGAGTGCTATGGCCACCTGACCCCGATCGGCGCGGCCGACAGCGCGCGTGCGCAGGCCCGTTATCCGGGACGTCCGCTCGACGTCGATGACGCGTGGCACGAGATGATCCACCGCTACGTGGCGGGCACGCTCGGGGTGCTGATTCTGCTCATCACCGCGCTCGCCATCGCCTCACGCGGCCGGATCGTCGGGAGCGTGTACGCGCTGGTGCTGTTCGCCACCGTCGTGGTGCAGGCGGTGCTCGGGATGTTTACGGTGACCTGGCTGCTCAAACCGCCGATCGTCACGCTGCACCTGCTGTTCGGCATGACCACCCTGGGTCTGCTGTGGTGGATGTGGCTGACGCTGCAGCGCGGCGCGAGTGCCTCGAGCCGCCCCCCGCCGGCGCCTGCCGCGGCGGCGCTGAAGCTCGCGTATCGACTCTCGCTCGTCGGGCTCGCGGTGCTGGCGGTGCAGTTCTTCCTCGGCGCCTGGACCAGCGCCAACTACGCGCAGTACGCCTGCCCGGATTTCCCGACCTGCCAGGGCCACTGGTGGCCGCCGCACATGGATTTCCATGACGCGTTCGTGCTCTGGCGCAGCCTCTGGGTGAACTTCCAGGGCGGCATCCTGCCCAACGCGGCGCGCGTGGCGATCCACTTCACGCACCGGCTGGGCGCGCTCGCCGTGACGGTGGTGCTCGGCGGCGCCTGCGGCTACATCATCAGTCGCCGTTCGCTCGCGGCAGCGCGACCCTATGCGTATGCGGTGCTCGCCGCACTCGTACTGCAGCTCGCCATCGGCATCACCATGGTGCTCGAGAGTTTCCCGCTGCTGATCACGACGGCGCACACCGGCGGCGCCGCGGTGCTGCTGATCGCGTTGCTCGCGCTGGTGCACAAACTGCGCTCGCTGCGCCGCGCCGGCCTTCAAGCGAGTGCCGCGCGGTGAACAGCCTCTCGGAACTCGCCAGTGCCGCGCCGATCGCCTGGCGCCGCTACCTGGAGCTGACCAAGCCGCGCATCGTCGCGCTGATCACCTTCACTGCGCTGGTCGGCACGCTGCTGGCGAGCCCCGGCTGGCCGCCGCTGCGCGCCCTGGTGTGGGGCACGATCGGCATCGCGCTCGCGGCGGCCTGCGCCGCGGCGATCAATCACGTGCTCGACCGGCGCATCGATGAGCAGATGTCGCGGACCCGCTCGCGCCCGCTGCCGCGCGGGCAGCTGACCGAGCGCAACGCGCTGCTGTTCGCCGCCGCGCTCGGCGTGCTCGCCATGACGATCCTCTCGATCCTGGTCAATCCGCTCACCGCGGTCCTGACCTTTGCGTCGCTGATCGGCTATGCGGTGATCTACACCGGGTGGCTGAAGCGCGCAACCTCGCAGAACATTGTCATCGGCGGGGCAGCCGGTGCGGCGCCGCCGATTCTCGGCTGGGCCGCCGTGACCAATACGGTCGATCCGCACGCGCTGCTGCTGTTCCTGATCATCTTCGTGTGGACGCCGCCGCATTTCTGGGCGCTCGCCATCGCGCGCAAGGACGAGTACGCGCGCGTCGGGATTCCGATGCTGCCGGTCACGCACGGCGTGGAGTAC
>JAJZSQ010000211.1 GCA_021849615.1 Pseudomonadota bacterium
CGATCTTCCAAGAGAGCGGGGACGAATGACTTCCCTGGAAGATCGCCAAAGTATTGCTCGAGCGGTAGACGAAGCGCACCGCGGCGGGGCACGGCTGAGGCGCGCATGCGCCGAGGCCGGCATCACCCTGCGGACCCTGCAGCGCTGGAAGGGCGGCTCCGGCCTCGAGCGCGGAGACCGCCGGCCACAGGCCGTCCGTCCCACACCCGCCCATGCGCTCAGTGAAGCGGAACGGGAGCAGATCCTTCGGGTCGCCAACGAGCCGCGCTTCGCCGAGCTGCCTCCGGCGCGTATCGTGCCGATGCTCGCCGACGAAGGGACTTACATTGCCAGCGAATCGAGCTTCAGCCGCGTGCTGAGGGCCCATGGACAGATTCGGCATCGGGGCCGCGCCAAAGCGCCCCAGCGAGTCCGTCCGCCGAGCACGCACGTGGCCACTGCGCCGCGCCAAGTCTTCTGCTGGGATATGACGTACCTGCCGGCCACGGTGGTGGGTCGCTGGTTCTACCTGTACCTGATCCTGGACCTGTACAGCCGCAAGATCGTTGGCTTTGAGGTCCACGAGAGTGACGACTCCCAGCATGCCGTGAACCTGCTGCGCCGCACGGCCCTCGCCGAGGACCTGCACACGCTGGACTACAAGCCGGTGCTGCACGGGGATAACGGGGCGACGCTCAAGGCGACCACGGTGCTGGCCATGATGCATTGGCTGGGGCTCAAGGCCTCCTACTCCCGCCCACGCGTCAGCGACGACAACGCCTTCGTGGAAGCGCTGTTCCGCACCGCAAAGTACCGGCCGCAGTTCCCGAGGAAGGGCTTCGCGGATCTCGCGCAAGCCCGCGAGTGGGCGAGCTCGTTCGTGCACTGGTACAACTACGACCACCGCCACAGTGGCATCCGCTACGTCAGCCCAGCGCAGCGACATGCTGGAGAAGACCGGGACGTTCTGCAGGCTCGCCATGCGCTCTACCAGCAGGCACGAGCAGAAAACCCGCGGCGCTGGGCACGGCACACCCGAAACTGGAATCCGATCACCGTGGTCACGCTCAATCCCGAGCGCGACGCAGTGATCAAGGCGGCGACCGAGAATCTTCATAGCTCGAAGTCCGCCGCATGAACCGGGCGACAACTACCTTGACACGCACCGAAGTGCTCGGCGCACCGGAGCGAGAGGAGCCCTCCAGGGAGCGCCCTGTCGCCGGTTATACGCGTCGGAGCACTGCGCGCGATGCGGCCGCCGAGGAGGCCGAGAGCGTGCCGTTTTTCGACGAGAGCCGCGTCCCGGTCGAGACGATCGGACTGAAGCCCCCGGAACTCGAGGGGGCCGAGGCCGGTGAGTTCGAAGTCATCGGCCAGAAGGTGACTCATCGCCTGGCGCAGCGGCCCGGCAGCTACGTCATCCTCAAGTACGTGCGTCCGGTGCTGAAGCGCCGAGCGACGCAGTCCATCCGCTGCCCGGCAGCGCCTGCCGGGGTCATCGAGGGCAGCCGGGCCGATGTGAGCTTCCTCGCCGGGCTCCTGGTGGACAAGTTCGCTTGGCACCTGCCGCTGTACCGCCAACATCAGCGGCTCGAGGACGGCGGGATCACGGTCAGCCGCCCCTGGCTGACCCAGCTCACCCAGCGCAGTGTGGGGCTGCTCGAGCCTATCTACGACGCCCAGTTCGCCTCCATCCGCGCCAGCCGCGTCAAGGCCATGGACGAGACGCCGGTCAAGGCCGGCCGCAAGGAACGCGGCAAGATGCGCACCGCGTACTTCTGGCCGGTCTACGGCGAGCACAACGAGGTGTGCTTCCCGTACTTCCCCTCGCGCGAGGCGGCGCACGTGTACGCCGCGCTCGGGGCCGATCCGGCCTCGAACGCAGTGCTGCTGACCGACGGCTACGCCGCCTACGCGAGCCATGCCAAGAAGGTCGGCATCGCGCACGCGCAGTGCTGGACGCACGCACGACGGGAGATCTTCGAGGCCGAGTCGGCGGACCCCGAGGGCGTGCGCGAGGGGCTGCGTCGCATCGCCACGCTCTACGACATCGAGGAGGAGATCCGCGAGCAGAAGCTCACGGGGGACGCCAAGCGACTACATCGTCTGACGCACAGTAAGCCGCAGGTCGATGCGTTCTTCGACTGGGTGGATCGAACGCTCGAGGCACACGGGTTGCGCCCGAAGAACCCGTTCATCACCGCGCTGCATTACGCGCGGGAGCGGCGTGTAGGACTCGAGGTGTTCCTCTCGGATCCCGACGTGTCACCCGATACGAACCATCTCGAGCAGGTCCTGAGAGTCATCCCCATGGGACGCAAAAACTGGCACTTCTGCTGGACGGAGCTCGGAGCGAAGCACGTCGGCATCGTCCAGTCGCTCATCGTGACCTGTCGGCTGCACGGGATCGATGTCTACACGTATCTCGTCGACGTCCTGCAGCGCGTCGCAGAGCACCCCGCATCCCGCGTCGCTGAACTCACCCCGCGCCTCTGGAAGCGCCACTTCGCCGCGAATCCGCTGCGCTCAGCCCTGCACACCCGAGTCGCATAGTCCAGACGCCGGGTATTTACCGGTTACGTCCAGACGCCGGACATTTACCGTACATGGACGCCCCCATTTTTCGCCTCTCTTAAATTCCGAGTGGGTAACCGAGGCCTGAACGGGTAGGCTTGATCTTTCCGCCTCGATCTCTTTTCATCGGCGAAGCCGTCAGAAGGCGATGGTCGAAG
>JAJZSQ010000067.1 GCA_021849615.1 Pseudomonadota bacterium
GGCCGCGGCTGTTGCGCGAATGCCGGCAGCTGCAGCTGGATGATGCGGGCGGACGGCGCTGGTCGGCGAAGAATTATCCGGGCGGCTATACCTCGTATGGCTCGGCGTTCCGAATGCACCAGCTGTCGCCGACGTTCGCAGCGCTGGAGCGGGCGATCGATCCGCACGTGGCGGCGTTCGCCCGCGCGCTCGAGCTCGATCTGACTGGCCGGGCGCTCAGCATGACCGACTGCTGGGTGAATATCATGCCGCGCGGTACCGCGCACGGGCTGCACTTGCACCCGCTCGCGACGATCAGTGGCACGTTCTATCTGAAGACCCCGCGCGGCTGCGCGGCTTTGAAATTGGAGGACCCGCGTCTCGAGCGGATGATGGCCGCGCCGCCGCGGCGCCGCAGCGCGAGCCGCGCCAACCGGCCTTGGGTCGAGATCCCGGTGGCCGCCGGCAGCGTCGTGCTGTTCGAGAGCTGGTTGCGCCACGAGGTCCCGGCCAACCCAGCCGGCGAGCGCATCAGCATCAGCTTCAATTATGGGTGGTTCTGAAGCCTGCGCCGCAGCCACACTGCGCACGCGATTGACAGCCCGCTAGAGTCTTCCGGTGTCCCGTTCAGTGCGGCGGTGGCGCAGAGTCGCCGGCGCGCAGCGCCCGCCGGCGTTCACCCGGGGCTTTGACTCAGTGATCGTGGTGGCCGTGCGGTCCGTGCACGTGACCGTGGGACAGTTCTTCCTCGGTGGCGGCCCGCACGTCTTCGATTCGCACCTCGAAGTGCAGGCTCTTGCCCGCCAGCGGGTGGTTGCCGTCGAGGGTCACCATGTCGCCGAGGATCTTGGTCACCGTGACGGCTTGGGTCCCTTCGGGGCTCTGCGCATGCAGGCGCATTCCGATCTTCACATCCTTGATCCCACGCAGCGCCCGGCGCGGGACGTTCTGCACGAGACCCTGGTCATACTCACCGTAGCCTTGCGCAGGCGGCACCGTGACCGAGAGCTCGTCGCCTGAATTCTTGCCCGTCAGCTCCTGCTCTAGGCCCGGGATGAGGTTGCCGTGACCGTGCAGGTAGGCGAGCGGCTCGCCGGCTTCCGAGCGGTCGATGACCGTGCCGGTGTCGTCTTTGAGGGTGTAGTGAATGCTGACGACGGAATCTGTGCCAATGGCCATCGAAGGGGCTCCGGGAGTGCAGAAGAGGGGAAACGGCGCAGGGGACCTGCGCGAATGGCCTGAATTCTAGCGCGCGCAGCGGGGCCGCGTCACGCCGGGGGGTGAGGGGCTCTACCGAAAGGAATACGCGCACCGCCCTCGCGCTGTACAGAGCACGCACCCCCGCGATGGACATGTCACAGGGCCTTTGGATCTCTAGACTTGCGCGCGCTGATTAATCCAAAGGAAGAAACACATGGTCATTGCTGCTTCTCAGATCCTCCTCACCTTCGCGCTGCTGATCGGCTACTCGATCGACACCATCGCCTCGAAGAGCGAGTAATACGGTTCGCCCCCGCGCGTAGGCGCGGGCCGACATTCATTTCGGAACGACGCTTTTGACTATGGACGCATCGAGCGTCTCATAGTCGGCGTACGAAATCGTCTCGTAAAGTTCCTGGCGGGTCTGCATCCGGCCGATGAGGCTCTTCGGCCCGCCCTCGCGGGCGATCGTGGCGTACAGCTCCTCGTGGGCCCTCGCCGCGATCCGCAGCGCGCTCACCGGCCAGATCACCATCCGATAGCCCATGGCGCGGAACTCTTCGGTCGTGAAATACGGCGTGCGGCCGAACTCCGTCATGTTCGCGAGCAGCGGCGCATCGATACGCGCGGCGAACTCGCGGAACATCTCCGCGCTGGTCAGGGCTTCCGGAAAGATCGCATCGGCGCCGGCCTCGAGATACCGCCGGGCCCGGGCGACCGCACCGTCGAGTCCCTCGCTGGCCGCCGCGTCGGTGCGTGCGATGATGTAGAGGTGCCGCCGGGCGCGCGCCGCCGCGGCGATCTTGGCGGCCATCTCCTCGGGCGCGACCAGTCGTTTGTCGTTGAGGTGGCCGCACTTCTTCGGCAACACCTGGTCCTCGATGTGCACGGCGGCCGCACCGGCGTCCTCGAACGCGCGCACCATGTGCATGACATTCAGCGCTTCGCCATAACCGGTGTCCCCGTCGACCAGGACCGGCAGCGCGCTGGCGCGGCTCACCTGGCGGATGAACCCGCACACGTCCTCCACGGTGATGATGCCGAGGTCAGGCAAACCCATCGAGGCGCTCATCGCGGCACCCGAGAGGTACAGTGCCTCGAATCCGGCCCGCTTGGCCTGCAGCGCCGCAAGTCCGTTGTACGCGCCCGGCAGGGGCAGGATCGGACCGCGGCGCACGAGCGCCCGGAAGCGCTCGCCGGCGGGCGTGGCGGGCTGATCTGCGCCAATCAGATACGTGCTCAACGCCGCGGCCCTCAGATGACGAACAGGTCGAGATACTCGTGGACCGGGGTGCGCGCGAGCCGGTCCTCGTCGAGCGACAGCTCGGCGATCACGCGCTGCTGCTTCTCCGGAAACCGCCGTGCCAGATTGCGGCGGAACTTCTCGATCAGCAGCGGGATGCCCTCGGTGCGGCGCCGCCGGTGGCCGATCGGGTACTCGACCACGACCTCCGGCAGCTCGCGCCCGTCCTTCAGACGCACCGTGATGGCGTTGGCGATCGAGCGTTTCTCAGGATCGAGGTAATCGCGGGTGAACTGCGGGTCCTCGACGCACTGGATCCTCGCCCGCAGCGCATCGATGCGCGGATCGGCCGCCACACCGTCCTCGTAGTCCGCGGCGGTGAGGCGCCCGAACAGCAGCGGCACGGCCATCATGTACTGGATGCAGTGATCGCGGTCGGCAGGATTGGCGAGCGGGCCGTGCTTGTCGATGATGCGCACGCACGCCTCGTGCGTGCGCACCGTGATGCGCTCGATCACCTCGGCACCGACACCGAGTTCGCCGAGCTGCCGGTGCAGCTGCATCGCGGCTTCCACCGCCGTCTGCGCGTGGAACTCGGCGGGGTAGGAAATCTTGAACAGCACGTTCTCCATGACGTACGAGCCGTAGCTGCGCGAGAACTTCAGCGGCTGACCTTTGAACAGCGCGTCGTAGAAGCCCCAGGTCTTGGCGCTGAGCACGGTCGGATAGCCCATCTCCCCGGTGCGTGCGATCAGCGCGAGGCGCACGGCCCGACTGGTCGCATCGCCCGCCGCCCAACTCTTGCGCGAGCCCGCATTCGGCGCATGGCGGTAGGTGCGCAGGCTCTGCCCGTCGACCCAGGCGAGCGAAACGGCATTGATCAGCTCCTCGCGCGTCAGGCCGAGCAACTGACCGACCACCGCGGTCGAGGCCACTTTCACCAGCACGACGTGATCGAGTCCGACGCGGTTGAAGCTGTTCTCGAGCGCGATCACGCCCTGGATCTCATGCGCCCGGATCATGCCGGTGAGCACCTCGCGCATCGTCAGCGGCGCGCGAGCGTTCGCGATCGCCTGACGCGAGAGCCAGTCGGCGGTGGCGAGAATGCCGCCTAAGTTGTCGGACGGATGGCCCCATTCGGCGGCGAGCCAGGTGTCGTTGAAGTCGAGCCAGCGGATCATTGCCCCGATGTTGAAGGCGGCCTGAACCGGGTCGAGCTGGAACTGGGTGCCCGGGACGCGCGCGCCGTGTGGCACCGTGGTGCCGGGCACGATCGGGCCGAGCAGCTTCGTGCAGGCCGGGTACTCGAGCGCCTCGAGGCCGCAACCGAGCGTATCGAGCAGACAGTAGTGCGCGGTCTGATAGGCGAGCTCGCTGAGCGGAGCGGCGCCGCGCACGTAATCGACGATGTCGGTCAGAACCTTATCGGGCGCCGGCCGGGCGGAATCGTAATGGGCAGACATGATGGAGGTCACCGTTGAGGGTTCAGGCGCGCCGCGCAAGGGGCTCGAAGGGGCGCGGTTCCGGACCAATGTAGTTGGCGGTCGGGCGGATGATCTTGCCGTCGGCGCGCTGCTCGAGAACATGCGCCGCCCAGCCGGCGGTGCGCGCAATCACGAACAGCGGCGTGAACATCGCGGTCGGTACGCCCATCAGGTGATAGGAGACGGCCGAGAACCAGTCGAGATTGGGGAACATGCGCTTCTCGCGCATCATCACCGTCTCGATGCGGTCGGCCACGGCGAACATCTTCACATCGCCGGTCTGTTCGGCCAGTTCGCGGGCGAGCTGCTTGACGATCTGGTGGCGCGGGTCGGCCACCGTGTAGACCGGGTGGCCGAAACCGATGATCACTTCCTTCTTCGCCAGGCGTGCCAGGATGTCCGCTTCGGCGCTGTCCGGATCGGCATAGCGCTGCTGGATCTCGCAGGCCACTTCGTTGGCGCCACCGTGCTTCGGTCCGCGCAGCGCGCCGATCGCGCCCGCGACGCACGAGTACAGATCCGACCCGGTACCGGCGATCACGCGCGCGGTGAAGGTCGAGGCGTTGAACTCGTGCTCGGCGTAAAGGATGAGGGAGGTGTGCATCGCACGCACCCACTGCGCCGGCGGCGGCCGGCGATGCAGCAGGTGCAGGAAGTGCCCGCCGATCGACTCGTCGTCGGTCTCGACGCTGATGCGGTGTCCGCCATGGCTGGCGTGGTACCAGTAGGCGAGCATCGAGCCGAGCGAGGCGATCAACCGATCGGCGATATCGCGCGCACCGGCGGCGCCGTGCTCGTCCTTCTCCGGCAGCGCGCAGCCGAGCGCCGAGACGCCGGTGCGCAGCACGTCCATGGGATGCGAGGCGGCCGGCAGGCTCTCGAGCACGGTGCGCACGGTCGCCGGCAGGCCGCAGAGCGCGCGCAGCTTCGCCTTGTAGGCGGCGAGTTCCGTGCGGTTCGGCAGCGTCCCGTGAATGAGCAGGTGGGCGATCTCCTCGTACTCGCAGGCCGTGGCGATCTCGAGGATGTCGTAGCCGCGGTAATGCAGGTCGTTGCCGCTGCGCCCCACGGTGCACAGCGCCGTATTGCCCGCCGGCACGCCCGAGAGCGCGACGGATTTCTTCGTCTTCGGCGCGGAGGCCGGCTGTTCGTTCGGGTTCATGGCTGCACTGTAGTCCGCTTCGAAACCAGACGAAAATACATTGAAAATCCTGATTCGATATGTAAAAAGTATCGTCATGGAACTTCGCCACCTGCGCTATTTCCTGGCCGTCGCCGAGGAGCTGAACATCACCCGGGCGGCACGCCGGCTGAACATGTCGCAGCCGCCGCTGACGCAGCAGATCAAGGCGCTCGAAGCCGAGCTCGGCGTCGCGCTCATCGACCGATCCGGCTACCGCATCGGCCTGACGGATGCCGGGCAGCTGTTCGCGCGCGAGGCGGGGCGCATCCTCGAGGAGGTCCGTCGCGCCGCGCAGATGGCCCGAGCGGCCGCGAGCGGCGCCTCCGGCCGGGTGCGGGTGGGCTTTACCGAGTCGGCCTCGTTCAATGCGAGGGTCACTGAATCTCTGCGGGTGTTTCGCGTCGACTATCCGGGCGTGGAGGTCTCGCTCGAGGAGCATCCGTCGACCGAGCTGGTGGCACAGCTGCGCGAGGGACGGATCGACGTCGCGTTCGTGCGCCCGCCGCTGCGCGAGGGACGGGGTCTGCTGTTCGAAGTGCTCGAGCGCGAGCCACTCGTGGTGGCGGTCCCGACCGCCCACCGGCTGGCTGGGCGCGCACGGGTCGCGCTGCGCGAGCTCGCCGAGGAGACGTTCATCCTTTATCCGCGCGCCGTGCGCCCGGGACTGGCGGACGAAGTGATCAGCGGCTGTGAGGCGGCCGGATTCACGCCGCGGATCGGTCAGTACGCCCCGCAACTCTCCTCGACCATCAACCTGGTGGCCGCATCGATCGGTATCTCGATCGTGCCGTCGAGCATGTGCTCGCTGCAGCCGCAACAGGTGGTTTACCTCGCGCTCGAGGGTGAGCCGCTGCAGGCGCTGCTCGGCCTGGCCTACCGGGAGGAGGAGCGCTCGAGCGCGGTGCGCCACTTCATCGCCGCGGCACGCGGGCTGAGCGGCGCTTCGGAACGGCGCAGCGGCTAGCGATATGGGCTTCCCGTATCATTCGCCCAGCCCTCCTGCGCGTTCGCGAGGCCTCACGATGAGCCAGTCCGCAGCTTCCGCCACGCCGGTCACGCTCGATGCCGAGCGCGCTCGCAGGATTCGTGAGGTGTTCGATGCGCAGCGCGCCGTCGCGTTGCGCTTGCGCGAGTCGACGGTGCCACAGCGGCTCGCGAAGCTCGCCAGGCTGCACGAGGCCATCGTGCGCCGCCGGGCGCTGATCATCGAGGCCCTGCAGGGCGATCTCGGCCGCCCGGCACTCGAAACCGAGCTCGCCGAGCTGCTGCCGCTGCTCGGCGATCTGGCTCAGCACCGCGCCCACCTGGCCCGTTGGCTGCGCCCGCGCCGGGTGCGTCCGACGGTCGCAACCCTCGGCACGCGGGCCTGGATCCAGCGCGAACCGCGCGGGCGCACGCTGATCCAGTCGCCGTGGAATTACCCCATCGTGCTGACACTCGGGCCGCTGATCCCGGCTGTGGCTTGCGGCAACACCGCGATCATCAAGACGTCCGAACTTGCGGTGCACAGCTCCCGGGTGTTGGCGCAGATCGTGCGCGAAGCCTTCGACGAAGACGAGGTGGCGCTGTTCGAGGGCGATGCCTCGGTGGGCCGGGCGCTGCTCGAGTTGCCGTTCGATCACATCTTCTTCACCGGTTCCCCGGCGGTCGGCCGGATCGTGATGAGCGCGGCGGCACAGCACCTCGCTAGCGTCACGCTCGAGCTCGGTGGCAAGTCGCCCGTGATCGTCGATGCCAGCGCCGATATTGCGCAGGCCGTCGATACGATCGCCTGGGCGAAATGTTTGAATGCCGGGCAGACCTGCATCGCTCCGGACCACCTCTACGTGCACACCGCCGTCTATGAGCAGGTGCTCGAGCGCTTTCGCCAGCGGCTCTCGGCCTGGTACGGAGCCGATGCCGTACACAGTCCGGATTTCGCGCGGATCATCAATGAACGACATGCGCGCCGTCTGGCGGATCTGCTCACCGATGCCCGCTCGCGCGGTGCGCTCCTGCTGCACGGCGGGGCGGTGGAGCCTGAGCGGCATTTCGTATCCCCGACGCTGCTCGGAGAGATTCCCGCAGAGGCGCACATCATGCACGAGGAGATCTTCGGCCCGCTGCTGCCGATCATCCGCTACGAGCACGACGAGGAGGTGATCGAGCGCATCAACGCCGCGCCGAAGCCGCTGGCGCTGTATGTGTGGAGCCGAAATCGCGCCAGCGTCCACCGCATCCTGCAGCGCACCAGTGCCGGCGGCAGTTGCATCAATCAGGTCGCCATGCAGTTTCTGCAGCATCGGTTGCCGTTCGGCGGCGTCAATCACTCCGGAATCGGCAGCTACCACGGCGAGTGGGGGATCCGTGCGTTCTCTCATGAGCGCGCGGTGCTCGATGCGAAGCTGCAATTCGCCGGCGCATTGCGCCCGCCGTATGGCCCGCGGGCGCGGCGGCTGGCGGCGGCGCTGATGCGCTGGTCGCAATAGGCGCGCACCGGTGCCTCGTCGCACACGTCCCGGGCGTTGACCTTAACTGAGCGCCCGGTGGGCGCTGAATTGCGGGGCACACGCGTAGGCGCGCACGGTCGCCGGCCGAGCTGCAATGGCGGTGAACCAGCGCTTCACGTGCACAAACGCGTTGACGTCCTGCCGCTGTCGCTCCTGCGGCACGACCCACGGTTAGACGGCGATGTCCGCCACGGTGTAGTGCTAACCGGCGATGTAGGGACGATCGGCGAGTCGCTGGTCCAATACGCCGTACAGACGCTCGGTTTCCCGGGTGAACCGATCGATTGAGTACGGCAGACGCTCCGGCGCGTACTGAGCGAAGTGCAGGCGCTGACTGACGCTCGGCCCGAGGCCGGCGGCCTGCCAGAGGAGCCATTGCAGCGTCTCGGTTTGCCCGCGCAGGTCAGTGGGCAGCGCAGGCCCGGCGTCGGCCGGGGCGTGATCGACGATGGCCGGCATGCGGTTATTCGGTGAGATGGCGAGAAATTCGGGGCTGAACTGCTCACCTGCGCTGAGATTCACGGGCACGATGATTTCGGCGTGGGCATGAATTCGCTGTGCAACCTGAAGGCGCTGTGCAACCTGAAGGCGCTGCCGGTCGATGCGGTGAAGCTCGACGGGGTGTTTGTGCGCGACCTGACCCGTAGTGCCCGATCCCGCGCCACGGTGAGCGCCGTTGCACAGCTTTGCGGGGCCTACGGCATCGCGTGCGTCGCCGAGTACGTCGAGTCGCAGGTCATCTTGAAACTCCTGTGCGATCTGGGGGTCGATTACGCGCAGGGCTATGCGATCCACCGACCCGAACCGCTCCCCGAGGTACTCGAGACGCTGCAATTAGATGCGTGCCGCGTGACGGCGGCGCGTTGATCCACCCCGCCGCCTGCCCCTTTCGACGTAGTGCCCTTCACATGCCGCGGTATCGTGCGTACGATCACGGATATTCCTGCTTTGATCCGCGGACCCCGATGCATGAGCACCGCACTGCCGATTATCTGTCTGGTTCGCCATGGTGAGACGGCATGGAGCCTGAGTGGACAGCACACCGGGCTCACCGATCTGCCGCTCACCGAGCGCGGCGAACGGGCAGCGCGCGCCCTCGTGCCGCGACTGCGTGATCCGCAGTTCTCCCTGGTGCTGACCAGCCCGCTGCAGAGAGCCGCGCGGACGTGCGAGCTGGCTGGATTCAGCGCCGCGGCTCGCACTGATGCGGATCTGTGCGAGTGGAACTACGGCGCCTACGAGGGGCGCCGCACGGCGGAGATCCGCGCCGAGCGGCCTGACTGGGATCTGTTCCGCGACGGCTGCCCGGGCGGAGAGTCGGCGGCCGATGTGGGGGCGCGCGCAGATCGGGTCATTGCCAAGGTGCGCGCCACGGGCGGCAACGTTCTGTTGTTCTCCAGCGGCCATTTTCTCAGGGTGTTGAGCGCGCGCTGGCTGGGACTTGCGCCGGACGGCGGACGGCTGTTGCTGCTCGGAACCACGAGCGTGAGCGAGCTCGGCTACGAGCACGATGCGCGCGAGCCGGTCGTGCGACTGTGGAACGACACGCGCCATTTGCCCGAATGAGGCATAGGTACCGGCTGGGCGTGCTGACGCATGTGCCTGGGTGTGCTACCCTGTTCGGCATACGGAGTAGCGCCGGGTGACGTTCGCCCACCGCTGTCGCAGCGGTTGTGCGGCCCTCACGTCATCCTCGCGACGATCGTCCCGATCGAACGAATCGTTCCCTGCGCCTAATCGCTTCGCCCTTCGGCAGCGGCGCGCGATCCGGTTTGCGATGGAGGTTAGATCATGAAAGCGACCCAGCTCCTGAATCAGTTCGGCCAGAGCATCTGGCTGGACAACATCACTCGTGATCTGCTCGACAGCGGAACGCTGCGGCAGTACATCGCCGAACTGTCGGTGACCGGGCTCACCTCGAATCCCACCATCTTCGATCACGCGCTGAAGAAGAGCGACGCCTACGATGGGTCGATCCGGGCCGGGTTGAAGCAGGGTCGCAGCGGCGAGGCGCTGTTTTTCGATCTGGCGCTGCAGGACATCACGCGCGCCGCGGACGAGTTCCGCGCCACGTTCGATCGGACCGACGGTGTCGACGGCTGGGTGTCCCTTGAGGTCTCCCCGCAGCTCGCCTATGACGCCCGGGCCACGATTGCCGCGGCGAAGGAACTGCACGAACGGGCCGAGCGACCGAACCTGTTCATCAAGATTCCGGGCACACGCGAAGGATTGCCGGCCATTGAAGAGGCGATCTTCGCCGGCATCCCGGTCAATGTGACGTTGCTGTTCTCGCGCGAGCAGTACGTGGCCGCTGCCGAGGCCTACCTGCGCGGGGTCGAGCGGCGTATCGCCGCGGGCCTGAATCCCGCCGTCGGCTCGGTTGCCTCGGTGTTCATCAGCCGCTGGGACGTGGCCGTGAGCGGCAAGGTGCCGGACGATCTGGTCAATCGACTCGGCATCGCCGTGGCGGGCCGGACCTATCGGGCCTACCAGGATCTGTTCAACGCGCCGCGCTGGCAACGGGCCTTCAACGCCGGCGCCCGCGTGCAGCGGCTGCTCTGGGCCAGTACCGGCACGAAGGATCCGAAGGCCGATGAGGTGCTGTACGTCAAGACGCTGGCCGCACCCTTCACCGTGAACACCATGCCCGAGGCAACGCTGAAGGCGCTCGCGCAGCGCAATGAGATCGGCGGCAGCATGCCGGCCGACGGCGGGGACTGCGAAGCGGTGCTCGCCCGGTTCGTCAAGGCGGGCATCGATATCGATGCGCTGGCGGCGCAGCTGCAGGACGAAGGGGCCAAGGCGTTCGTGAAATCCTGGCAGGAACTGCTCGGGATGATCGCCAAGAAGAGCTCGGCCCTCGGCGCGGCAGCCTAAGCGCATGAACGTACTCGTCGTCGATGTCGGCGGGACTCACGTCAAGATCCTCGCCACCGGTCAGACCGAGAAGCGGGAGTTCGCCTCGGGGCCGAAACTGACGGCCCGGCAGATGGCGGCCAAAGTCAAGCGGCTGGCCCGCGACTGGCGCTACGAGGCCGTCTCGATCGGTTATCCCGGCCCGGTGATGCACGGCCGGGTCGTCGCCGAGCCGCACAATCTCGGTTCGGGCTGGGTTGGGTTCGATTTCCGCGCCGCGTTCGGCTGTCCGGTGCGGCTGATGAACGACGCAGCGATGCAGGCGCTCGGCAGCTACCGCGGCGGCAAGATGCTCTTCCTCGGGCTGGGAACGGGTCTCGGCACCGCGCTCATCGTCGACGGGCTCGTCGAGCCGATGGAAATCGGGCACCTTCCGTACCTGAAGCACACCTACGAAGATTACGTCAGCGACAGTGCGCTCGAGCGCATGGGCAAGAAGAAGTGGCGCAAGCACGTCGCGGATGTCATCAAGCGTCTGAGCCGCGCTTTGGAACCGGACGACATCGTGATCGGCGGCGGTAACGTCAGGCATCTTAAGGAACTGCCGGCGCACTGCCGGGCCGGCGACAACGCCAATGCGTTCGCCGGCGGATTCAAGCTGTGGGAGAAGCCGCAGTCATCCGGGGAGACTCGGGTGGTCCGCAAGAAGGCGCGCAAGAAATAAGGAGAGCCGCATGAGTTCGAAGTCTGCCGTGCCTGCGACCCGTCCGGCGTGGAGCGCTCTCGCCGAGCATCATCGTGCCGTCGCCGGCAAGCATCTGCGCGAGCTGTTTGCCGAGGATCCGCGCCGCGCCGAGCGTTTCAGCGCCGAGGGCGCCGGCCTGTTCCTGGATTATTCGAAAAACCGGATCACCGAGGAGACGCTGCGGCTGCTGCTGCAGCTCGCGGCGGAGTGCGGACTGCGCGATCGCATCGAGGCGATGTTCGGCGGCCAGAAGATCAACAGCACGGAGAATCGCGCGGTTCTGCACGTGGCGCTGCGTGCCCCGCGTGGGGCGAGCATTCTGGTCGACGGCAAGAACGTCGTCCCCGAGGTACACGCGGTTCTCGAGCGGATGGCGGCCTTCGCCGAGCGCGTGCGCAGCGGCGAATGGCGCGGCCACACGGGCCAACGGATTCGCAACGTCATCAACATCGGCATCGGCGGATCGGATCTCGGTCCGGTGATGGCGTACGAGGCGCTGCGGCACTACAGCGAGCGGTCGCTGTGCGTGCGCTTCGTCTCGAACGTCGATGGTGCGGATTTTGTCGAGGCGACCGAAGGTCTCGACCCGGCCGAGACGCTGTTCATCGTGTCGTCGAAGACCTTCACGACGCTCGAGACCATGACCAATGCGCATACTGCGCGTGACTGGCTGATGCGCGGACTCGGTGCGGATGCCAAAGCAGTGGCGAAGCATTTCGTCGCCGTGTCAACCAACGCGCAGAAGGTCGCCGAGTTCGGCATCGATACCGACAACATGTTCGGCTTCTGGGACTGGGTCGGCGGACGCTACTCGATGGACTCGGCCATCGGTCTCTCGACGATGATTGCGGTCGGGGCGGAGCATTTCCGCGCCATGCTGGCGGGTTTCCACGCCATGGACGAGCACTTCCGAACTACGCCGTTCGAGCGCAACCTGCCGGTGCTGCTCGGTCTGCTCGGGGTCTGGTACACGGACTTCTTCGGCGCACAGACCGTGGCCGTGCTGCCCTACGAGCAGTACCTGAAGCGCTTCCCGGCCTACCTGCAGCAGCTGACGATGGAGAGCAACGGCAAGCACGTGACGCTCGAGGGCGCGCCAGTCGGGGTCGACACCGGACCGGTCTACTGGGGCGAGCCGGGCACCAACGGGCAGCACTCCTTCTACCAGCTGATTCATCAGGGCACGCGGCTGATTCCATGCGATTTCATCGGGTTTGCGCATGCCCTGACGCCGCTCGGACGGCATCACGACATGCTGCTCGCCAACGTGTTTGCGCAAGGCGAGGCACTCGCTTTCGGCAAGACGCCCGAACAGGTGCGCGCCGAGGGCACGCCGGAGTGGCTGGTGCCGCACCGCGTGTTCGAGGGGAACCGTCCGTCGAACACGATTCTGGCCGAGCGGCTGACACCGCACGCGCTCGGGACGCTGGTTGCGCTCTATGAACATGCCGTGTTCACCCAAGGCGTCATCTGGAACATCAATTCGTTCGATCAGTGGGGCGTTGAGCTCGGCAAAGCGCTGGCTCAGGCGATCATCCCCGAACTGGAAGCCGCGGGTGACCCGGCTCTGAAACACGACAGTTCGACGAACAGTCTCATTCGCCGGTATCGGAGGATGAAGAGCGCGTCGTAACGGGCGTACATCGCACTACCGCGCGTCGCGCGGCGGTGCGTTGCGTCGGCAGCAGATAGTGAAGGAGGTTTCATGCAACTCGGAATGATCGGCCTCGGGCGCATGGGCGCCAACATGGTCAGGCGCCTCCTGAAGGGCGGCCACGACTGCGTGGTGTACGATCGGTCGGCGGATGCCGTGGCCGGTCTGGTCAAGGAGAAGGCCACGGGTGCCGCCTCACTTACCGAGTTCGTCAAGAAGCTGAAGACGCCGCGGGCCGTATGGCTGATGGTTCCGGCCGCGGTCGTGGACGACACGCTGGCGGAGCTGGTTCCGCTGCTCGCCAAAGGCGATATTGTCATCGACGGCGGCAACTCCTACTACATCGATGACATCCGCCGGTCTCAGGCGCTCGCCGAGCAGGGCATCCATTACCTCGACGTCGGCACGAGCGGCGGCGTCTGGGGTCTGGAGCGCGGCTATTGCATGATGATCGGCGGTGACCAAGCTTCGGTGAAATCGCTCGATCCGATCTTCGCGCAGCTTGCGCCGGGGATCGGCACGATCCCGCGTACCCCGGGCCGCGAGCACTCCACTGGTACTGCCGAGCAGGGCTACCTGCACTGCGGACCGAGCGGTGCCGGCCACTTCGTGAAGATGGTTCACAATGGCATCGAATATGGACTGATGGCCGCGTACGCCGAGGGCCTCGGCATCCTGCGCGCGGCGAACGTCGGCAAGCGCTCGAGCGACGTCGACGCGGAAACGACGCCGCTGCGCGACCCGCAGCACTACCAGTACGATCTGAACCTGCCGGACATCGCCGAGGTCTGGCGCCGCGGCAGCGTGATCGCCTCGTGGCTGCTCGATCTGACCGCCGCGGCACTGCAGCAGGATCCGCCGCTGGCGAAATTCGCCGGACGTGTCTCGGACTCCGGCGAAGGTCGCTGGACGATCAAGGCCGCGATCGACGAAGGGCAGCCGGCGCCGGTACTCACCACCGCGCTGTACGAGCGCTTCAGCTCGCGCGGCGAGGCGGATTTCCAGGCGAAAGTTCTCTCCGCAATGCGCTACGGGTTCGGCGGGCACCTCGAGAAGCCCTCGAAGTGAGTCGGCACGACCGGAGGTTCCTATGAACGACACCCACAGCGACGCGCTGGTGTTCTTCGGGGCGACCGGAGATCTGGCGCACAAGAAGATCTTCCCGGCGCTGCAGGCCATGGTGAAGCGCGGCACGCTCAACGTGCCGGTCATCGGCGTGGCCAAGGCAGGTTGGGGGATCGAGCAGCTCAGAGCCCGGGCTCGGGACAGCCTCGAGAAACACGGCGGCGGAGTCGACGAGGCGGCGTTCGCCAAGCTGATCACTCTGCTGTCCTACGTGGATGGGGATTATTCCGACGCAGCGACCTTCAGCGCGTTGCGCAAGCAGCTCGGCACCGCGCACCGGCCGGCGCACTACCTTGCCATACCGCCATCGCTGTTCGGCAAGGTCGTCGAACAGCTCGCCCATGCGGGCTGCACGGATGCCGGTTCGCGCGTCGTGGTGGAGAAGCCCTTCGGCCGCGACTTGCAGTCGGCCCGTGAGCTGAACGCAATCCTGCTCGGTTCCTTCGACGAAGAGCACATCTTCCGGATCGATCACTATCTGGGCAAGCGCCCGGTGCACAACATGGTGTTTTTCCGGTTCACGAACGCGCTGCTCGAGGCGTTCTGGAACCGCGACTACATCAAGAGCGTGCAGATCACGATGGCCGAAAACTTCGGTATCCAGGGGCGCGGCGCCTTCTACGATCCGGTCGGTGCGGTGCGCGACGTGGTGCAGAATCACCTGTTTCAGGTGCTCGCCAATCTCGCCATGGAACCGCCAGCGCGCACCGACAGCGAGTCGATCCGGGACGAGAAGGTAAAGGTTCTCAAAGCGATTCCGGAGCTGACGACCTCAGGCCTGGTGCGCGGCCAGTTCCGCGGTTACCTGAACGAGCCTGGCGTCGCGGCCGGATCGAAGACCGAAACCTTCGCAGCGTTGCGTCTG
>JAJZSQ010000068.1 GCA_021849615.1 Pseudomonadota bacterium
GAAAGGGCCGAAAGTGCCGCTTTCGGCTCGCGATGGACCGGTGCAGGTACGCCCGCAGCGCAATGGCCCGTTGGATGTCGAAGGCAATGTCGAGATTCTGTCCGGAACCGGGCGTGCGATCGCAAGACTGCCGAGGCCAGGCGGTGCCGGTGCGGACACCCGGAGACCAAGATATTTTGCGACGGCTCGCACGCGTGAATTGGATTCACCAGCGAATGGAGGGGCCGGATCGAACTGAAGGCGGTGTGCTCTTCAAATCTCAAGTTAGGATCAAGGGCTGGCGAGCCCTGGTTTTACCGACAGACTCCAATGAACAATACAACGACAGCATTGACCGCTCGACCGGCCGTGCGGCGCTTAGCGCCAGTACGTCTAATCGCCTTATTCGCACTCTTGCTAGCGGGCGACATCGGGGCGCAGCTCGCGCGCATCTGGGCGTTCAAGCAAGCGACTCCCACGAGCCGCGACTGGGTCGGCTTGGGAGTCTCGCTCGTACTGGGAGCGATGCTGGTGGCGCTTTATATCGCGCTGGTCTGGGGCTTCGAGCGCCGCAAGGCCCGGGAGATCTCGCCGTCGGGATTGCAGGCGCTTGCCGGCGTGGCTGTGGGACTCGCACTGTTCGCAACTGTATTCGCAATCTTGGGCGCCGCAGGCATCGCGCGTTGGGGAGGCGTGTCGAGCCATTTCGATGTGATTCCCGTGCTTGCCGCGTCGATCGTCGCGGCGATCGGCGAGGAGTTGGCATTCCGAGGCGGGGTGTTCCGTGTTCTCGAAGACAGTCTCGGCACGTTCTGGGCGTTGATCTGTTCGGCCGCCGTCTTTGGCCTACTGCATGCCCTCAACCCCGGTGCGACGGTGCTCTCGACCTTGGCGATTGCGCTCGAGGCCGGGATCTTGCTCGGCGCCGCCTACGCCCTCACGCGCAACCTGTGGTTCGCCATTGGGCTGCATCTGGGGTGGAACTTCACGGAAGGCGGTGTGTTTGGCGTCTCCGTGTCCGGCTTCTCGGCCGGCAAGGGCATATTTGCCGTCGCGCTGAGCGGCCCGACGCTGCTGACGGGCGGAAAGTTCGGGCCCGAAGCATCGATCGTCGCAATTGCCGTATGTCTCGCGGCGGCCCTGGTACTGCTCGCGCTGGCCGTGCGCCGCGGACTCTGGAGACCCGCGAGCGCCCGGTTCGTCCTCGACTGACGCAGGCGTCACGTATTGCTGCACGAGTGCATGCTCGGATTCGAACCCGGGCGGTCACTCCACCCCGATCAGTGAATGGAGCAAACGCAGACGACTCCCCCTTACGCTCTGTCCATATTGCGTGCACCGGTCCAAGACGGACGCGATTCCGGCGGCATGACGGATACTGTTCCGGAGGGATGGCGGACACTTTGGACGGCCGGCCGGATTGCTGTCCGCCTTGGTTGGAACGTTGTCCGGCATGTTTGCGGAGCCCGGGCGGCCCCGGGCCGGAGCGATTCGACGCACGCCTTATCCACCGCCACCGTTCGCCCCTTTGGGCAACGGGAGCGATGCGGTGGCCCGAGAGAGGCTTGCGATGCAAAAGACAAAGACGTTCTGCGGCTGCATGTGGCGGGCGGCGTGAGGAGCCGCCGGCAGCTGGCGCGAGTGGTGGGGTGCGGCAAGGCGGCGGTCTCAAACTGCCTCGGGCGCGCCCGAGTGGCCGGGCTCACGGATTGGGCGGTCGTGGCCGCCCTGAACGAGGGCGAATTCGAGGCGCGGCTGTACCCGACCCAGGGGAACTCGACGCTCAAGGGGCGGGGGGGTGCGCCCGGAGCCGGCCTGGGCCTATATCCGCGGTGAGCTCGTCCGGTGCGATTACCGCGTGACCTTCGCTCTGCTGTGGCCGGAGTACAAGGCCGAGCAGCCCGAGGGGTACCAGTACTCTCTACCATGCCCATGCCCGAAATCTCGGCAATAAATCAGCAGGAAGGCGCGGGAGTGGACATCAAGTCGTGCCCAGTGCGCACGTTCCTGCGCCGGTCGCGGCTGCCCTCCGCCCGCCCGAGTCTCGGTGCAGCCCGAGGTGCATGCGGTCCTGTCGCGGCGGCGCACCTGCCGTTTGGCGTCATTCTGCCGCAGACACAGCAGAGGCCGGCGTCACGCGCCGACGAGGCCGGAAGAACACGATGCCGATTGCGAGTCCGCCGACGCCTACGGCCTTGGTGAGGGGATTGAAGGTTGTGATGGCGTACAAGCCCATGCCGATGAGAAAGACCGCGCTCAGAAACGGAAAGACCGCAATCCCCAGCCACCGCAGCACGGACGCCTTGTACAGCGAGCGGAACGTCCAGGCCGCGGCCAGCCCCGCCAGACCGTAGTAATAGGCGACCTGCACGCCGATCGCATTGACGCTGTCCTGGATGATGTCGTTGACGCTCGGCATCAGGCTCGCCGCCCACAGGACGGCAAGCCCGATGCCGATCAACAGATACATGGCGCGCACGGGCGTCTGGGTCCGTGGGCTGCACACACCGAACACGGGCGGCATGGCGCCGTCGCGACCCATGGCGAACAGCGTGCGTGAGAACTGCAGCATGGTGGTTTCCAGCGTGCCGATGCTCGAGAGGATCACGGCGATGGAGGCGAACAGCGCCCCGGCGCGTCCCAGGCCGGCGCGCAGCGCGATGGCGTAGATGATGTTGTCCGAGACGTTGCGGGCATCGTGCAGCGTGAACAGGAACAGCGTCGCCAGAGTGAAGGCGACGTAAAAGCCGATCGTGACGAACACGGAGGAGAACCCGCCATTACCGGCGGTCTGCTCGGCGTCGCGCGTCTCCTCGGAGAGGTTGGCGGTGACGTCCCAGCCCCAATAGAAAAAGATCGAGACCAGGGCTGCGCCGGACAGGGCGGCAGGGGTGTAGTGCAGCCCGAACCAAGACCAGCTGAATGGAGTGGCGAGCGGTACGGCGCCGGCGTGCACGAACGCCGCCACCAGGACCAGCCCGAGAATCGCCAACTCGATTGAGCTCAGGATCAGCTGCACCTTGCTAGTGATCTCGATGCCCTTGATCAGGATCACCGCCACCAGCAGAAACCACACGGTGGCCACCGCAGTGGTGAGCACCACGTTGCCGGCGAGCGCCGGGTTGATGAAATCGAGCGTCGAGGTCGCGATGGGCAGCGAGCCGGTGATCATGAACACCATGGACGCGACCAGCAGGGCCCATCCGGAGAAATAGCCGAGCAGCGGCCCGAAGGTCGCCGACGTCCACTGATAAGCCGCTCCCGCGTGTGCCGTGTGCCGGTTCAACGCTTTGTAGGCGACCGCGATGCCGAGCATGGGTACGGCAAAGATGATGAGCGCGCCGGGCGCGAGTGTGCCGGCGGCGGCCAGCAGCGCGACGGTGCTCACCGCGATGGAGTAGCCAGGCGCACTGCCGGCCACCCCCATCACGAGGGATTCGATGAAGGACAGGGAGCCGGCTTTCAGCTGGGTGCTCATGGTGGCGGGTTCGAGTGTGTGCGGTCCCGGTGGGGACGGGCGGCGCAGACTCTAGCAGCGTCTGCGCTCGGGCGCTGCTGCCGGCGTGTGCCGATCTTGCGCCTGCGGCCGAGGCTGCGCTTGGCGCTCGCCGGCGGGCAGGGTCCTGCCGTGACGGCGCGCGGGACGTGCGGCGGGCTCCCGGGCGGTACAGGCCCTGCCGCCGGGGTCGATAGGCGGTGCGTGCGCCGGCCGAACCGCGCGCCACTCAGTTCCGCCGGGGCGAAGTCGGCGGATCCATTCAGCGGGCGCTCAGGGAACGTGCGCGATCCTGTCGGTGCGGCTCGAGGCCGCATCACGGGGAGTGTTCCATGAAACGCATGATCATCGCTGGCATGGTGCTGTCGCTGCTGACGAGCTCGCTGGCGCTGGCCGATCCGCCGCACTGGGATGGACACCACGATGGGGGTGACCATCGTGAGTGGCATCACGAAGATCACCGCGACAATCGCGAGCATCGGGATTGGCGCGAGCACCGCGATTGGCGCGAGCACCGCGATTGGCGCGAGCGGCGCGACTGGCGCCGAGCGCACGATGGCGAGGGCTGGCGTGCCCGCCGCTGGGGTGACTTCGACGACGGGGCGTACCGTCGGCCGCCGGGCTATTACTACCGGGTGTGGCGGCGCGGTGAGCGGCTGCCGATCGCCTATCGGGCGCCCGCCTATATCATTCCGGATGCGGCTTATTATCATTTGGCGCCGCCACCGCCGGGGTATTACTGGGTGCGGGTCGATGGCGATGCCGTGCTCGCCGCCGTCGCGACGGGGGTGGTCGCGGACGTGATCGCCCACGAGTTCCATTGACCCAGTAGGGTGGCCGGCCGCGGGGTGCACCCCGCGGCCGGCAAAAAACGGGGATCCGGCCGTGCGCCGGTGCACCGCCGGGCTCGACGGGCGTTCTAGCAGTCAAATCCCCCCGCTCCCGGGGGATTATGAGGTCCACATGCCGAGGTCTCCCACCCGTGCCGTCATGGCGGCGTTCGCCGCCGGTCTGTCCCTGACGCTCAGCGCCTGTGTGGTCGCCCCGCCGGGCCGCTACTACGGGCCGGTCGTGCGCGTCGCGCCGCCGCCGCCCCCGGTGCAGTACTACGGAGCGCCGCCCTATCCGGGCTACGTATGGCTTGGCGGCTACTGGCGCTGGGCCCCGCGCGGCTACGTCTGGGTGCGCGGCCGATGGGCACCGCCGCGGGCGGGCTTTCATTGGGTGCCGCGGCGCTGGGTGCGCACGCCGCGCGGCTGGCGGATGGTCGGCGGCCGCTGGATCCGGGATCGCTATTGAACCTGCGGGCCGGAGGCGGATTCACCGCTCGAATTCGCCCCGGCCCTCAGGATAGCTCTGCTCCCAGTGCTGACCGTCGAACGCGCGCACCGTCAGTTCGCGCACCGTACCTGCATCCAGGCAGCGTGCGTTGACGCTGAAGCCGTCCGGATGCGAGCGCGGCACGTAGAACGACTTGATGCCGCAGACCGAGCAGAACAAATGGCGCGCGGTGCCGGTGTTGAACGTGTAGGTGCTCAGAGCGTCCTGACCTGAGAGCAGTTCGAAGTGCTCGCCGCGCACGATCAGGTGCAGGTAGCCGGACTTGCTGCAGATCGAGCAGTTGCATTCCGAAACCTCGAGCACCGCCGGCGCCCGGACTTCGAAGCGCACACGCCCGCAGTGGCAGCCGCCGCGGTGGGTCACCAGGGGGTGTTCGCTCATCGTTTCCGCTCCACGCAAGCGCCTCGTGCGCCGGCGCCGAGGATAGCAGCCCTCGGCACTGGCGCACGGCTCATCGCGGCGAGTGCTCGCCTGAGCGTGCGTCCCGCGATGAGCCGCGCAAAAATTCGGATGAACGGCTAGATTCAGCGCTTCCGGGCGCCGGGCGGGTCGCATCGGCGCTCACTCCTATAGACATCTCTGGAGGCTGCCCGTGCGAGTGCGTATTGGAGCGATGCTGGTCCTGGGTGCGGCCGTTGCCGCCATGGCGTGCGCCGCGGACTCGGTGCCCCCGGTAACGGCCGCGGCAGCGGTGCCCCGCGCCGATTATCAGGCCTTGCACTGGCGGCTGATCGGGCCGTTCCGCGCCGGCCGCGTGCTGGCGGTGACGGGCATTCCCGGCAACGGCAGAGAGTTCTATTTCGGCTCCGTCGACGGCGGGGTGTGGAAGAGCGAGGATGCCGGGCGCACCTGGCAGCCGATCTTCGATCACGAGCCGGTCGGTTCCATCGGCGCGCTCGCCGTCGCGCCCTCCGACAGCAAGGTGCTCTACGTCGGAACCGGCGAGGCGGACATGCGCTCGGACATCGCCCAGGGCGATGGCATGTACAAATCCACCGACGGCGGGCGGCACTGGCAGCACATTGGACTGACCCAGACGCGCCAGATCGCCCGCGTCATAGTCAATCCGACGAACCCCGACATCGTGTTCGCCGCCGCGCTCGGCCATCCGTACGGCGCGAATCCCGAGCGCGGCGTGTTCCGCTCACTCGACGGCGGGCAGCACTGGCAGAAGGTGCTCTACCTCAATGCGAACACCGGCGCCGATGACGTGGTGTTCAAGCCCGGTGATCCGCAGACTCTGTACGCCGCGCTGTGGCAGACGCGCCGACCGCCGTGGAGCGTGTATCCGCCGTCGAACGGGCCGGGCAGCGGACTGTACGTGTCGCACGACGGGGGCAACCACTGGACGCACATCACCGGCAACGGCTTTCCGGCCCACCCGGGCCGTATCGGACTGGCGGTGGCCCCGACTCAGCCGAACCTGCTCTACGCGCTGGTCGACGGCAACTGGAAAACCGGGGGCCTGTACCGGTCCGAGGACGGCGGGGTGCACTGGCAGCATGTGTCGCGCGATCGGCGCATCTTCACGCGCTGCTGGTATTTCTGCGCGTTGACGGTCGATCCGAGCAACGCACAGCGCGTGTACGTGATGAACACGATCGTGCTGCGCTCCGATGACGGCGGAGCACACTTCATCGCGCTCAAGGGTGATCCGACCGGTGATGACTTCCACCAGCTGTGGATCGATCCGACCGATCCGCACCGGATGATCCTCGGCAGCGACCAGGGAACGCAGGTCACGTTGAACGGTGGCGCCACGTGGAGCAGCTGGTACAACCAGCCGACCGCGCAGATCTACCACATCAGCGTCGACAATCGCTTCCCGTTCTGGGTGTACGGGTCACAACAGGACTCCGGCGCGATCGCGCTGCCGAGCCGAACGATCGACGGCAACGGCATCACGCTCGAGAATTTCCGCGAGATCGCCCCGGGCGGGGAGAACGGCAACGTCGTTCCCGATCCGCGCAATCCCAACATCATCTACGGCGACGGCACGGGCGAGAGCACCACCGTGCGCCGGCTCGACCTGCGCACCGGACAGGTGCGCAATGTCGATCCCATGCTCGACTTTCCGGACGCGCACTACCGCACGGACTGGACGCTGCCGCTGGTATTTTCTCCGTACGATCACAAGACGCTCTACTTCGCCAACCAGTACCTGTTCAGCACCGCCGATGGCGGACGGCACTGGCTGCGCATCAGTCCGGATCTGAGCCGCAAGGACCCCGGGGTGCCGCCGAACGTCGGCGCAGTCACCGCCGCGGACAACATCGATGTCGGCCCGCGCCGCGGGGTGATCTATTCGATCGCGCCTTCGCGCTTCAACAGCAAGGTGATCTGGGTCGGCACGGATGACGGCCTGGTGTGGCGTACCGCCGATGGCGGTGCACACTGGATCAACGTGACGCCCAAGGCGCTCACCCCGTGGTCCAAGGTCGCCGGTATCGAGCTGTCGCAGTTCAAGCGTCACACCGCCTACCTGGCCATCGACCGGCACCGGCTCGATGACGAAACGCCGTACATCTACGTGACGCACGATGACGGCAGGACCTGGCGGCTCATCACGGACGGTATTCCGCGGCACGACTTCGTGAACGTGGTGCGCGAGGATCCGCGTCGGCCGGGGCTGTTGTATGCGGGCACCGAATACGGTGTGTTCGTCTCCTTCGACGGCGGGGCGCATTGGCAGTCACTGCAGCAGAACCTGCCGGTGAGCTCGGTGCGCGACATCAAGGTCCACGACGACGACCTGGTGCTCGCCACCCACGGACGTGGCATCTGGATCATGGATGACATCAGTGCGCTGCGGCAGATGGGCAGCGTGCGGCCGGGCGCCGTCACCCTGTTCAAGCCGGCCGCCGCGATCCGTTTGCGGACCGCGGGCTTCACCGGCACGCCGTTTCCCAAGGACGAGCCGATGGCCGCCAACCCGCCGGACGGCGCCTACATCGACTACCTGCTGCCTGCGGACGTGAAGGGCCCGGTCACGATCACGATCCGCGACGCTCAGGGCCGCGAGGTGCGCCGCTACAGCAGCGCCGAGCAGGTCGCACCGCCGGATGCCGCGACGCTCGACTACGCGCCCGAGTGGGTGGTGCCACCGGCGGTCCCGTCCGCGACTGCGGGAATGCATCGGCTGGTGTGGGACCTGCACTATGCGCGGCTCGGGCCGCAGGATGGCTCGGCGCCGCAACGCCCGGGCGTCTGGGCGCCGCCGGGCCGCTACACCGTCGAAATCACCGTCAATGGGGCGACGTACCGGCAGCCTCTGACAGTGAAGCCGGATCCGCGCGTTCGGGTGTCGGAGGCTGCACTGGTCAGCCAGTTCCATCTCGCGCGCAAGGTCGAGCGCGCCGAGGTGCGTGCCGCTGCGGGTGAGGCGACCGCCGTGGAGCTGCTCGATGCGCTCGATCTGCGTCTGAAGGACGGTGGTGCCGAGCATGCGGCGATATCGCGGATTTATGACACGGCGCGCAACCTCTCCGGTGAGTGGCCGTTCCCGCAGCACCGGCCGGCATTCGGTGGCGGACCGCCGCGCAATGTCAGAAGCTTGGTGCTGCTGTCGCAGGATCTGACCCGTCTGGAGCAGGCCATCGACGGTGCCGATGCTGCGCCGAGCCCGGATGCGCTGGCGGCCTACGGCATCCTGTCCCGGCAGCTGGACGCGACGCTGCGCGAGTGGCGCCACCTGCAGCAGGTGCAGGTGCCGGCACTCAATCGGCAGCTGAAGGCGGCGGGCGCAGCGCCGCTCGCCGACTGAGCTGCGCGTGCGTCCTGCGCCGTCCTCGGCGGGGCGGCGCAGGGCGCACGCGGACTCAACGCGTCGCGTTTGCGGCGTAGGGCAATTCAGCCGGCAGAGCGCCCTCGAGGGCAAGCAGGGCACGCTTGATCGGCACACCACCGCCGAAGCCGGTGAGCGCGCCGTTTGCGCCGATGACCCGGTGACAGGGCACCACCACGGGCAGGGGATTGGCGCCATTGGCCAGACCCACGGCGCGCGAGGCGCGCGGATTGCCGATGCGGCGCGCCAGTTCGCCGTAGCTGAGGGTCGCCCCGTACGGTATGGCACACAGCGCTTGCCATACGCGCAGCTGGAACTCGGTGCCGGTCGGCGCGAGCGGCAGATCGAACCTGCGGCGCTGCCCCGCGAAGTACTGCGCGAGCTGTTCGATCGCCGCAGCAAACGGTCTCACCGCAGCTTGCCAGTGCGCAGCCGGTCGCAGCGGGCACGGGCCGTCCTGGAAATGGATCCTCGTCAGCCGCTCGCCATCTCCGCCGAGCAGCAGCCGCCCGACGGGGCTGTCGATGGTGTGCCAGTACCGGGTCTGATCTGTGGTGCTCATCGGGTCTCCCGCCGGGCCGCCGCGTCGCTCGCGGCGCACCAGAGTTGAAGGGTTGCGTAGCCGCGCCACGGGCGCCACGACTCGGCGCGCTCCCGCAATTCGCGCGCCGAGAGCGGTGGTGCCGCCGCGGCCGCCATGCGGCGCAGAATCAGATCGCCGTCGGGCAGCGCATCGGGCTCGCCCAACGCGCGCAGCGCAACATACTCGGCCGTCCAGGCGCCGAAGCCGCGCAGCGCGGTGAGTTGCCGGATGAGCGACTCCGCGTCTGTCGAGAAATCCACCTCGCCCGCCGTCACGGCGCGCGCGAGCGTGCGCAGCGCTTCTGAGCGGGCGCCGGTGATCCCGAGTCCGCTCAGATCGCCGTCTGCGAGTGCCTGCGGTGCGGGAAACAGGCGAGTCAGTTCGGGGACGCCGCTCGCGACGGGTCGGCCGAAGCGCTCGGCGAGCCGCTCGGCGAGCGTACGCGCCGCGGAGACGCTCACCTGTTGCCCGAGGACGGCGCGCACGGCGCACTCGAAGGGATCCCAGGCGCCCGGAATGCGCAGTCCCGGATGCCGTTCGAGCAACGTGCGCAGATGGCGGTCCGTACTGAGATCGCGTGAGATCTGGGCCGGGTCGGCCGCGACGTCGAACATGCGCCGGGCGGTGGTGCTGATCGGCAGCAACGCACCCGGTGCCGCACCGCTCACCCGCAGCTCGAGCGCATCCCGGCCCGGGATGGGGCGTACCCGGATCAGCGCGTGTCCTTCGCCCGCGTCGATCAGCCGAGCGTACTCGCCGTGCTCGACCCGTTCGACGCCCGGTACGGCCCGCACCTGCAGGAACGCGGCGAGATGCGCCCAGTCGTACGGCGGACGGTAGGCGAGCGTCAGGCTGACCTCCCCGGCCGTCGGCTGCGGGCCTGCGGCGCGGCGCTGTCGTCTGAGTTCGCGCGGCGGGCGGCCATAGGCACCGCGCAGCGCGTCGTTGAAACGCCGTACGCTGCGGTAGCCGGAGGCGAGCGCGATGCTCGTCAGGGGCAGGTCGCTGC
Organism: Pseudomonadota bacterium; assembly: GCA_021849615.1. Taxonomy (GTDB): domain Bacteria; phylum Pseudomonadota; class Gammaproteobacteria; order Steroidobacterales; family Steroidobacteraceae; genus 13-2-20CM-66-19. Next base: position 10,193 of record JAJZSQ010000068.1, read on the forward strand.
CGTCGATCAGATGTTTGGCGAAATGCAGCCGGCGCGTTTGCGCGAGCGCCAGCGGCGAGGCGCCCACGTGCCGGGCGAAGAGACGGTCGAGCTGGCGTGCCCCGAGTCCGAGCCGCGCGGCGAACTCAGCAACGCTGAGCTCATCGAGCGCGCCGTCCTCGATGAGCCGCAGCGCCCGGCGCACCACGGCCGTAGTGCCGAGCCACGCCGGTGTGCCGGGTGCGCTTTCGGGCCGGCAGCGCAGGCAGGGCCGCAATCCGGCCTCCTGCGCGGCGGCCGCGGTGGCGAAATAGCGCACGTGACGGGTGAGGGCCGCGGGGGCCGGGCAGATTGGGCGGCAGTAAATGCCGGTGGAGAGCACGCCGATGTAGAACCGGCCGTCAAAGCGGGCGTCGCGGCTGAGGCGCGCTCGATCGAGGACGGCTCTTTCGAAGGGCAGTGCGTCTTGCATGGCCGTGACCATACTCCAGGGTGCGGCCTGGAACTGGCTGTTTCCGGACATGGCCCGCACCGCTCGCGCCGGCGCGAGCGGCGTCTGCGCCGCTAACCGGCGCGGGCTGCGTTGAAGCCTTCCATCATCAAGCCGGTGCCGCCGCGCGAGACGTGCGCGACCACGGCGGTGCGCCGGTGCAGCTTCGTGACGGTGCCGAGATTGATGGCGAACGACAGCGTGACCTGCTGCCCCTTGCGCAGCCCCAGATCCGTCGTCTCGATGAACACGCCGGTGGCACTCAGATTGACCGCCTTGCAGAGTTTGCGGCAGCCGCCGGGAACGCTGACAAAGACGATGGTGCGAGCGCGATGCCGGGTATGCAGCCGTCGTTCCACGTTGTGCCTTGCGAGGTGCTCTCGCCCTGGCGACCTGTGACGCGCAACATTATGCCCACATCGTCACGCTGGGGCACGCGATTGAACTTAGTGTGCGTCCGGCGCCTCAGCCGGCGAGGAAATCCCCGATCACCCGCCCGAAGCGTTCGGTGTCGACGAGAAACGCGTCATGCCCCTCTATGCACGGCAGCGGCGCGAAGCGTGTGGCCGTGCCGCTCGCCTCGAACACGCGCGCCAGCGACTGCTGCTCGCCGATCGGGAAGAGCATGTCGGACTCCACGCCGACCACCAGCGCGTCGGCGAGGTCCGCGCGGCGCAGCACCGCGTGCGGCTCGCCATGCGCGGCCAGATCGAACCGGTCCATGGCGCGCGACAGATACAGGTAGCAGTTCGCGTCGAATGCGTTGACCCAGCGGGCCGCCTGGACCTCGAGGTAACCCTCCACGGCGAACTGCGCGCCGAACGGGGTGCTCTCGCTCAGATCGGGCCGGATCGGCTGGCGGTCGAAGCGCTCGGCCCACTCGGCCGCCGAACGGTAGGTCACGGTGCCGAGCTTGCGCGCGAGGCGCAGACCGGTCACGGGCGGCGCTTCCGGGCCGTATTCGCCGTTGCGCCAGGCGGGATCGGAGGTGATCGCTTCGCGCTGGATCGAGCGCAGGGCGATCGTGAACGGCGAGGCGGCGGCCGTGCCGGAGATGCTCACCAGGCGGCGCGCCGCACCGGGGAAGAGCGCCGCATACGCCAGCACCACCATGCCGCCGAGCGACGGCCCCATCACCGTGTCGAGCCGCAGGATACCGAGCGTGCGCACCAGTTCGTGGCCGGCGCGGGCGATGTCCTCGATCGACAGGTCGGGAAAGGCGAGGCGGTACGGGCGGCCGGTCGCCGGGTTGATCGAAGCGGCGCCCGTGGAACCGAAGCAGCTGCCGAGGGAGTTGACGCAGATGACGAAGTGCCGGTCCGTATCGAGCGCCAGACCCGGACCGATCATGCGCTGCCACCAGCCCTCGCGCGGGTCCTGGGCCGAGCCGGCCGCATGGGCCGATGGCGACAGGCCCGTGAACAGCAGCACTGCGTTGTCGCGCGCGCGGTTCAGCCGGCCCCAGGTCTCGTAGGCCAGTTGGCCATCGTGCAGCACGCCGCCGCGCCACATCGGGAAGCGCTCCGGCAGGGGCGCAAAGCGCCGCGCATCGGGCTCGGAGCGGTCGGATCGGGGTGCGGACATGGCGGTCACGGCAGATCTCACAGATCGGTGTCCCCGCCTTCCGGAATCCCTTCGAACAGCGGCGTGGACAGGTAGCGCTCACCGGTGTCGGGCAGCATGGCGAGCACGACCGAGCCGGGTGAGGCCTGCTCGGCTACCTTCAAGGCTGCGGCGAACGTGCCGCCGCAGGAGATGCCGCAGAAGATGCCTTCGCTGCGCGCCAGCTTGCGCGCCGTATCGATGGCTTCGGCGTCCGTCACTGGCACGATGCGGTGCGGGACCGTACGGTCAAGCACCGCGGGCACGAAGTCCGGTGTCCAACCCTGGATCTTGTGCGGGGCGAACGGCTGCCCGGCGAGCAGCGAGGCGGTGGCCGGTTCCGTGGCGATGATCTGCACGTCGGGGCGGGCCAGGCGGAGCATCTGTCCGGTGCCCGTGAGCGTACCGCCCGTGCCCCAGCCGCTGACGAAGTAATCGAGCCGGCGGCCGGCGAAATCCTGCAGGATCTCCGGTCCCGTCGTGTTGCGGTGATAGGCCGGGTTGGCCGGGTTTTCGAACTGCTGGGCGAGGAACCAGCCGTGCTTGCGCGCGAGTTCCTCCGCCTTGCGCACCATGCCGGTGCCCCGCTCGGCCGCGGGCGTCAGCACCACGCGCGCGCCGAGCATGCGCATGATCTTGCGCCGTTCGATCGAGAAGTTCTCCGCGAGCACCGCCACGAACGGATAGCCCTTGGCCGCGCAGACCATGGCGAGGGCGATCCCGGTATTGCCCGAGGTTGCCTCGACGACGGTCTGGCCGGGTTTGAGCGCGCCGCGCTGCTCGGCGTCCTCGATGATGCCGATCGCCAGGCGATCCTTCACCGAGCCGAGCGGGTTGAAATACTCGCACTTGACGTACATGGTGACGTCCTTCGGTGCGAGACGCTGGATGCGCACGATGGGCGTACGGCCGATCGTGCCGAGAATGCTGTCGTAAATCATGCGATGATTTCTACCCCTGTGCTGGCCGGGCCCACAAGCAATGGTCGGCTATGACCTGAGATCGTCGGGTTATGACCCCTCACGGCGGCCGCTCGGGACGTGCGGCGCGCTTGCCCAGGATGAGTCCCAGCCCATGAATTCACCTCCCGCCCCGGTCCGGCTGCAGAAGCTCCTCGCCAGTGCCGGGGTCGGTTCGCGCCGCCAGATCGAGCAATGGATCCGTGAGGGCCGACTGACGGTGGACGGCCGGACGGCGCAGCTCGGCGAGCGGGCCGGGCCGGACCGCGACGTCCGGCTCGACGGCCGCAAGCTGCAGCTGAGTCCTGGCCCCGGCGCAGCGGCCGTCGAGGCGCTCCTCTACTACAAGCCGGTCGGCGAAGTGACCACCCGCCGCGATCCCCAGCGCCGCCCCACCGTGTTCGACCGCCTCCCGGCCCCGCGCAGCGGGCGCTGGATCGTGGTCGGACGCCTCGACGTCAATACGGCCGGGTTGCTGCTGTTCACGACCGACGGGGCCGTGGCGCACGGTCTGATGCACCCCTCGCGGCAGATCGAGCGCGAATACCTGGTGCGGGTGCGCGGCCGGCCGGCCCCGCAGACGCTGCAGCGGCTGCTGCAGGGGGTGATGCTCGAGGACGGCCCCGCCGCCTTCGACCGCATTGTCGAGCAGCGCTCCCCCGAAGCGTCGGCGCAGGCCGGTCCATACGGACAGAATGCGACGTATCGGGTGGTTCTGCACGAGGGTCGCAATCGCGAGGTGCGCCGGCTGTGGGAGGCGGCAGGGCACGAAGTGAGCCGCCTGCTGCGCATCCGGTACGGTCCGGTGGCGCTGCCGCAGGAACTGCGTCCGGGCGGCTGGAGGCACCTGGAGCCGGCCGCCTTGGCCGCGCTCGAGGCCGCCGCGGCCCCGCCGTGAGCCCCGCCGCCGCCCGTCGCCGCCGGGGTATCCGGCCCGGATTGCAAGTTGCGCGCCAAAAACGCATTGACACCGGCGCTCCTCGAAATCAGAATACGCGGCTCGTTTTCGCGGAGGGGTACCCAAGCGGCCAACGGGAGCAGACTGTAAATCTGCCGGCTTACGCCTTCGTAGGTTCGAATCCTACCCCCTCCACCAAGTCGAGATGCGTGGGCGCGGGTAACACTGCGGGCGGCACGAGCGGGTAGAGACTGCGGCATCGGCGGGTGTAGTTCAATGGTAGAACCTCAGCCTTCCAAGCTGATGACGTGGGTTCGATTCCCACTACCCGCTCCAGTACTCACGTTGTCCGATGCATCACCGGGCCCACGTAGCTCAGTTGGTAGAGCACGTCCTTGGTAAGGACGAGGTCACCGGTTCAATCCCGGTCGTGGGCTCCATCGCGTAATGGGCGAGAGCCAGGGTCGTTGATCTTTCCGGGGCAGACAGCCCTAAGACGTGTTTGAGGAATATTCCATGTCCAAAGAGAAATTCGAGCGCAGCAAGCCGCATGTGAACGTGGGGACGATCGGGCACGTGGACCACGGGAAGACGACGCTGACGGCGGCGCTGACGAAGGTGATGGCCGAGACGAACGGCGGG
>JAJZSQ010000069.1 GCA_021849615.1 Pseudomonadota bacterium
ATCGTTCGGGTGCACCGGCTTGCCGAGGCGGCGCGCGGCGAGCGCGGCGATCACCTCGTTGGCATTCATATTGGTGCTGGTGCCCGAACCGGTCTGAAAGACATCGATCGGAAAGTGCGCATCGTGCCGGCCCTCGGCCACCTCGGCCGCGGCGGACTCGATCACCGCGGCGATCTGCTCATCGAGCAGGCCGAGACGGGCATTGGCGCGCGCCGCCGCCTGCTTCACCAGCCCGAGCGCACCGATGAAGGCGCGCGGCATGGGGCGGCCGCTGACCGGGAAGTTCTCCACGGCCCGCTGCGTCTGCGCGCCCCAGAGCGCCTCGGCCGGCACCTGCAGCTCGCCCATGCTGTCGCGCTCGATGCGAAACGAATTCGTCATGCAAATGGCTCCGTGGCCCGCCGAAGAGTTTCACCGCGCCGCAGGGGGCCGCCTGCGGTCGCGCGATGCAATGCGATATCATAATGCATCCCAGCCCTGTGACCTGTGTCCCGCACCTCATGAGTGAAACGCCCCGCGACCTGCCCGCCGTCCTCGCCCTCTCACCGGTCGATGGCCGCTACCGGGCCGCCACCGCACCGCTGCGTGCCCTGCTGTCGGAGGCCGGACTGATCGGCGCGCGGGTCCGGGTGGAGGGCGCGTGGCTCGCCCACCTCGCGACGGCCGTGCCCGGACTGCCCGGTGCGGCACTCGCCCCACCGGTGCGCGAGCGCGCACGCGCGCTCGCCGAGGATCCCGGCGTGGGCTGCGCCGAGGCGGTCAAGACGATCGAGGCGCGCATCAATCACGACGTCAAGGCGGTCGAGTACTACGTGCGCGATCAGCTGGCCGCCGCCGGCGCCACGCCCGCGAATCTCGAGCTGGTGCACTTCGGCTGCACCTCCGAGGACATCAACAACCTCAGCTACGCACTGCTGCTGCGCGCGGCGCGCGATGAGCTGCGCGCCCCGCTCGCCGCGCTGATCACGGAGCTGACCGCCCTCGCCCACCGCGCCGCCGGTCACGCCATGCTCGCGCGCACGCACGGGCAGCCGGCCAGCCCCACCACCCTCGGCAAGGAAGTGGCGAACTTCGTGGCGCGCCTGCGTCGCGCCGAGCGGCGCTGGGCGGCCGTCGAGATCCTCGGCAAGTGGAACGGCGCGGTCGGCAACTTCAACGCCCACCGGGCCGCAGCGCCCGAGGTGCACTGGCGCGCGGTGAGCGCGGCGTTCATCGAATCGCTCGGCCTCACCGCCAACACCTACACCACCCAGATCGAGCCGCACGACTGGATCGCGGAGTACTGCGATGCGCTCGCCGGGCTGAACGTCGTACTGCTCGACTTGAGCCGCGACTTCTGGGGCTACATCTCGCTCGGCTACCTCAAGCAGCGGGCCGTGAGCGGAGAAGTCGGCTCCTCGACCATGCCGCACAAGGTCAACCCGATCGACTTCGAGAACGCCGAGGGCAACCTCGGCATCGCCAACGCGCTGCTGCGCCACTTCGCGGAGAAGCTGCCGGTGTCGCGCTGGCAGCGCGACCTGACCGACTCCACCGTGCTGCGCAACCTCGGGGTCGCGCTCGGCCATGCCCTGATCGCCTGGCGCGCGCTCGCGCGCGGCCTGGGCAAAGTCGAGGCCGATGCGGCCCGCATGCGGGCCGATCTCGACGGCGCCTGGGAAGTGCTCGGCGAGGCCGTCCAGACCGTCCTGCGCGCCGCTGGCGTGCCCGACGGCTACGAATTGCTCAAAGCCTTCACGCGCGGCCGCTCGATCACGGCCGCCTCGCTCGCGGAGTTCATCGACACACTGCCGCTCGGCGCCGAGCACAAGCGCCGGCTGCGCGAGCTGCACCCGGCGGACTACATCGGCTGGGCGGCGGAACTCGCCCGCGAAATATGACAAATTGACCCGGCGGGCGCACCGGCCGTTTTGTGACCGGCTCGGCACGGCCTCTGCGCCACCCTCACTAAGATGGACGCCAATGTCTGCAGTTGCAGACGTGGCAGAGAGATCGGGTCCGTGTCGCCGGGTGTCGAGATCGCACAGTACAACGTGCTCGAGGAGTTGGCGCACGCGCGCTACGTTCCCGAGCCGGACGGCTTCGGTGCGAGCGTCCCGCTCGAGCCGCTCGCCGTGTTGACGTCAGTGAGCGAGGCGCGCGCGGCGGTGAACCAGGTGGCCGGGCGCGCCCAGCGGCTGCTGTCGATCTACACCCCGAACCTCGAACCTGAGCTCTACGACCAGAGCGACTTCCTCGAGGTGGTCAAACGCCTGGTGCTCGCCCGTCCGTTCGCCAAGGTGCGCGTGCTGATCGGGGAGCCCGGCCGCTCGAGCGCCGACGGCCATCGTTTCCTGGCCATGGCGCGGCGGCTCTCGAGCTGCATCGACGTGCGCAACCTCCCGGCCCGCCATGGCGCCCCGCACTGCGCCTACCTGATCGCCGATGAGCGGGCGATCATGTACCGGCTGCGGGCCGACTGCTGGGACGGCATCGCCGACATGGACAATGCGCCGGTGGCGCGACTGTACCTGCACGAGTTCGACCAGCTCTGGGACACCTGCACCCCGCCGGAGAGCCTGCGCATCGCCCGTCCGGCCTGAGCGGCGCGTCCCGGCGGATATACTTCCGCCATGTCCCGTATCGAAATCACCGTCGCGGCCGTGGCCGAGACTGCCGGCCGCTTCCTGCTGGTCGAGGAACTCATCGACGGCCGGCACGTCCTCAATCAGCCCGCCGGCCACCTGGAACCCGGCGAGACGCTGCTCGAGGCCGTCGTGCGCGAAACGCGCGAGGAAAGTGCCTGGCACTTCCGCCCCGAGCGGCTCGTCGGGGTGTACCTGTGGCGCCATCCGCGCACGCAGCGGCAGTTCAAGCGCTTCACCTTCAGCGGCGCCCTGAGCGATCACCGGCCGCACCAGCCCCTCGACACCGGCATTCTCGGCACCTGCTGGCTGACCGAGGCCGAAATCCGCGCGCGCGCCGCCGAGCTGCGCAGCCCCCTGGTGCTGCGCTGCATCGAGGATTTCCGCTCCGGTGCGGGCCGCGCGCTCGAGCCGGTCGGCGGCCTCGACCTGGCCGCCGCCCTCGCGGTGCCGGCGGAGGTGCTGTGAAGCGGGTCATCGTCGGACTCTCCGGCGGGGTCGATTCGGCGGTCGCGGCGCTGTGCCTGAAGGAATCCGGCTGGGACGTCCAGGGGCTGTTCATGAGCAACTGGGAGGCGGACGAGGACGGCTACTGCACGGCCGCCCAGGACTTTCAGGATGCCCGGGCCGTCGCCGATGAGCTCGGCATCCCGCTGCACCGCGTGAGCTTCGCGGCCGAATACCGCGCGCGGGTCTTCGAGCACTTCCTCACCGAGTACCGGGCCGCCCGCACCCCGAATCCGGACGTGCTCTGCAACCGCGAGATCAAGTTCGGCGTCGCCTTGCGCTATGCCGAGCGCCTCGGCGCGCAGTACTTCGCGACCGGCCATTACGCCCGCATCGCCTCCGGCCCGGACGGCCCGCAGTTGCTGAAAGCACTCGATGCGGCCAAGGACCAGAGCTACTTCCTGCATGCCATCGCGCCGCACGAGCTCGCCCGCACGCTGATGCCGATCGGTGCGCTGGAGAAGTCCGCGGTCCGGGCGCGGGCGCGCGCCGCCGGTCTGCCGGTGTTCGACAAACCCGACAGCACCGGCATCTGCTTCATCGGCGAGCGCCCGTTCCGAACGTTCCTCGCGCAGTTCGTGGCCGAACGCCCCGGCCCGATCGAATCGAGCGACGGGGAGCGCCTCGGCGAACACCAGGGCCTCGCCTTCTACACCCTCGGCCAGCGCGCCGGCCTGAACATCGGCGGGCGCGCGGGCGCCGCGCCGCTGCCCTGGTACGTTGCGGCGAAGGACGTGGCGCGCAACGCGCTCATCGTGGTGCAGGGCGGGGAGCATCCGCTGCTCTACAGCCAGGCCCTGCGCACCGGGGGGCTGCACTGGCTCTGCCCGCCGCGGCACGCCGCGCAGCGCCTGGGCGTGAAGGTGCGCTATCGCCAGCACGACGTGCCGGCGCGGCTCGAGCCGCTTCAGGACGGCAGCGCGCGGATCGTCTTCGATGCGCCGCAGCGGGCGGTCACGCCGGGCCAGTACGCCGTGCTCTACGAGGGCGACCGCTGCCTCGGCGGCGCGGTGATCGAGGCGCTCGAGCCCGCCGGCGGCTGATCGGGCCCGAGCGTCCCGCGCGCGCGCCGCCCCGACCCGATATAATCCGCGCCGCATTTCCCCCGGGAGACTTCCACTCATGACGAACAGCTTCAAGGCGCGCACCACCCTTCAGGCCGGCGACCGTTCCTATCAGATTTACAGCCTCGCGGCCCTGCCCCGCGAGAAAGTCGAACGGCTGCCGTATTCGCTGAAGATCCTGCTGGAAAACCTGCTGCGCTACGAAGATGGCGTCAACGTCACGCGCGCCGACATCGAGGCGTTGCTCGAGTGGGACCCGGCCGCCGCGCCCGCGCACGAGATTGCCTTCACGCCCTCGCGCGTGATCCTGCAGGACTTCACCGGCGTGCCGTGCGTGGTCGACCTCGCCGCGATGCGCGAGGCGATCGTGCGCCTCGGCGGGGACGCCGAGCAGGTCAACCCGCTCGCCCCGGTCGAGCTGGTGATCGATCACTCCGTGCAGGTCGACGAGTACGGCACCGCCGGCGCCTTCGCCGCCAACACCCGCATCGAATTCGCCCGCAACGGGGAGCGCTACGCGTTCCTGCGCTGGGGCCAGTCCGCGTTCCGCAATTTCGCGGTCGTGCCGCCGAGCACCGGCATCGTCCACCAGGTGAACCTGGAGTACCTCGGACGCGTCGTGTTCGACGCCGAGCGCGACGGCGTGACGAGCGCCTATCCGGACACGGTCGTCGGCACCGACTCGCACACCACCATGATCAACGGCCTCGGCGTGCTCGGCTGGGGCGTGGGCGGCATCGAAGCCGAGGCGGCGATGCTCGGCCAGCCGGTGACCATGCTCATCCCGCAGGTCATCGGCGTGCGCCTCACCGGGCGACTGAAGCCCGGCGCCACCGCGACCGACCTCGTGCTCACCCTCACCGAGATGCTGCGCAAGCGCGGCGTGGTCGACAAGTTCGTCGAGTACTTCGGCGACGGACTCGCCAACCTGCCGCTCGCCGACCGCGCCACCATTGCCAACATGGCGCCCGAGTACGGCAGCACCTGCGGCATCTTCCCGATCGACGAGGAGACGGTCCGTTACCTCGAGCTCTCCGGCCGCCCGCGCGATCGGATCGAGCTGGTCAAGGCGTACGCGCAGCACCAGGGCTTCTGGCGCCGCACCGGCGCCGCGGAGGCGAAGTACACCGACGTGCTCGAGCTTGATCTGGGCTCGGTCGAGCCGAGCCTCGCCGGTCCGCGCCGGCCACAGGACCGCGTGCCGCTGAAGTCCGCGCAGAGCATCTACCGCACCCAGGCGCAAAAGAGCGCCGAGGAGCGCGCTGCGCGTGCCCCGCAGGCCAAGGGCACCGCCGAGGTGGACCTCGACGGCAAGCACTTCCAGCTGAAGGACGGCGCGGTGCTGATCGCGGCGATCACCAGCTGCACCAACACCTCCAACCCGTCAGTGATGCTCGGTGCGGGCCTGCTGGCGCGCAAGGCGCGCCAGCGCGGGCTCTCGGCCCAGCCGTGGGTGAAGACCAGCCTCGCACCCGGCTCGCGCGTGGTCACCGACTACTTCCGCAAGGCCGGCGTGCTCGGCGATCTGGCCGCAGTCGGCTTCGAGCTGGTCGGCTACGGCTGCACCACCTGCATCGGCAATTCCGGGCCGCTGAAGCCGGAGCTCTCCGCGGCCGTGAAGGCCGGCGACATCACCGCCTGCTCGGTGCTCTCGGGCAACCGCAACTTCGAGGGCCGCGTGCACCCCGAGGTGCGCATGAACTTCCTCGCCTCCCCGCCGCTCGTGGTCGCCTATGCGCTCGCCGGCACGCTCGACATCGACCTCAGCAAGGATGCCCTCGGCACCGACAGCGCCGGCAAGCCGGTGTATCTGGCGGACATCTGGCCGAGTGATCAGGAAGTGCAGCAGGCGCTCGCCCAGTCGATCGACTCGAAGATGTTCCAGGACAGCTACGCGAGCGTGTTCGAGGGCGATGAGCACTGGCGCGCGATCCAGGTGCCGGCCGGCAAGATCTACAGCTGGGACGAGCAATCGACGTACGTGAAGAACCCGCCGTACTTCGACGGCATGACCGACACGCCGCCGCCGCTCGCGGACATCCAGGGTGCGCGCGCGCTGGCGGTGCTCGGCGATTCGGTGACGACCGATCACATCTCCCCGGCCGGCAACATCGCCAAGAACAGCCCGGCGGCCCGCTACCTCGAGGAGCACGGCGTGCAGCCGAAGGACTTCAACTCCTACGGTGCGCGGCGCGGCAACCACGAGGTGATGATGCGCGGCACGTTCGCCAACATCCGCCTGCGCAACCAGCTGGTGCCGGGCGTCGAGGGCGGCGTCACGGTGCACCTGCCGAGTGGCGAGCAGGCCTCGATCTTCGATGCGGCCATGCGCTACAAATCCGAGCACACCCCGCTGGTGGTGCTCGCCGGCAAGGAATACGGCACCGGCTCCTCGCGCGACTGGGCGGCCAAGGGCACGGTGCTGCTCGGGGTGCGCGCGGTGATCGCCGAGAGTTTCGAGCGCATCCACCGCTCGAACCTGATCGGCATGGGCGTCGCGCCGCTGCAGTTCCTGCCGGGCGAGAGCGCCAAGTCCCTCGGCCTCACCGGCAAGGAAGTGTTCGAGATCACCGGCCTCGCCGCCGGGGATCGCGAGGTGAGCGTGCAGGCGCGCGACCCGCAGGGCGGCAAGACGATTGCGTTCAAGGCGCGCGTGCGCATCGACACGCCGAAGGAGCGCGAGTACTACCGCCACGGCGGCATCCTGCAGTACGTGCTGCGCCAGCTCGCCGCCCAGGGCTGAACGGCCGGCCCGGGCCGCAGCGTCGCCGGATTCGGCAGCGCTGCGGCCCGCGCCCCCTGCGCACCTCAGCCCATGCGGCTCGCGATCTTCGATCTCGACGGGACCATCACCCGCCACGACACCCTCGCGCCGTATGTGCTCGGCTTTCTGCTGCGCCATCCGTGGCGCATTCCGCGCGCCCTCGGCGTGCTGCCGGCACTGCTCGGCTTCGCACTCGGCCTGTGCGGCCGCGGGCCGTTGAAGTCCGCCCTGATGCGCAGCGCGCTCGGCGGCGTGCACCGCTCGCAGCTCGACGCCTGGAGCGAGCAGTTCGTGACGCGACTGCTGGCGCAGGGCACATTCGCTGCGGCGCGCGCTCGGATCGCCGAGCATGCGCAGGCCGGCGACCGGCTCGTGCTCATGAGTGCCAGCCCCGATCTGTACGTGCCGGTGATCGGCCGCGCGCTGGGGTTCGAGGAGGTGATCTGCACCGGGGTACGCTGGCGCGCCGAGCGTCTCGATGGACGACTCAGCACGCCGAACCGCCAGGGCGAGGAGAAGGTGCATTGTCTGCGGGCGCTGCGCGCCCGCCTGCCCGGCCCGGCGAGCGCTTATGGCAACTCGTCCGCGGACCTTGCGCATCTGGTGCAGGTCGAGCACGGTGTGCTGGTCAACGGCAGCGCACGGGCCCGGCGCGCCGCAGCGCGTGCGGGACTGACCTGCGAGCGCTGGCGCTGAACGGCTCCGCAGCCGCTCACATCGACGTGCGCACCTGCCACAGCTCGGGGAAGAACTTCAGCTCCAGTGCCTTGGCGAGGTAGGACACCCCGCCGGTGCCGCCCGTGCCGCTCTTGTAGCCGATGATGCGCTCGACGGTCTTCAGGTGATGGAACCGCCACAGCTGGAACTGGTAGTCGAGGTCGATCAACCGCTCGGCGAACTGGTACAGGTCCCAGTCCTGCTCGGCATTGTGGTAGACACCGAGCCAGGCGCCGGTCACCTGCTTGCTCGGGCGGTAGGGTTCGCGGAAATCGCGGTTCAGGTAGCGCTCCGGAATCCCGTAGCCGCGGCGGCTGAGCAGTCGCAGCGCCTCGTCGTACAGCGAGGGGGCGCCGAGCGCGCGCTCCAGGCGCGCGTACACGGCCCGATCGCGCCGGTGCACTTTGATCATCTCGGCGTTCTTGTTGCCGAGCGTGAACTCGAGCAGCCGGTATTGATAGGACTGAAACCCCGAGGAGCGGCCGAGCGCATTGCGGAACGCCGAATACTCGGCCGGGGTCAGTGTCGAGAGCACTTCCCAGCTCGAGAGCAGCTGCGCCTGCACGCGCGAGATGCGCTGCAGACGCTTGAATGACGGCCCGAGGTCATCGCGCCGCACGCATTCGAGCACGTCGCTGAGCTCGTGCAGCATCAGACGCATCCACAGTTCGCTCGCCTGGTGCACGATGATGAAGAGCATCTCGTCGTGCTCGGTGGACAGCGGCTGTTGCGCGCCGAGCACCTTCTCGAGCTGCAGGTACTGTCCATAGGACAGCGATTCGCCGAGATCCCAGTGGATCGCCTCGCCCGACAGATCGACGCGCGTGCCCTTGTCGGGCCGCTTCGGGCTCACGGAATCGCCTCGCCGAACACCCACGCCGGCACGCTGCGCCAGCCTTCGGACAGCGCCCGGTCGAGCTGCCGGTAGTCCGGGCAGCAGGCCGCCACGCATTGCCAGAAGCGCCGCGAGTGATTCATGTGGCGAGTATGCGCCAGCTCGTGAATCAGCAGATAGCGCACCACCGGCGGCGGCAGGAACAGCAGACAGGCATTCAGACTGATCGTGCCGGACACCGAACAGCTGCCCCAGCGCGAGCGCTGACGGCGAATGGCCACACGCGTGTAACTGAAGCCGAATTCGCGGGCGCAGGCCGCGAGCGCCGGCTCGAGCACTTCCCCGGCGCGCTCGAGCAGCCAGCGCCGCAGCGCCTGGCGCAGCTGCTCGGGCTCCCCGCTCTGCCCGCTCACCGTGAGCAGCCCGCCGGCACGGCTGAGGCGCAACCGTCCGCTGCCGCCGGCGAGGTGCACCGGCCACTGCTCGGCACAGGCCGCGAGCTCGATGCGCTCGGGGGGGAACGGCTCGGCGATGACCGCCGTGCGGCGTGCCTCGGCACGCTTGCGCTCGATCCACAGCCGATGCCGTTCGAGAAACGTCGCAATCAACCCCGGCGGTGTCTTCACCGGCACGACCACTTCGACGCGCCCGGAATGAAACACGCGCACCACCATGCGCCGCGCACGCCTGCTCTCGCGCACGCTCCATCCTGCGTCCTGCTCGGACCACAGCGGCAATTGCGCCGCCAGTTCACCCATCACGCCACAACCCGCCGGGCGCATCGCGCCGTCTCCTGAACGCATTCATTTTACCAGTGTGCGGGCGCGCTGCCTCGGGCAGACGCACGGCCCTCCGATCGGCTACGATGCCGCTGCGCGCAGCGAGCAGATCCGCCATGACCTCACCGATTCTCGAAGTCCGTGACCTCGTCAAGCAGTACCCCGGGGTCACTGCGCTCGACAGCATTTCCTTCAGCGTCCCGGAAGGCGTGTGCTTCGGGCTGCTCGGACCGAATGGCGCCGGCAAGACCACCACCATCGAGATCATGGAAGGAATCCTCACCCCGAGCTCGGGCGAAGTGCGCTACCGGGGCGAGCCGCTCGGCAGCCGCTTCCGCGAGGAGGCCGGAATCCTCTTCCAGGCCACGGCGCTGCAGAACTTCCTCACCGTGCGCCAGAGCCTCGCGATGTTCCGCGGACTGTACGCTCACGGCCGCGACATCGATGAGCTGCTCAAGCTGTGTTCGCTCGAGGCGCTCGCCGAGCGCGACAACCGCAAACTCTCCGGCGGTCAGCTGCAGCGCCTGCTGCTCGCAATCGCGCTGGTGAACGATCCGGCGGTACTGTTCCTCGATGAGCCGACCACCGGCCTCGACCCGCAGGCGCGGCGCAACTTCTGGTCACTGGTGCGCGCCATCAAGGCGCAGCGCAAGACCATGATCCTCACGACCCATTACATGGAGGAAGCCGAAATCCTCTGCGACGTCATCGCCATCGTCGATCGCGGGCGCATCATCGCCCAGGGAACCCCCGCGGCGCTGCTGCGGGAGCACTTTGCGGCGGTGCTCCTCGAACTGCCGCGCGCGGACGTCCCGGCCGCCGCCCGCACACTGCCGCTGCAGATGATCGAGAGCGAGGCGCGTATCGAGATCACCACCGATGACCTCGACGCCACGCTGCGCACGCTGCTCGAGGCCGAGGTGCCGCTGCGCAACCTGCGCATTCGTCCGCCGAACCTCGAGGATCTGTTCCTCGAACTGACCGGCCGGGAGCTACGGGCATGATCCGACGTCTGCTGTCCGTCTGGCATGCGCGCAACCTGGAGTTCGTGCGCGACCGCGGCACGCTGGTGTTCACGCTGCTGCTGCCGGTGTCGATCATCATCGGCATGGGCTTCATCTTCGGCGGGCCGCCGCGGCCGCTGTTCAAGGTCGGCGTCATCGGCGGGACGGCAGCGGCGCACGGCGATACCTTCCTGCACACCCAGTACGTGCAGTTCATCGACATCCAGAGTGCCGCGGCCGGGCTGCATGCGGTGCGCCGCCAGCGCATCGATCTGCTGCTCGCGCCCGGCCGGCCGCCGCGCTACTGGGTGAACACCGACTCCCCGAAAGGCTACATCACCGAGAAGCTGCTGCTCGCCGCCGATCCCGGCGCACAGCGCGCCCCGGTGAGCGGTCACGCGGTGCGCTACCTCGACTGGCTGTTCCCGGGCATTCTCGGCATGAACATGATGTTCAGCTGCCTGTTCGGCGTCGGCTACGTCGTGCTGCGCTACCGGCAGAGCGGATTTCTCAAGCGGCTCAATGCCACGCCGCTCACCGCACTGGAGTTCCTCAGCGCCCAGGTGCTCTCGCGCCTGACCATCATCGTGCTCATCACGACGGTGCTGTACCTGGCGGTCGGTGCGATGATCCACTTCCACAGCGCCGGGAGCCTCGCGCTGCTGTTGCTGCTGACGGTGCTCGGGGCGCTCTCGATGATCGCGCTCGGGCTCACCATCGCAGCACGCTTTGCCAGCGAGGAGCTGGTGAATGGCATCCTCAATCTGCTCACCTGGCCGATGATGCTGCTCTCGGGCGTGTGGTTCTCCCTCGCCGGCTCGCCCAAGTGGGTGCGATGGGTCGCCGATGCGCTGCCGCTGACGCAACTGTTGCATGCGGCCCGCGAAGTGATGCTCTACGGCGCCGGCATCGGCACCATTGCCCCGACCCTGCTCTATCTCGGGGTCGTGACGGTGGTGTTCCTCGCCTTCGGCGCCTGGTCGTTCAAGTGGCGGATCTAGATCGGAAGGGGACAGTGCGATGATGGCCCAGCAGACCATGCGGTTCATGAGTGACAACACGGCGAGCGCCTGCCCGGAGATGCTCGAGGCGCTGGCCGCCGCGAATCACGGCCTGGAAGTCGCCTACGGGGACGATCCCTGGACGCAGCGTCTCGATGCGGCCCTCGGAGCGTTCTTCGGCGCCCCGGTGCGCGCGTTCGCGCTCGCCACGGGCACCGCCGCCAATGCACTCGCGCTCGCCACGCTGACGCCGCCGTACGGGGCGATTTTCGCGCACCACGAGGCGCACATCGCCTGCGACGAGTGCGGCGCACCGGCGTTCTATTCCGGCGGCGCGCAGCTGATGCTGCTCGAGGGCGCGCATGCCAAACTCAGCGCCGAGACGCTCGCCGCGGCGCTCGAGGGGCATCCCGTGTCGGTGCATACCGTGCAGCCGGCGGCCGTCTCGGTGAGCCAGGCGACCGAACTCGGCACGGCGTACCGGCCGCAGGAACTGACCGAGCTGTGTAAGGTGGCGCACGCGCACGGCCTGAAGGTGCACATGGACGGGGCGCGCTTCGCCAATGCCCTGACCTTTCTCGACTGTCACCCGGCCGACGTCACCTGGCGGGCCGGGGTCGACGTGCTGTCCTTCGGCGCCACCAAGAACGGCGCATTTGCCGCCGAAGCCGTCGTGTTCTTCGACACCAACCTGGTGCGCGATTTCGAACTGCGCCGCAAGCGCGCCGGCCACCTGCTCTCGAAGTCCCGTTTCGTCTCCGCGCAGCTGCTGGCGTACCTGGAGAACGACCTGTGGCGGCGCAACGCGACCCGCGCCAACGGATTTGCGCAGCGCATCGGGGCGGCTGCCGGTGCGCGGCTCATCGCGCCCGTCGAGGCGAACGAAGTCTTCGTGCGGCTCGGCGCCGAGGGCAAACGCACGCTGCGTACCGCCGGATTCGAGTTCTACGACTGGGGAGCCGAACGTTCCGGTCTTGCCCGTCTGGTGACGGCCTGGAACCAGGAGACGACGCACGTGGAGGCGCTGTGCTCGGCGCTCGAGGCGCTGCCGAAACTCTGATCGGCTGACGGCGCCGCCCGCTGCGTGTCAGGCACTGGCACCCTGAGCTGCCGGAGCCTCATGCACGGCGGCGCGAAACGGATCGCGCACCCGAACTCTTCCGTACCACTGTCCGTCCGCAAAGTCTTCCGACCAGATCGTCTCGATGCCGCGCTCGTCCGCGTACGCCCACAGGTGGGCGTCATGCCAGGAGAGTTTGTACAGCGCCGCACCGCGCAATGCGGTACGGACCGTATTTTCCGTCGGATACAGCACCGGAAACTCGCTGAACAGGTGTTCCACCTGACGCAGCGCCTCATCCAGCGTGAACAGCGGGGGCGTCTGACCTGCCGGCCGGGTCACGACCGACACGAACTAGACGATCGCCTGATGAGGCACCAGCACCGAGCGCTCCACGATCCCGCGGCGTAACAGTTCCGCGGCGATGGCCTGCTTGGCCGGAAAGCGCTTATCGAAGCGATACACCAAAACATTGGTGTCAACGAGGGCGACCACGCTCGTACAGCTCCTCTCGCGTCCACCCGCGAGGTTCATCGGACGCGTAGGTCACGGGCCACTCACGGGATTCGAGCCACTGACTCGTGGCGTCAAACAGGCGCAGCTGCTCCTCCGTGGACAGTTCCTGCCGGCACGACCGCGCCGGAACAATCACGATCGAATCACCCGCCGCAACGAGCTCCACCTCATCGCCCACCCGAATGCCATAAGTGTCAACGAGACGCTTCGGCAAGGTAATCTGGAATTTACCGGTGACGCGGGTCATGCCCCATGATCCCACAATCAAGGATCAAATCAAGGATTTTTCCGTGACAAACCGGGCGGTCAACCCGCATACTGCGGACGCTCCACTCCCATCCGCGAACACCCCCATGCCTTGCGCCCCGCCGGACCTCATCGACATCGGCATCAACCTCGCTCACGACAGCTACGACGCTGACCGAGACGACGTCATCGCACGCGCGATTCACTCCGGCGTCACTCAGATGATCGTGACCGGATCATGCGCACCGAGCACTCGCAAGGCGATCGAACTCGCCCGATCGCATCCGCAGCGCCTGTTCGCCACCGCGGGCGTGCATCCACACCACGCGACGGACTTGACCGATGCACTACTGACGGAGCTGACCGACCTCGCCGGGGCCCCCGAAGTCATCGCCGTGGGCGAATGCGGCCTCGACTATTTCCGTGATCTCGCCCCGCGCGCCGCGCAGCAGCGCGCCTTCCATCGCCAGCTGGAGCTGGCCGCACGCCTACACAAACCGGTCTTTCTGCATCAACGAGACGCGCACGCGGACTTTCTGGCCATCCTCCGTGAGCACTGGCCGACACTGTGCGGCGGGGTGGCGCACTGTTTCACCGCCGGGGCGGAGGAACTGGAGCGCTACCTGGAACTGGGTCTGGCCATCGGCATCACGGGCTGGATCTGCGATGAGCGCCGCGGAGCGCATCTGCTGACACTGGTGCCGCACATCCCGGCCGACCGCCTCCTGATCGAAACCGACGGTCCGTATCTCCTGCCGCGCGACCTCACGCCGAAGCCCGCATCGCGGCGCAATGAGCCGGCCTACCTGCCACACATTGCCCGCACGATCGCGGCGGCGCGCGGCGAATCAATTGAATCGCTCGGCGCTTCAACCTCGGCCGCCACTCGACGCCTGTTCCATCTGCCCGAACCGCCCGAGCACGGGTGACCCCTCACAGGGGCCGTGCCCGGGCGAGCCGCGTCCCGCCTCAATGAGCCAACGGGTCGTGGCGCCTGAGCGTCTCCCAGCGCCGGTGCAGCCCCCGGTACTCTGCATCGAGCTTCGCGAGGGCTTGCAGATCTGCAGCCGTCGGTGCGCGATCGGCCGCCTGCATCCGCCGCATGAGCCGCTGCAGAGCCACCCCGACGCTACCGAATGACGGCGGACCTCGGCGGAAGAACACGGCCGACCGCTCACTCACCGGCCGCCCCGAAAGATCCTCCAGACGTTTCCGGTACGCCGCCAGCACCGTCGTCGGCTTGCGTGCCGCGAGCTGCCGCTCAAGCGCCCCCACCTGGCGAACTGCGCCGCTCGCGGCAATCGCGTCCCGATACGCCTGCATCGAGGCCTCGAACTGCTGCCGCAGCGCCGCCATCGGGGTGTGCACACGCGGATCCATGATGACGGTCAGCGGCTGAACGTAGGTGTGGCCGGCCACCGTCAACCGCACGGTATAGCGGCCCGGCATGACCCAGGGCGAGCTCGACAGCACCGGCGTGTCATGCCGGACCGCCTGATTGGCATCGAGGACCCGCGGCGCACCCGGCACGGGCGGATAATGCATATCCCACACGAAACGATGCATTCCGGCTGCGGCCGAGAGATTCATCGGCGGCCGTGGCCACCACGCCGGCACGTCCAG
>JAJZSQ010000212.1 GCA_021849615.1 Pseudomonadota bacterium
GATCTAGAACGTGACCGCCCGCTCGATCAGGTTGGCAAGCTCGCGAACGTTCCCGGGAAACGAATAGCCGCTGAGGAGACTCAACGCCGCATCGCTCAACGCGAGCGGCGAGCGCCCGATCGCCACACTGAAGTGGCACGCGAAATGCGCTGCCAGACGCTGCAGATCCTCGCCCCGCTCGCGCAGCGGCGGAACGCGCAGCGTGAACGTGGCCAGACGGAAGAACAAGTCCTCGCGGAAGCGACCCCGGGTCACTTCCCGCTCCAGATCGCGGTTGGTCGCCGCCACCACGCGCACATCCACCTGCCGCTCGAGGTTCGCACCCAGCGGCCGGACCTGCCCATCCTGCAGCACCCGCAGCAGTTTCGCCTGCATCTCGGGCGCCAGCTCCGCGATCTCATCGAGCAGCAGCGTTCCGCCATGGGCTTCGGCGAACAGCCCGCGCCGGGCGTGCTGCGCCCCGGTGAATGCGCCGCTGGCATGGCCGAACAGCTCGCTCTCGAGCAGCTCGGAAGGAATCCCGGCGCAATTGACCGGGATCAGCGGACCGTCACCGCGATCGCTCTCGGCATGCAGCGCCCGGGTGATGAGTTCCTTGCCCACCCCGCTCTCCCCGCAGACCAGCACCGAGCCGCCGGCGCGTGCGACCTGCCGGGCCTGCTCATACAGCGCCAACATGACCGCGCTGCGCCCGATCATGCCGTGAAAATCCTCGCTGATCTCCTCGGCCGCTCCGTCCAGGCCGTTCACCGCACGCTCCAGGCACAATGGCCCGGCGGGCTGCGCCGCCTTTCCGGGCCATGTGCGCGCGTCGGCAGGCTCGCCAGATGCGCATGCACCGACGTTCCGCCCGTGTCTCCCGCCCATGCGCGCTCGCGCACGAACTCCGTGCGCAGACGCGCGAGGTCCATTTGAACGACTGGCAAAATGACTCCCGCCACCTCCGCTGGCCAACGGCGGCCTGAAATCCGATGATAACGACTGACTCCCTAAGCGCAACCCGTCGGTGCCTGGCAGCAGCGAGGGCATCGCGGGATGACTCGATTGCGAGCGTACGTGCACTGGCTCGTTCAGCCGACCGCCGCACTGTCGCGAACTGGCGTCAGATCGGCACCGGCGGGCTGCTGTGCACGGTTCGTCCCCAAGACGGCATCTAGTGCGGCACGGTCGACGACTTCCCGCTCGAGCAGCAGTCGCGCCAGCGCCTCGAGCGTCTCGCGTTGTTCGCCCAACGTCTTCGCAACCCGGTCATGCGCCTCGCGAATCAGCCGTGCAACCTCCTCGTCGATGACTCTGGCGGTCTCATTACTGTAAGCGGCCGTCTGCGGCATCTCCGGTACCGACAAATACGCGCCGCGCCGCCCCGTATCGAAGGCGACCTGCCCCAGCCGCTCGCTCATGCCGTATTGCGTAATCATGTGCCGTGCCATGTCGGTGGCGCGCTGCAGGTCATCCTGCGCGCCGGTCGACACATCGGCATAGATCAGCTCCTCGGCGACCCGTCCGCCGAGCAACACGTCCAACCGGTCGAGCAGCTCGCTGCGCTTGAGCAGGTACCGGTCCTCCGTGGGCAGCTGCTGGGTGTAGCCGAGTGCACCGATGCCGCGCGGAATGATCGAGATCTTGCTCACCCGGTCGGCATGCGGGCGGCTCTCGGCCACCAGCGCATGGCCGGCCTCGTGATAGGCGACTGTCTCTTTCTCTTTGGGGTTCATGACGCGGTTGCGCTTCTCCAGCCCCGCGACCACACGATCGATCGCTTCATCGAAGTCCTGCGGTTCGACTGCCGTCTTGTTCGACCGCGCCGCGTGCAGGGCCGCCTCGTTGACGATGTTCGCCAGATCCGCCCCGGCGAATCCCGGAGTCTTGGCGGCCACCTGGGCCAGATCGACTGAGGGACTGAGCTTCACGCTCTTGGCATGCACCTTGAGGATCGCCTCGCGCCCCTTGATGTCCGGCCGATCGATGGCCACGTGCCGGTCGAATCGCCCCGGTCGCAGCAATGCCGGATCGAGAATTTCGGGCCGGTTGGTGGCCGCCAGGATGATCACGCCGCTGTCGGACTCGAACCCGTCCATTTGAACCAGCAGCTGATTGAGGGTCTGTTCGCGCTCGTCATTACCGGCGAGCCCGCTCATGCCGCGCGCCTTGCCGAGCGCATCGAGCTCATCGATGAAAATGATGCACGGAGCGCGCGAGCGCGCCTGGGCGAACAGATCCCGCACCCGGGCCGCACCGACGCCGACGAACATCTCGACGAACTCCGAGCCGCTGATCGACAGGAACGGCACCCCGGCCTCGCCGGCCACGGCCTTGGCGAGCAGGGTCTTGCCCGTTCCGGGCGCACCGACGATGAGCACCCCCTTGGGGATCTTGCCGCCGAGCCCGCGAAAGCGCTGCGGATCGCGCAGGAACTGCACCACCTCCTCGAGCTCCTGCTTGGCCTCGTCGATGCCGGCGACATCGGCGAACCGTACCCGGGTCTGGGACTCGACGTACAGCTTCGCCTTGCTCTGCCCGACGCCCATCGCCAGACCCGAGCCCCCGCCCATGCCGCGGCGCATCAGCCAGCTCCACACCCCGAACAGCAGCACAAACGGCAGCACCCACTCGAAGATCGTGCGCAACCAGGGATTTGAGGCGGAACCTGAGTAGCGCACGTGGGCGGCCTG
>JAJZSQ010000213.1 GCA_021849615.1 Pseudomonadota bacterium
TGGTCATCCACCGCGACCGCTGCGTGAACGTCCAGGACTACCGCACACACCCCGAGAAGTGGCTGCCCGTGAGCTGGCAGCCCGCTCCGGAGCGGCTGTTCAGCTCCGAGATCCGCGTCGATGTGGTCAACCGTACCGGCGTGCTCGCCCGGGTCGCCGCGGCGATCGCCAGCGCCGACACCAACATTCATCACGTCTCGATCGAAGAGCAGGAAGGCGACGCCACGACACTGACGTTCGAGCTGAAAGTGCGCGACCGCAAGCAGCTCGCGCACGTGATGCGCGTGATCCGCCGCATGCCCGACGTGGCGCGCGTCAGCCGCACCATCGCTGCGCACGCGCGCGGCGGGCGCGCCGACAGCGAAGAGCTCGACGACCCGGATTCGAATTCCCACACTGCATGAGGATGGACATGAGCCGCACGATCATTCAGACCGACCGCGCCCCGGCGGCCATCGGCACGTATTCGCAGGCGGTGCGCGTCGGGGATACGGTGTATCTCTCCGGGCAGATTCCGCTCGATCCGGCCACCAAGGAGCTGGTCGACGGCGGTATCGAGGCGGAAATCCGCCGCGTGTTCGAGAACCTCAAGGCCGTGGCCGAGGCGGCCGGCGGCTCCCTCGCGCAGGCGGTGAAGGTCAACATCTACCTGACCGACCTGACGCATTTCCCCAAGGTCAACGAGATCATGGCGCAGTACTTTCCGCAGCCCTACCCGGCGCGGGCGGCGGTCGGCGTGGCGCAGCTGCCCAAGGGTGCGCACGTCGAGGCGGAGTGCATCCTGTACCTTGGCTGAAGCGGCCCGCAAACGCGGCGCGAACGAACAGCGCCCGGTGACGGCGCTGCGCGGCGTCGGGGCGGCGCTCGCCGGTCGGCTGCGCCGCCTCGGGGTCGAGCAGGTGCAGGATCTGCTGTTCATCCTGCCCGTTGATTACGACGACCGCACCGAGTGCCGGCGCATCGGCGAGCTGTTCCCCGGCATGCGCGCGCTGATCGAAGGGGAAGTGCAGCTCACCGAGGTCGTGTTTCGCCGGCGCCGCCAGCTGCTGACGCGGTTGTCGGACGGCTCGGGCTTCCTGACGCTGCGGTTCTTCCATTTCTCCGCGGCCCAGCAGGAGGGGCTCGCGCGCGGCACGCGCCTGCGGGTGTTCGGCGAAGTGCGTCGCGGGCCGCAGGGGCTCGAGATCGTCCATCCCGAATACCAGCGGGTCACCGAGCACTCCGGGGCGGTGCAGGACACGCTGACGCCCCTGTATCCACTGACCGAAGGGGTCACGCAGGGCCGGCTGCGCATGCTGATCGGACAGGCGCTGCGTGAACTGGACAGCGCGGGCGTGCACGACTGGGTGCCGCGCGAGCTGCTGGAGGATCTGCACTTGCCGTCGCTGCGCGAGGCGCTGCATTACGTGCATCGGCCGCCGAAGCAGGCGCAGCTTGCGCAGCTCAGCGCGCGGCGCCATCCGGCGCAGCGACGTCTCGCCTTCGAGGAACTGCTCGCCCACCAGGCGAACCTGCGGCTGATCAAGCGCGCCACGCGCTCGGATCCGGCCTGGGCGCTCGAGGATCCCGAGGGGCTCGCCGCGCGCCTGCTGGCTTCTCTGCCGTTTCAACTGACCGGGGCGCAGAGGCGGGCGCTGGCCGAAGTGGAAGCCGATGTGCGTGCCGAGCGGCCGATGGTGCGCCTGGTGCAGGGCGATGTCGGCTGCGGCAAGACCGTCGTGGCGGCGCTGGCCGCGGCGCGGGCCGCGGGCAGCGGCCTGCAGGCGGCGCTGATGGCGCCCACGGAACTCCTCGCCGAGCAGCACGCGCGCAATTTCCGCGCCTGGCTGCAGCCGCTCGGGCTGCCCGTGGCGCTGCTCTGCGGCGCCCAGCCGGCCCGCGAGCGGCGCAGCGCGCTCGAGGCGGTCGCCTCCGGCGAGGTGCGCATGGTCGTCGGCACGCACGCGCTGTTTCAGGAGGGCATTGAATTCGCGCACCTCGCGCTGGTGATCGTCGACGAGCAGCACCGCTTCGGGGTGCAGCAACGCCTGCGCCTGCAGGAGAAGGGCCGCGCGCGCGGCCGCTTTCCGCATCAGCTGATCATGACCGCGACACCGATCCCGCGCACGCTCGCCATGACCGCCTACGCGGACCTGGACGTTTCGGTGATCGATGAGCTGCCGCCGGGACGCACGCCGGTGCAGACGGTCGTGGTGCCCGAGCAGCGCCGCGATGAAGTCGTCGCGCGGGTCGCACAGGCCTGCCGCTCGGGTCGGCAGGTGTACTGGGTGTGTCCGCTCATCGAGGAGTCCGAGGAGCTGCGCGCCCAGGCGGCCGAGGAGACCGCTGCGGTGCTCGCCGAAGCGCTGCCGGAGCTGCGCGTCGATCTGGTGCACGGTCGGCTCGCCTCGGCCCGGAAAGAGGCAGCGATGCACGCCTTTCAGGCCGGACACATCCAGGTGCTGGTCGCCACCACCGTGATCGAGGTCGGTGTCGATGTGCCGAATGCGACGCTGATGGTGATCGAGAACGCCGAACGCATGGGACTGGCGCAGCTGCACCAGCTGCGCGGGCGGGTCGGACGCGGCGCGGCGGCGAGCAGCTGCGTGCTGCTGTACCGCGCGCCGCTCTCTGCGCTCGCCCGCCGCCGTCTGGAGGTGATGCGCCAGACCAACGACGGCTTCGAAATC
>JAJZSQ010000070.1 GCA_021849615.1 Pseudomonadota bacterium
AAGGCGCCCCGCTCGGCGCCACGCGGCCCTGCTGCAAGCCGGTGCGCACCGCGGCGCGTGGCGGGAGGCGCTGGCGGGGCGGCGCCTGTGGGTGCCCGCCGCCGGGGTGCTCGTGGCCGCGGCGGCCGGGGCGCTGCTGCTCGCACCGCACCGGGCGGCGCGTTCGCCGGTGTCCGCCAGTGCCACGGCGGTGACGGCGCAGGATTTGCGGCTGCTGACCGATCGGGATGGACTGACGATGATCGAGAACGGCGGCGGGCAGTTCTACGAGTGGGCGGCCGCTCAGGCGAGCGGTCCGGGAGCGCCGGGGGCCACCGCTGACGGGCCAAGCGAGCATGGCGGTTGAACGATGCGGCGGTGCAACGGCGGCGATGCTTCTGGCCGCGGCGCTCCTGCCCGCGGGCTGCGCCTCGGCGCCGCCGGCCGCCCCGAAGCCGGTGCCAGTGGGGCTGCTGCAATACCTCGGCAGCAGCGATCCGACCGGTCAGGCCGAGCGCTCCGCGGGCGGCACCTGGCTCGGCTACCTCGCGCAGTTGAAGCTCGAGCCGCCGAAGAAATCCAAAGCACCGGCCGGTACGGTGGCCGCAAACCGCAAGGTGGGCAACTGATGCGCGGGGTCGTGCGCGTGCTGCTGCTGCTGGTGGCGGCGCTGCTCCTGGCGGCGCCGGCGTGGGCGGCGCCCCCGCCGCCACCGGGCAGCGCCGCCGTGGCGTTGCCCTGGTCGGCGCTCACCCCGGCCCAGCAGAAGCTGCTAGGCGCCCTGCGCGGTCGCTGGGCGGCGCTGCCGCCGCAGAGCCAGCGGGCGCTGGTGCGCGGCAGCCGGATCTGGCTCAAGCTCTCGCCCGCCGAACGCCACAAGGCGCGGCAGCGCTTCACCCAATGGCAGCGCATGTCTCCGGGGCAACGCGCGCGGCTGCGTCAGCGCTGGCAGCAATTCAAGGCATTGCCGGCTGCGCGGCGCGCGGCGATCCGGCGCAGCTTCCGGGCCTTCCAGCGTCTGCCCGCGTGGCGCCGCCGCGCGTTGCGCGAGCGCTGGCGCTCGGCCACGCCCGCGCAGCGGCAGGCGATGATTCGACGTGCGCAGTTGCAGATGCAGCGCCAGCGCATGATCCGAAGGATGCGCCAGCTGCGCCAGATGAATCGCGGGCCGCGCCTGCGTCTGCCGGGCCTGCCGGCCGGGCGGATGCTCAGACCCGGGCGACCGGGTCGGATGGGCGGCGGGTTGCCGCGGTTGCGCCGGGGCGGTCGCCCGCCGTGGCGCTGAACGGTCGCTAGCTGAGCGCTTTGACCGCGGCAATCAGCGCCGAGCCGACTTTCTGCGCATCGCCGTACAGCATCCGCGTGTTGTCGAGATAGAACAGCGCGTTCTCGATGCCGGAGAATCCTGCGCCCTGGCCGCGCTTGATGACGATCACGTTCTGGGCCCGATCGGCATTGAGGATCGGCATGCCGTAGATGGGACTCGACTTGTCGGTGCGCGCCACCGGGTTGACGACGTCGTTGGCGCCGATCACGAGCGCCACGTCCGCGGTCTCGAACTCGCCGTTGATTTCCTCCAGATCGCCAATCAGATCATAGGGCACGCCCGCCTCGGCGAGCAGCACGTTCATGTGCCCGGGCATGCGGCCGGCGACCGGATGAATCGCAAAGCGCACCGTGACGCCCCGATCGATCAGCAGCTGGCACAGCTCCCAGATCTTGTGCTGCGCCTGCGCAACCGCCATGCCGTAGCCCGGTACGACGATCACCTTCTGTGCGAACGCCAGCATCACCCCGACGTCAGAGGCCTCGATGGGTTTGAGGCTCCCGCTGACTTCGCCGCCACCTGCGGCGCTGCCTTCACCGAACCCGGAGAACAGCACGTTGCCGAGCGAGCGGTTCATGGCTCTGGCCATCAGCTGCGTCAGCAGCGTGCCGGCCGAGCCGACCACGGTGCCGGCGATGATCATCGCCGCGTTGTGCAGCGCGAAGCCCTCGAAGCCGACGGCGAGCCCGGTGAGCGCGTTATACAGCGAGATCACGACTGGCATGTCCGCCCCGCCGATCGGCAGCGTCATGGCGAGGCCGAGCAACAGCGCGAAGATCAGCAGACCGGTGACGTACACGCTCGAGTCGCCGGGGTGCACGATCGCGAGCACGCCGTGCACCAGTGCCGCGGCGAGCAGCAGCAGGCTCACGATCTGCTGGCCGCGGAAGCGGATGCTGCGCTTGATCAGGCCTTGGAGCTTGCCGAAGGCGATCGCGCTGCCGCTGAAGGACACCGCCCCGATCAGTCCGCCGGCGACTGCAAGCGTGGTGCCCACCGCGCCGTCGCTGCCGCCGCGGTACAGCTCCACGGCGGCGATCGAAGCCGCCGCGCCGCCACCCATGCCGTTGTACAGGGCGATCATCTGCGGCATGTTGGTCATGGCGACCCGCTTGCCGCTCCACCAGGCGAGCGCCGCGCCGAGCACGATGGCCGCGCTGATCAGCGGGTAATTGCTCATCCCCGGGTAGGCGAACGTCACGAGCGTCGCCACCAGCATGCCGGCGCCGGCCCACACGATGCCGCTGCGGGCGCTCACCGGGGAGCTCATGCGCTTCAGTCCGGTGATGAACAGGACGGCGGTGACGAAGTAGCTCGCCTGGATCAGCGAGCCGGCGCTCCACGGCGCCGCGGGTGCAGCCGGCATCAGCGTTCCTCGGACGCCGAGCGGGGCGCCTTGCTCGATTTGAACATCTCCAGCATGCGCTCGGTCACGACGTAGCCGCCAACCGCGTTGCCGGCGGCGAGCAGAACGCCAATGAAGCCGATGGTCTTCTCGAGCGGGGTGTGCGCGTTGCCGAGTGCGACCATCGCGCCGACCAGCACGATGCCGTGCACGAAATTCGAGCCAGACATCAGCGGGGTGTGCAGGATCACCGGCACCCGCGAGATCACCTCGTAACCGGTGAAGGCCGCGAGCATGAAAATGTAGAGCGCAACGATTCCGGTCATGGTCGTCCCCTTGAGCGGGTCTTCAGCCTGACAGCGCCTGACGCGTCGGTTCGTGACGGATCTGCCCGCCGTGGGTGAGGCAGGCTTTGGCGAAAACCTCGTCCTCCCAATCGATGGCGAGTTCCCCCTGCTTGATCGCCGGGGAGAGGAAGTTCAGCAGGTTGCGCGCGTACATCTCGCTGGCGTTGTAGGCGAGGTCGGCCGGCAGGTTCACCGGCCCGATGATCCGTACCCCCTGGTGCACCACGGTCTCCCCGGCACGCGTCAGCTCGCAGTTGCCGCCCTGTTCGGCCGCCAGATCCACGATCACCGATCCGGGCCGCATGCGCTCGGCCGCGGCGCGTGTGATGATCTTCGGCGCCGGCCGCCCCGGTACGGCCGCGGTGCTGATCAGCGCGTCCGCGGCGGCGATGCGCGCATCGAGGACTTCCTGCTGGCGGCGCTTCTCCTCCTCGGTCAATTCGCGCGCGTAGCCGCCGGCGCCTTCGGCGCTGACGCCGGTGTCGACGAATTTTGCGCCGAGGGAGCGGACCTGTTCGCGGGTCGCGCCGCGCACGTCATAAGCCTCGACCACCGCGCCGAGCCGGCGCGCTGTCGCGATCGCCTGCAGACCCGCGACACCGGCGCCGATGACGAGCACCTGAGCGGGCCGGACCGTGCCGGCCGCCGTGGTCAGCATAGGTAGGAACTTCTGCAGGTGGTTCGCCGCAATCAATACGGCCTTGTAGCCGGAGATGGCCGCCTGCGAGGACAGCGCATCCATCGACTGGGCGCGCGAGATGCGCGGCACCAGCTCCATGGCGAAACTGGTGATGTTTCGTTCCTGCAGCGCGCGCACCTCGGCGTGGCGGGCGTAGGGCTGCAGGAAGCCGGCCACGACCGTGCCGGGTTTCAGTGCGCCGATCTGTGCGATCTCGAGCGGCTGCACGGTGAGCAGAACCTGCGCCCGTTCGAGCACGCCGGCACCGTCGGCCCACTCGACACCGCGGTACAGCGCATCGGGAAACTGAGCGCGCTCCCCAGCGCCTCGCTCCAGCAGAATGCCGGCGCCCAGGCGCATGAACTTCTCGGCCACCTCGGGCACGAGACTGACGCGCGTCTCGCGGGCGGCGCTTTCGCGCAGCGCGCCGATTGTGATTGGCATCAAAAGCCCCTTCCGACCGGCGGGCGCCGCGCACCGCGGCGGCCGGCTCCCATGCGCTCTACCCTACACGTTGTCCCGTTGAACTCAAGCATAATCTTGCCTTATCTTATAACCGGCCATGATGGGCATAGATTTCGAGCGGGCCGATTTCGGCTCGAGCGATGACCTGCGGATCACCCTGACGGGGGCGATACGCGGGCTCTCTCAGCTTGTGCTGCGCACCGATGTCGCCGGCATGCCGCTCGAGTGGATCGATTACCGGGAAGCGGCCCGGCTCTATACCCAGGACCAGGTCGCCTATACCTGCGGCAGTCTTCTGTTCACGCTGTTCGGCGGCATCAATGCGCTCACCGGACGGCGCACCGTGCTTGAGATCAATTCCATCGTCGCGACGGTCGGGCATACCGGCAATCCCGGCAGCACCCGGCACGACTACGTGCCGCCGCTGAACAACCAGACGCTCTTCCGACGCGATGCGCACATCTGTATGTACTGCAGCCAGCGGTTTGCGACCCGGGACCTGTCCCGCGATCACGTCCGCCCCTTCAGTCAGGGCGGCCTCGACACCTGGAACAACGTGGTGACCGCCTGCCGCCGCTGCAACAACCAGAAGGCCTGGCGTACCCCGGAGCAGGCCAAGATGCAGCTGGTCGCCGTGCCGTTCACGCCGACGTACGCCGAGTACATCTTTCTGAAGGGCCGGCGCGTGCTCGCCGATCAGATGGAGTATCTTCTGGCGCACTTCCCGCGTACCAGCCCGCTGCACGACCGCATTCAACGCTGGCTCAGCTGAGCCCCGCCGACGATGACCCCGGGGCGTGCCGCCGACGGAGCCGCTGAACTTGCTTTACCTCATCGACGGCTCAGTCTACGTCTTCCGCGCCTACCATTCGCAGCTGCCTGAGATGCTCGACACCGAGGGGCGCCCGGTGCATGCGGTGTTCGGCTTCGCCCGATTTCTCGGAGACCTGCTGGAGCGGACGCGGCCGCACTTCGTGGCGGTCGCCTTCGATCGGCGCCTGGCCACCTCCTACCGTAACGAGATCTATCCCCCGTACAAGGCCAATCGCGAGCCGGCTCCGGCGGACTTGGCCGCGCAGTTCGAGTACTGCCGCGACCTGTGCGCGCGACTCGGCCTGGCGGTGTTCGTCGATTCGCACTATGAGGCCGACGACATCATCGGCACTCTGGCGCACCGGATGCGCGCGCAGGGCATCCGCTCGGCGTTCATCACGCGCGACAAAGACCTGGCGCAACTGGTGCGCGACGGGGATCTGTACTGGGACTTCGGGGCGCGCGGACAGCTCGGCTACCGTGACGTCGAGCGGCACTTCGGCGTCGCCCCGGAACGCTTCGCCGACTACCTGGCGCTCACCGGCGACACCTCGGACAACATTCCCGGCGTTCCGGGGATCGGTCCGAAGACCGCTGCGGCGCTGATGCGCGCCTTCGGCTCCATCGATGAGCTCTATGCCGGGCTCGGCAGAGTCGCCACGCTCGGTCTGCGCGGGGCGCGCGAGTTGCGCGAGCGGCTGCACGAGCACCGTGAGGCGGTCTATCTGGCGCGCCGCCTGACCCGCATCGTGTGCGACATGCCGCTCGAGGCGAGCCCCGAGCAGCTGCGCCCGCGCGTTCCGGATCTGCAGTCCCTCGGCACGCTCTACGACCGGCTCGGCTTCGGGCCGCTGTTGCGCCGCCAGGCCGAGCGGCTGGCGGCGCTCGCCGCGCAGGGCGGTTGAGCCGGCGAACGCGCCATTGGTCTGGCAGGAATTCGCGCGGGCTTCGGCTATGCTCAGCGTTCGGGTCACAGGAACCAGCGGGGGCTACCATGGCGAGCAAGAACATCGTGTCCGTCCTGCAGGAGGAGCGCGTATTCCCGCCGCCTGCGCAATTCAGTGCGCGCGCGCGGCTGCAGCCGGCGGATCTCGAGGCCTTGCGCCGCCATGCGCAGACCGATTACACCGGCTTCTGGGCGCAGCTGGCGCGCGAGCACCTCGTGTGGCACAAGCCGTTCACGGTCAGCCTGGATGAACAGGACGCACCGAATTTCCGCTGGTTCACCGATGGCGAGCTCAATGTCTCGTTCAACTGCCTCGATGTGCATCTGGCCGACCGCGGCCACAAGCCCGCCATCATCTTCGAAGGCGAGCCGGGCGATGTGCGGCGCATCAGCTACCAGGAACTGCACGGGGAGGTCTGCCGCTTCGCCAATACGCTGAAGTCGCTCGGTGTGCAGCGCGGGGACCGCGTGGCGATCTACATGCCGCTTGTGCCCGAGATCATCGTGGCGATGCACGCGTGCAACCGCATCGGCGCGATCCACTCGGTGGTGTTCGGCGGTTTCTCCGCTCCGGCACTGAAGGAGCGGATCGAGGACACCGGTGCGAAGGTGCTGATCACCGCCGACGGCGGTTGGCGCGCCGGACACGCGATCGAGCTGAAGGTGGCCGCAGACAAGGCACTCGCAGCGGGCTGCCCGAGCGTCAAGCACGTGGTGGTGTTGAAGCGGACCGGCCGAGCGGTGTCCATGGAGCCGGGTCGCGACCTGTGGTGGCACGAGGCGATCGCGGGGCAGTCCCCGGCGTGCGAGCCCGAGTGGGTCGATGCGGAGCATCCGCTCTATCTGCTTTACACCTCCGGCTCCACGGGTAAGCCCAAGGGCATCCAGCACTCGAGCGCCGGGTATCTGCTCGGGGCGAAGCTGACTACCGAGTGGGTGTTCGACCTGCGCGAGGAGGACGTGTTCTGGTGCACCGCGGACGCCGGGTGGGTCACCGGACACAGCTATCTCGCCTACGGTCCGCTCGCCGCCGGCGCCACGGTCGTGATGTACGAGGGCGGGCCGACCTATCCGGACGGCGGCCGTTTCTGGAAGATCTGCCAGGATCACGGCGTCAGCGTGTTCTACACGGCCCCGACGGCGATCCGTGCGCTGATGAAGCTCGGCGACGAGGTGCCGGCCCGCTATGATCTGTCGCGGCTGCGCCTGCTCGGCAGCGTCGGAGAACCGATCAATCCCGAAGCGTGGATGTGGTACCACCGGGTCATCGGCGGCGGGCGTTGTCCGATCGTCGACACCTGGTGGCAGACCGAGACCGGCGCGATCATGCTCTCGCCGCTGCCGGGCATCACCCCCGCCAAGCCCGGCTCGTGCACGTTGCCGCTGCCGGGCATCGAGGCGCAGATCGTTGACGATCACGGCGAGCCGGTGACCGGGGCTGATGCCGGCGGCTACCTGGTGATCAAGAAGCCCTGGCCCTCGATGCTGCGCACCATTTGGCGCAACAACGACCGCTACCTAGCCGCGTACTGGGAGAAATTCCGCAACCGTTACTACGTCGCGGGAGACAGCGCGCACCGCGACAAAGACGGGTATTTCTGGATCATGGGTCGAATCGACGATGTGCTGAACGTGGCCGGCCATCGCCTCGGTACCATGGAAATCGAATCGGCGCTGGTGGCCCATCCACGCGTCGCCGAGGCGGCCGTGGTCGGCAAGCCGCACGACGTCAAGGGCGAGTCGGTGTTCGCCTACGTGGTCTGCCGCGGCGCCCGGCCGAAGGGCGATGCGGCGCATCTGACGCAGGTGCTGCGCGATTGGGTGGGCCAGCAGCTCGGTGCCATCGCCAAGCCGGATGAAATCCGCTTCGCGGACAACCTGCCGAAGACTCGTTCGGGCAAGATCATGCGCCGGCTGCTGCGCGCGATCGCGCGCGGCGAGGACATCGCGCAGGATGTCTCGACGCTGGAGAATCCAGCGATCCTCGAGCAGCTGCGCGGTGAGGACGAGGCGGCGGCGCCCGCGACGCGCGTCAAACAGGCGGCTGCTCGAGCGCGGACTGCGCCCCGGCGCGGCACGCCGGCCGCGGCGAAGCGTGCCAAGCGCGCAACGTCGAAGTCGCGTACGGGAAAATCGGCGCCGCGGCGGGCGGTCGCCAAGACGCCCGCACGGCGTCCGAAGACCAAGATCGTCAAAGCCCGGCGTGCGCCGGCAAAAACCGCCAAGACCGCCCAGACTGCCAAGCGCGTCCGGATCCGTCCCGGTAAGGTCCCGAAGAAAAAGACTGCGAAGTCAGGCCGGATCGCAGTTCGACGGCCTGCGCAGGCGCCGAAGCGAAAGAGCGCGCGCCGCACGGCTGCGCGCCGGACGGCGCGCACGGGCAGAGGGCGGCGCTGAGGCGCGCGCCGTCAGGTCACGGCGAGCGGCGGCTGAGCGGTTCGTAGCGCCGCTCGCCCGTGACCGGATCGTACAGGACCTCCATCGGCTCGCCGGTGGCCGGGTCTTCGAAGCGCTCGCCCGTCGTCTGCCAGCGGGCTGCGGGCGGGGCCGGCTTGCGGTAGCGCCACCGCTCGAACAGAGTTGCGAGCAGTCCCACGGCACCGAAGACGAGCAGCGGCAGGCCCTGCCCGGATTTCTTCGTGAGCAGTTCGAATGCGCCGGCCGCGGCGGCCAGCGCCGAGAACGCGAGGAGCGCGGTGCGCAGCTTCAAGCGGCCGGCTCGATCACCACGGCGGTGCCATAGGCGACGATCTCGCTCATGGTCTGACCGATCTCCGAGGAATCGAAACGCATCATCACCACGGCGTTGGCCTGCATCAGCGTGGCGTTCTTCACCATGCGGTCGACCGCGTGCCGGCGCGCCTCCTCGAGCAGCTGGGTGTACTCGGAGATCTCCCCGCCGGCGATCGAGCGCAGACCAGCCATCAGATTGCCGGCCAGGCCGCGGCTGCGCACCACGACGCCGAAGACTTGACCCTTGACCGCTGTCACCCGGTAACCGGGCACGCTTTCGGTGGTGACGATGAGCATCGTGCTGTCTCCTGGGTGCGAGCGCGGATGCCCGCCCGATCATGGTAACACCGCGCTCGAGCGGCGCGCGGGGCGCGCAAAATTGCAAGTTTGCGGCACAAATGACCTCTGGTGCCGTCGCCGCCGCCCGCCTAACGTGAGAGCCGCTCCCAGCCGGGGGCGCTCGCCGGGCCCGCGCCGGGGAGTCGGGACGGGACCGAGGAGCGGCGCTGATGGGCGAGATCATCCGGGTAGGCTTTGGGCCTGAACGGGATTGGGAGCAGGCGCGCGCCCAATGGGCCGAGGGTCTGGCCGCGGTGGGCGCGCTGTTCGGCGACGACGAGGCGCTGATGCGCGCCAAGGCCGAGTGTCTGTATCAGACCGTACGGCGGATCGTCGAGGGGATTCCGGCGGTACGTGTGGCGGCGGCCGTGCCGGAGGATCTGCCCGGCGAGTATGTGCCGATGCTCACCGCCGCGCTGCGCGATGCGGCGTTGAAGGGTATCGAGGCGAGCACCTGTCACGCGGTGCGGGTGCTCACGGCCGCCATCTATGACCTGTGCACCTCGAAGTTGCGCAACAGGCCGTCCTGAGCGCTCAGTGCGTCGCGGGCACCATGCGCACGGCGAAGCGCACCGTCACCGGATTGCCCAGCCACTCGGTGGCGTGCCACTCGCCCTGACCGATGCCGAACGCGAGACGCTCGATGACGGTCTTGCCCTCAAGTTCACCGCCGCTGCCACCGAGCGGCCGCCAGGTGAACGGGACGGATACGGTGCGCGTGACACCGCGCAGCGTCAGCGGCCCGGTGGCGATGTAGCCGCTCGGCGTCTTCTGCAGCTGCGCAGCCGTGAAACGCGCCTGCGGGTAGCGCGCCACGTCGAAGAACTGCGCGCCGCCGAGCAGCGTGTTGCGCTGCGCATCGCGGGTATCGAACGAGCGCATGTCGATGACAACTTCGAGTGTCTTGGCGCGCGGATCGAACTGCACCGAGAACGACTTGAACACGCCGTGATTCGCCGCGCCGGCCTGGGTGAACGTGTAGGTGAGCGTGCTGTGCACCGGGCTCGAGACGTAGTCGTGGCCGGGAACGGCCGCGTGCGCCGCGCCGACTGCGGCCAGGGCGAAGGCGGACAGGGTGAGTCGAGCGAGCCGGGAAGTCAGCATCCGTTATTCCTTGCGGGTGAGGGCGGTGCCCGCGCCGGGCAGCATGCGCCGCAGTGTATCGTCCTTCAGGACAAAGTGATGTTTGAGGGCCGCTGCGATGTGCAGCACGAGGATCAGGCCGAGCGCGATCGCGAGCAGCACGTGCGTGCGCACCATCGCGTGATAGAGCGCCGCGTTGCGTCCCACCAGGTTCGGCAGCTGGAACAGATTGAACCAGCTGACCGGGAAGCCCCGTGCCGAGGACATGATCCAGCCGGTCAGCGGCAGCGCGATCACCAGGACATACAGCCCGGTGTGGGTGACGCGCGCGAGCACGCGCTCATGGGGCTTCAGAGTGTCGGGCAGCGCGGGCGTCGGGTTCAGCGCCCGCCACGTGAGGCGCACCAGCATCAGGGCGAGCAGGGTGATGCCGAGTGACTTGTGACGCGCCAGCGTGGCCAGCTTGGTCATGCTGAGCGGCAGTTCGGTGCCGATCAGGCCAAGCGCGATCTGTACCCCGATCAGGGCGGCGATCAGCCAGTGGAATAGTTGGGAGAGTGCCCCCCAGCGGGCGCGCGTGTTTCGCAGCATCACCCAGCTAGCTTAGAGCAGCCGGCGTGCCGTGGGGAGGGGTTACACCGATGTGTCCTGGGCTTGCGCCGGGGTGTGCAGTGCGAACTCGACCTCGGTCCAACCCTGGCAGTGACGCGCGATCTGTGCGGCGAGCACCGCGGCGTGTGCCGGCCGCGCGTTCAGCGCCGGCACGTATTCGAACCGTTCGCCGCCGGCGCTCATGAATGCGGCCCGGTTCTCGACATCGATTTCCTCGAGCGTCTCCAGGCAATCGACCGCAAACCCGGGGCAGATGACGGTCACGTCCCTGATGCCCCGTGCCGGCATGCCCGCCAGCGTCTCGATGGTGTAGGGACGCAGCCACTCGGTGGGCCCGAAGCGCGATTGAAACGTGACGGTCCACTCGCCATCCTTCAGCAGCAGTTCCTCGGCGAGCAGCCGTGCGGTCTTCTGACACTTGCAGAAATACGGGTCACCCTGGTGAAAGTAGCGCTCGGGAATGCCGTGAAAGGAAATGACCAGATGGCCCGTGCGCCCGTGCGTCTCCCAGTGCTGCGCGACGCTTTCACGCAATGCCTCGATGTAC
This sequence comes from Pseudomonadota bacterium, assembly GCA_021849615.1. GTDB lineage: Bacteria > Pseudomonadota > Gammaproteobacteria > Steroidobacterales > Steroidobacteraceae > 13-2-20CM-66-19. Next base: position 11,216 of record JAJZSQ010000070.1, read on the forward strand.
TGCGGCTGATCGTGGTACTCGCAGATGAAGCGCAGCTCAGGCAGCCAGCGCCACCCGGCCAGCTCGGCGTTGACCTGGTCGTAGACCGCGCCGGTGGTGGCGCCGCAGTACTGCGGGAACAGCGGCAGCACCAGGATGCGTCGCGCGCCGGCGGCGCGCAGCCGCTGCAGGGATTCGGACACGCTCGGGGTGCCGTAGAGCATGGCGAATTCGAGCGAGAACGGCGCCATCATGCGCTGCGCGAGCAGACTCGCGAGCCCGTTGCGCAGCCGCTCTGACAGCTCGCGCAGCGGTGAGCCTTCGGCCGACCAGATCTTGCGGTACTTCGGCGCGATGCGCCGCGGTCGCAGGGGCAGAATGAATCCGTAGAGGATCGGCAGCCACAGCGGCCGCGGCACTTCCACGACCCGCGGATCCCCGAGCATGCGTGCCAGGAAGCGCCGCACGTCGCGCGGTGCGGGTGAGTCGGGGGTGCCGAAATTGACCGCGAGAATGCCGATGCGCTCGGCCGTCTCGCGGTGAAAGTCCGCAGAACTGTGATAGCGCATACTGTGCACCATACCGCACCGAAACGCCCTGTAACCAGTGCCGCTGCGGCAAATCCCTACCCCGCGCGCCTGCCGGGTCCGGCGCGAGGCCTCACACGGCCGAGCGCTCCTCGCCCCGCAGGTGCTGCTCTAGGAACTGAAGCGTCCGGCGGCGCGCCAAGGCGGCCGCCGCGGCGTCATAGGACGCTCGCAGGTCGCAGTTGAAGCCGTGGCCGGCCCCCGGGTAGACGTGGAAGACGCCGCCTGGATCGCGCTGGCGCATAGGCTCGAGTTCGGCGAGCGGAATGCTCTTGTCCTCGGCACCGAAGTGATACAGCACCGGACAGTGCGGCGCCTTGCCGGCATCCTGGGCCCGACCGTAATACACCACCGCACAGTCGACCGGCAGCAGGCAGGCGGCCCGGTATGCCTGCGCGCCGCCCCAGCAGTACCCGACGGTGCCGACGCGTCCGGCATGCTTGATCACGGCGATCGCCGCAGCCAGATCCTTCAATGTCTGCTCGGGCTGCAGTTGCTGCATGTAGCCGCGGCCCTCCTCGATCTCCGGCGCGCTGTAGCCGAGCTCGATCCCGCGGCGGATCCGATCGAACATGCACGGCGCGATCACCGTGTAGCCCTCGGCGGCGAAACCGTCGGTCACCGCGCGGATGTGCGCGTTGACCCCGAAGATCTCCTGAATGACGACCACGGCCCCACGGGCGGTGCCCGGCGGAGCGGCCAGATAGGCCTGGAACTGGTGCCCGTCACGGGCCATCAGTGTGGTGAGTTCGCCCATAAAACGCTCTACTTTCAAGTCGTTCAGGCTGCACCTGGAGGGCGCAGGATATCGTGCGGGCCGCGCCGCGGAAAGCCGCTCGCGCGGCTCCCGGGCGCCGCTTGGCCCGGCGTGCGCGCGCCATGATAGCCTAGGAGGCGGATCGGGACGCGACCCGTCCCGAGGGAGGGGTTCATGCTGGTCGGCTCAGCCGTGCGGCGCGTCGCCATCGTCGGCGGCGTGCGCATTCCGTTCGCCAGGGCCTATAGCGCATACGCGAGCGTGGGCAACCCGGACATGCTCACCGCGGTGCTGCGTGCCCTGGTGCAGCGCTGCCGGCTCGAGGGCGAACGGCTGGGCGATGTCGCCGCCGGCGCGGTCCTGAAGCACTCCAAGGATTTCAACCTCACGCGCGAGAGCGTGCTGTCGAGCGGACTCGATCCGCAGACCCCGGGTCTCGATCTGCAGCGCGCCTGCGGCACCAGCCTCGAGGCGGCGATCGCGATCGGCAACAAGATCGCCCTCGGGCAAATCGACTGCGGCATTGCCGCCGGCGTCGATACGATCAGTGATCCGCCCGTCGTCTATCCGCGCGACTACCAGCGGCTGCTGCTCGCCAGTTACCGTGGCAGGAGTGCCGGTGAGCGCCTCGCCCCGTGGTTCGGGCTGCGGCCGCGGCATTTCAGGCCCGTGTTCCCCACGGTCGCCGAGCCTCGCACCGGCCTGTCGATGGGCGAGAGCACCGAGCTGATGGTGCAGCGCTGGCGCATCGGACGCGAGGCGCAGGACCAACTCGCCTACGAGAGTCACCGCAAGGCGGCCGCGGCGTGGCGCGAAGGCTTCTATGACGATCTGGTCGAGCCCTACCTGGGACTTGCAGCCGACAACAACGTGCGCCCGGATACGTCGCTCGAAAAGCTCGCCAAGCTGCGGCCGAGCTTCGATGTGCGCGACGGCACTCTGACGGCGGGCAACAGTACGCCGCTCACCGATGGCGCGAGCGCCGTGCTGCTTGCCTCCGAGGCGTGGGCCGAGCGGCACCGGCTGCCGGTGCTCGCCTACCTGTCGTACGGCAAGGTGTGGGCGGTGGACTTCGCGAGCGGACACGAGGGGCTGCTCATGGCGCCGGCGTATGCGGTCCCGGCCATGCTGCGCGACGCCCGCCTGACCTTGCAGGACTTCGATTACTACGAGATTCACGAGGCGTTCGCGGCCCAGGTGCTCTGTACGCTCGCGGCGTGGGAGTCGGCCGAGTTCTGCCGCGACCGCCTTGGTCTCGATGCGCCGCTCGGCACCATCGAGCGGACGCGGCTGAACGTCAAGGGCGGCAGTCTCGCGATCGGTCATCCGTTCGCGGCCACCGGCACGCGCATCCTGGCGACGCTGGCGAAGCTCCTGGCCGGCGACTCGTCGGCCAGGCGCGGCCTGATCTCGGTGTGTACCGCCGGTGGCATGGGCGTCACGGCGATCGTGCAGAAGTAACGGGTGCGGGGGCGCTGCCCGGAGGCGCGCCCGCAGAAACAAACACAGACGTGCAGTAGCACGCGGGGAGGAGGAGTGCGCAAGCGCGCAGCGCGGGCAGTGCGCCCGTGACGCTGCGCGAGCGCGGGGCTGCCGCGCCGGATCCGCCGGCGCAGCCGCCGGCGCGAGGGAGGATTCAAACCGGTCATCCACCGAGCGAGCTGTCGGAGAGAGCGCTATGAGCCCTGGCATCTTCGAGGACAGCAGGACGCTGCGCGATGAACTCGCGGTCTTATTGGGGGAAATGCCGCTGTTCAGCGGCCTGGCACCTGCGGTTCTCGGCGCCATCGCGGCGGCCGCCGAGTGGCTGTCGCTGCCGGGCGGCGCGGTGCTGTTCTCCGCGGGCGAGCCGGCCGATGCGCTGTACGTGGTGCTCAGCGGCAGCCTCGCAGTGCTGACCGCCGGCGGGCGCGCCCAGGGCCGATTTCTCGCCCGGCTCGCCGCCGGGGACACCGTCGGGGAGATGGGGCTGATCTCGGGTCATCCGCGCACGGCCAACGTCGTGGCGCTGCGCAACACGGAGCTGGCGCGCATTTCCGCGCGAGCATTCAACGAAGTACT
>JAJZSQ010000071.1 GCA_021849615.1 Pseudomonadota bacterium
TGCGGATTTCATCGGCCATCGGCTGGCGAAATTCCTGGGCTATTTCGAGCAGGTGCTGGCGCGCAATGCGAGCGCGGGCGGCTGGCTGGTCGGCGCCCGGGCGACGTACGCGGATTTGTCGCTGTTTCAGATCGTGACGGGGCTTCAGTACGCGTTTCCGCACAGCATGGCGCGCGTGCTGCGGCGGCACCGGCGAGTCGCTGCGCTGCACGAGGCGGTGGCACAGCGGCCGCGGATCACGGCGTATCTGCATTCGCCGCGGAGGTTGCCGTTCAACGAAAGCGGAATCTTCCGGCATTACCCGGCGCTCGATCGGCCCTGAGTGCGCGCCGCGCTGCGGCGGATGCGTAAACTGACATTCCTCGCCTCCGGCCCGCCTCGGCGTTGACATCTCGAACCGGTCCGCATTATCAACGCAGCGGTGCTCTCGCGAGGTAATCTCATGGCGCCGTATCAGTTCCAGGTCGTGTACTTCGAGGCGACCCGTCGGTGCAACCTGCGGTGCCGGTTCTGCATGACCGGCAGCAACGAACCGAAACGGCTGCGCGAAAGTGTCCTGAACGAGCTGACGCTCGAGGAGATCCGCGATCAGATCCTGCGTCCGGCGCGCCGGCTCGGTGTACATACGATCGGGTGGAGCGGCGGGGAGTTTCTGCTGCGCAAGGACGCCTACGAGTTGTTGCGCCTGACGGTCGAGTTGGGTTACCGCTGCTCGGTGCTCAGTAACTGCGCGAAGCTCACGCGCACGCGCCTGGAGCAGATCCGCGAGGTCACCTCGGGTCAGGCGCGCATCGTCGTCGGACTGAATTCGCTCGATGATGAGAACGAGTGGAGTCGCGACAGTGAATCGGGTCGTACGCTCGCGGTGCTGCGCGACTGCATGGAGCTCGGACTCGGCCAGCACGTCGTGGTCACGATCGGCAAATACAATACCGAAAGTTTCGCCAGGACGATCGAATTCATCGTCAGGCACAACATTGCCTACAACCGCTCGCCCCTGGTGCCGCGCGGCTCCGGTGCGCAATGCTTCGCGCAGCTCGGTTTCGATCGCAAGGATCTGCGCGAGCATTTTCATCCCGTCCTGCGGCGCAGTCCGCATGGCTATGTCAGCTATACCCCGTTCTTTCTCTCTCCGGAGCTGCACGCCGAAGTCTCCGGCGGGGCGCGCAACCATACGGTGCCGCAGAACCCGGCGATCGGGTGCTGGGCGGGCACCTGGCTCACCATCAACGCCGAGGGAGAGGTGTCCGTCTGTCCGGTCCTGCTCGATGCGCTGAGCGCCGGCAATGTGCGCCGCCAGCGGCTCGATGAGTTGGTGGCATCAAGCGCGTTGTTCGCCACGATCACGGACCGCTCGCGTCTGAAGGGACGCTGCGGTCGCTGCCGCTACCAGTACACCTGCGGCGGGTGCCGGGCGATGGCCTATTTCCACGGCGGTGATTACATGGGGGAGGACCCGAGCTGCTTTTTCGATCCGGTCGACCGCACGACGGTGAGCGAGCACGAAGCGCAGACCAACGAGGTGTTCCGGAAGTATTTGCTGATGGCGCGCGCCGCGGGCGTCTACCGGCCGCCCGCGAGCGAGGCCGACGGCCGGTCCTCGCGTTCGGGTCTGTACGGGCGACGCTGAGCGGCGCTGGGTCCGGGGCCGCCTCGCGCACCGATCAGTCGGGACGGATGTCGACGCCGCGCCAGAACGCCACGCGTCCCCGGATCGCCTGCGCAGCGGGCTTCGGTTCGGGGTAGTACCAGGCCGCATCGGGGTTGCGCGCCTCGCCGACTTTCACCGTGTAGTAATGTGCCGTGCCCTTCCAGGGGCATACGCTATGTCGTTCGCTCGGTTCGAAGTACCGTTGATCGAGGCTCTCGGGCGGGAAGTAATGATTGCCCTCCAGGAGTACCGTGTCGTTGCTCGTAGCGAGCACCGTGTCATTCCAGATTGCCTTCATCTTTGCACCTCTGAGGAGTCTGCCCCCGAGCTTAGCGCGCAACCGGCGTACGCAGCACGCGCTCGAGCGCGAAGTCGAGCGACGCCTTGCCGGGACCCAGCGCCAGAATGGCGAGCGCGAGCGCGGCCCAGGGCAGGTGGAAATTGGCCCAACCGGTCGGATCGGTGAGCTGGATCACCCCCGTCATGACCAGCAGCGCCAGGGCGCTGAAGCGCGTGGCCAGGCCGGTGATGAGCAGGACCGGAAGGAGAACCTCTGCCACGGCGTCAATGTGCGCCAGCGCATCCGGCGCGGGGAACGGGTAGCGGTGTCCGAGAATGTGCAGCCGGAACATCGATTCAAAGAGGAAATCCGCCACCGGGGAGACGTGCCACCAGCCGCTCCATTTGGTCAGCCCGGATTTCAGGAAGGGAATCGCGAGCGCGAGCCGTGCCGCCGGCGGTGCCAGTGCGAGGGCGCCGCAGCGCAGTTGATTGAGCGCGCGGGTAATGTGCGACGGCATCACTGTCATGAGAGTGCGGGGGGCGGATAAGGGGCGGGAGAGCATGATTCAAGGACCTCGTGTGCGGCGACGTTTCAGGTGGGCAGACGTGATCCAGCCGCCCCCGAGCAGGGCGGTCAGGTGTTCCGTCAGATCAAAGGGTTCGTGGGCGTTGCGTGCGCACTCTGTGGCATCGCCCAGGGTACGGCCCGAGGCGAGCGCGGCGATGAATTCAGCCGCGCCGGGCGCGAGCGCGATGACGTCGACTTCGGCTTCGGGGCGGGCAAGCAGTGCATCCTGCGCACTCGCATCGAGTGCGATGGGCTCGGGGCCCGTGACGGGACCGTCGGTGACATTGAGCCGCCAGATCGTCAGCGCAGCGCAGCGCGAGCGCACCAGACGCACGGACGGGTGCAACGTCAAACACACGTCCGCGGCGCGCTCGGCGGGAATGCGGGCGAGTGCACCGGGGTTGAGCGGTGGCGCATCGGCGGCGTGATAGGCCTCGAGCCAGGCCCGTTCGATGCGTGCCACGTCGGGCAGGTACGCCAATGCAGCCAACGGTTCGAATCGATCGAGAAACGCGGCAAATTCCTGCCCGTATTCGAGCAGCACCGGCGAGCGGGGCAGGTGCCCGGCGACGAAGCGGCGTGCGGTCTCTTCGAAACATTCCGCCCCGAGCAGCCGGCGCACGACCGGATAGCTTTGCGCAAGAGCGTCGATGAGTCCGGCGAGCACGTTGTTGCGATAGACGTCGAAGCGCTTCACATCGGGCAGACCATCCGGTCCGTTACATCCGACCGGCGGCGGCCGCTCGGGACAGCGCAGTGCGCCGGCAAACCGTTCCTGCAGATCAGCCCAGGGCGACACGACGCCTCTCCTGTGATGGCGCAGCGGCACGCAGCGCGCGTTCGGCTCGCTCGGCCTGCGCAGCGAGTGCCGCCCATTGCGGCACGTTCTGGTCCCATTCGATCAGCGTCGGTACCGCGCCGAGGCGGGCAAGTACATGGTCGTACAGAGCCCAGACCTCCTCGGCGATTTCCCGGTCGTGCGCGTCGATCAGCAGCGGTCGGCGGTGTTCATCGACATCGGTGGCGAACCCGGCGAGGTGGATCTGGCGGACGTGCTCGAGCGGAAAGAGTGCGAGGTAGCGGTGCGGATCCCATTGCTGGTTTGCGCAGGCGACATGCACGTTGTTGACGTCGAGCAGCAACGCGCAGCCGCTGCGGCGGGCCACTTCGGCAAGGAAGTCCGGTTCATGGTACGTGCTGGTCGCGAACGCGACATAGGTCGAAGGGTTCTCGAGCAGGATCTGGCGGCCGAGGGATTCCTGCACCTGATCGAGATGCTCGCATACGCGCTGGAGCGTGCAGGCGGTGTAGGGCACGGGCAGCAGGTCGTTGAAGAACGTCCCGCCATGCGACGACCACGCGAGGTGTTCCGAAAAGAGCCCCGGTTCGTAGCGACGCACCAGTGCGGCCACCCGGCGCAGATGCGCACCGTCCAACGGACCGTCCGATCCGATTGACAGACCCACCCCGTGCAGCGAGAGCGGATAGTCCTTGCGGATCGCCGTGAGGTAGCGGTGGGGCGGGCCGCCGGCGCCCATGTAGTTCTCTGCGTGGACCTCGAAGAAGCCGATATCCGGGCGGGCTTCGAGGACCGCGCCATAGTGAGCGGCCTTCAGCCCGACGCCGGCCCTTGGCGGGACGGCGTCGGGCCTGCAGCGCCGGGACTCGGTGTGCGGCACTGGCATGATGGTGCTCACCAAGCGGTGCGCCCGGTCCGTGCGTCGCTCAGCGGCCGGCTTCGGTGATTTTGCTGAGGCTGCCGTGGCCGTGAACGATCGTCACGTACGGGGTGGTAATCGCCGTGCAGGTTCCCGTCGGGACGAGCTTGAAGGCGTTGCCCTGGTAGTTGCGGCTCGCTGTGCCCGCGCAGGTGGTTCCGGGTCCGGCGTAGCAGTCGTTGTGCCCGGCGAGGGCGACGCCGAAGCAGCGGACGAATTTTCCGGTGTGCAGTTCGGCCATCGTGTGCTCACGCTGTTTCATCATCATCGAGCCACTCATCGACATGCCGCCGGCCGTGGCGAGCGGAGCGGCGAGGGCGGTGACGGCGGTGGCGAGTGCGCTGGCGACGGCGAGGGAGGCGGTGCGGGTGGACATGAAAGGTTCTCCAGATGAGTGGATCAAGTCATCCTGCCGCCGCCGGTTGCAGCGGCGCGCAGGTTCCGTTGCTGTATTCGGGCGGGCGAGCCAAAAGGTTACGGGGGCACTGCAAGCGGCAGCGGCCCCTCTCGTGTCGCGTGCGGCAAGCGTGCAATATGTGCAGGAGCTCCCGTGCCTCACGGGTAGGGGGGAACGGTGTCTCGAGCCTGGAACCAGCCGAACGGGTGCGACTGAAGTGGAATCGATTTATTACGTGGTGTCCTGGGCCTGCCATCGCAAGTGCCGGCATTGCTATGAGCCGCGATTTCGTCCCTATGTGCGCTCGGCGCTCGAGGCGGTGGTGAAGGAGGCCGAGGAGAATTTCCCGCGGATCATCGATCGCTTCCCGTCGCGGCTGACGTACCTCGATCGCGAGCATCCGGCGCCGGACGGCAGCCTGGCGGAGCGTCCCGGTCGGATCATCCTCGCCGGCGGGGAGGTCCTGCTCGAGGGGGTGCGCGAGCGCGTGCTGTATCCGGCCATGCAGCGCATCCAGGCGCGCTACTGCAGTCAGGGCGGTGTGGAGCTCATCGTGCAGACCACCGGGGATCTGATCACCGACGCCATCGTCGAGGAACTGCTCGCCCGGGGGCTGACGACACTGTCGATCTCCGGGGTGGATGATTTCCACTCCGGCATGCAGGGCGAGGCACGGCAGCGCGTGTTCAAGGAGCGGCTCACGCGGCTGCTCGAGGCCCACGGTCTGCGCGCTGGTGTTGCTCCGGTGCGGACCGTGGATGAGGCGTTGCGGCCAGAGGGTCCGACCTTCAATTTCTTTGGCGCGACACCGGATGCCTGGATCGGGCGGCTGTGGCCGAGGGGCAGAGCGTGGGACAATGGGCTCTCGACGGCGACGCTGGCGGATAATTTCTGCAACCGCTGGTCGGGTGGCCTGAATTTTCTTCAGCACCGCTACAGCGGCTCGGAAGTTTCCATCGATCCGGCCGGTAATGTGTTCCCCTGCTGCATCAAAACCCGCCTGCCGATCGGCAATCTGCTCGAGGATGAATTGATCGCCATCCTCGACTCCCTCGCCGAGGAGCCGGCGTACGCGGCGATCTCCGCCGGGCATCCGGAGCGCATGGGACTCGCCTACGGGTGGAGCGAAGCGCAGTTCGTCGCCGCCTCGAGCACGCACACGCCCAAAGGCGAGCCGTATGCGAACCTGTGCATCGGTTGCGACCGGTTTCATCAGGCCGTGCTCGGCCCGGTGATCGAGGCGGCCCGGGCCCGGCGGGCAGCTGCGCGGAGTGCGCACCCGTGAGAACCCGGGCGCTGATGTTCGCGGCAGCCGCCGGGGTTTTGCTCGGAGGGCTCGCCCCGCGGCCCGCATCGGCCGGCACCTGGCAGAGCGTGCTCGAGCGGGCGCGTGGCCAGCAAGTTTATTTCGACGCGTGGGGCGGAAGTGAGCGCTTCAACACGTATATCGCGTGGGTGGCGCGTCAGGTCGCGGCCTGCTGTGACGTGACGCTGCGCGAGGTACCGTTGGAGGACACCTCGCAGGCCGTGACGCAGGTCATCGCGCAGAAGGCCGCCGGCCAGAACCGCAACGGAACCATTGATCTGATCTGGATCAACGGCCCGAATTTCTACGAGCTGAAGCGCCGGGGCCTGCTCTATGGCCCCTTCGCGCAGCGTCTGCCGAACGATCGGCTGGTGAGCCGCCGCGACCGCGAGTTGCGCTACGATTTCACCGTGCCGGTGGACGGGTACGAGTCGCCCTGGCGCACCGCGCAGCTGGTGTTCATCTACGACTCGGCGTACGTCAAACACGTCCCGCTCGACATTCGTGCCTTTCCCGCCTGGGTGCGACGCCATCCCGGGCGGTTCACGTTTCCGCAGGTCGAGAATTTTCTCGGCGTTGCGTTCCTCGAGCAGGCCCTCTATGCGCTTGCTCCGAACCCGTCGGTGCTGGAACGACCGGTGACCCCGGCGGCGTTCGCGCAGGCGACCGCGCCGCTCTGGGCGTGGTTTGCGCAGCTGCGCCCGTTCCTGTGGCGCCACGGTCGGGAGTATCCGGCGAGCGGTCCGGCCGAACGGCAACTGCTCGAGGACGGGGAAATCGATCTGATGCCCTCATTCAATCCGGCGTCGGCTGCGGTCGACGTCGCCACCGGGCGGCTGCCGAAGAGCGTGCGCACCGTCGTCCTCACGGGCGGCACGCTCGGCAACGCGAGTTTCGTGGCGATTCCGTACAACGCGGCGCACAAGGCGGGTGCGATGGTCGTCGCCAACTTCCTGCTCTCGCCCGCAGCGCAGGCGCGGGCAGGGGAGATTCGCGCTCTCGGCGGACCCACGGTACTCGATCTGGCGAAACTCACCCCGGCGCAGCGCGCCCGATTTCGCGCCCAGGCCGATAATCCCTGGCTGCCGGCGGCGGCGGCGCTCGGCCATGTGCTGCCCGAACCGCATCCCTCCTGGGCCGTGCGGCTCGCGGCGGCCTGGGAGCGGCGCTACACACCGTGACGAACGGCGGGGGACTCGCAGTGCAGCCGCAGCAGCCGTCCGGTCTCGGGCAGACATCCTCGTGGCTGCGCCACGCGCCGCAGCTCACCGTGGCACTGTTTCTCGTGCCGATCGGTGCCGGGCTGCTCGGAACGGCGCTGCCGGCCTTCGGTTGGCTGCCGGGCGTTGCAAGCCGGCCGTGGACCCTGGCGCCGTGGCGCGCGCTCTGGGCACAGCCGGGCATCGGCACCGCCATCGGTCTGACCGTCACGAGCGGTGTGAGCGCCACTTTGCTGTCGGTGCTCCTGGTGTTCGGCTGGTGTGCGCATCGGTCGCACCGGCCGCCTGGGCGCCTCGCGCGGGCGGTGATGGGGCCGATCCTGGCCGCGCCGCACGCGGCGATGGCGATCGGCGTCGCATTTCTGCTCGCCCCGAGTGGTTGGGTCGTGCGCCTGCTCTCGCCGTGGCTCACCGGATGGCATCAGCCGCCGGACATCGCCACCGTGCAGGATCCGTACGGCATCGCGCTCACCGTGGGGTTGCTGGTGAAGGAGGTGCCGTATCTGCTGCTGATGAGCGTGAGCGCGCTCGGTCAAGTCCCTGTCCAACGCCAGCTCGATGCCGCCGCGGCGCTCGGCTATGGACGCACCGGCGCCTGGCTGAAACTCGTGCTGCCGCAGATCTACGCGCAGATGCGTCTGCCGATCTACGCGGTCCTCGCCTATGCGCTCTCGGTGGTGGACATGGCGCTGATCCTCGGTCCGGGCAATCCGCCGACGCTCAGCGTGCTCGCATTGCGATGGTTCAGTTCACCGCACGTGCGGATGTATTTTCCGGCGGCCGCGGCGGCGCTGCTGCAGTTCGGCATCGTCGCGCTGAGCATTGCGCTGTGGCGGGCCAGTGAAGTGTTGATCGCACGCCTTGCTCGCCAGTGGATCGCGCGAGGTGCGCGCCACAGCGTGCTCGAGCCTCTCGCGGCACTCGCGCACGTCCTCGTTGGCGCACTGGCGCTGCTCGGTGCGGCGTCGCTGCTGGCGCTGGTGGTTTGGTCGGGTGCGGCCGGCTGGCGCTTCCCCGATCTCCTCCCACAGCGCTGGAGCAGTGCCGTGTGGCATGCGCAGGCGGGCACCGTTCTTTGGCCGCTCGGCACGACGCTCCTGGTGGCGGCCGCGGCCAGTGCGACGGCATTGCTGCTCGTGCTGGCCTGTCTGGAGCAAGAGCAGCGCAGCGGTGCGCACGGGCGCTCGCGCACCCTGTGGCTGCTCTATGTGCCCTTGCTCGTACCGCAGATCGCCTTTCTGTTCGGCACGCAGGTACTGTTCACCGCACTGCGTCTCGACGGGACGCTCCTTGCGGTGATCTGGTCGCACCTGCTGTTCGTGCTGCCGTATGTATTTTTGTCGCTCGCGGATCCATGGCGCGCGCTCGATTCACGCTACGCGCGGACCGCACTCGCGCTCGGCGCCTCGCCCAGGCGAGTGTTCCTGCGCATCAAGCTGCCGTTGCTGCTGCGGCCCGTCCTGATCGCCGCTGCGGTCGGCGTCGCGGTCAGCGTCGATCAGTACCTGCCGACGATCTTTGCCGGCGCCGGACGGGTCGTGACGTTGACTACGGAAGCAGTGACGCTCGCGAGCGGGGGGGATCGACGCGTCACCGGGGTGTTTGCCGTGCTGCAATCGGCGCTGCCGCTGGTGGGGTATGGGATCGCGGTGCTGGTGCCGCGGATGCGGCGCGGATCGTTACGTGTCAGGAGTGCGTCGTGAGCGATGCTGTGCTGCGTCTGGAGGATATTTCGATCGTCCTCGATGGTCGCGTGCTGATCCCGCCTCTGACGGAGCAGATTCTACCCGGGACGGTGCTGACGTTGATGGGTGCGAGCGGCTCGGGAAAATCGACATTGCTGAGTTTCCTCGGCGGTACGCTCACCGGTCCGTTTCACACCACGGGCCGGATCTGGGTGGGCTCGCGCGAGGTCACCGCCGTGGCCGCCGAGCGGCGCCGCATCGGCACGTTGTTTCAGGATGACCTCCTCTTTCCCCATCTGACGGTAGGGGAGAATCTGGCCTTCGGACTGGCGCGCACGGTGCGCGGCCGCAGAGCACGTGCGGCACGCATCGCGGCAGTCTTGACTCAAGCCGGGCTCGAGGGGTTCGCGCCGCGCGATCCGGCCACGCTCTCCGGCGGTCAGCGGGCGCGCGTTGCGCTGTTGCGACTGCTACTCGCCGAACCGCAGGTGTTGCTGCTCGATGAGCCGTTCAATAAGCTCGATACGGCGCTGCGCGCGGAGTTTCGGCGGTTCGTGTTCGAACACGCGGCGGCGGCGGCGTTGCCGGTGCTGCTCGTGACCCACGACACCGCCGATGCCGAGGCGGGCGCCGGCACGGTACTGGTGCTGCGGACCGATGCGATGGGCTCGGCGTTCATCGCGAGAACCGGCGCCGAGCGGTCCGCGAGTGCTGTGTCGGTGCCGGGTCTCGGGTCCGTAGTGCAAGGGGGTGGTCAATGAGTGCGGTGCTGGAGTGTGACGTGTGCGTGATCGGCGCCGGCGCGGCCGGACTGTCCGTGGCGGCGGGCGCTGCTCAGCTCGGCGCGCGCACCGTCCTGTTTGAGCGCGGGTCGATGGGCGGGGACTGTTTGAACTACGGTTGCGTTCCTTCCAAGACGCTGCTTGCGGCGGCGCACGCCGCCTATACCCGTACCCACTCGACGCACCTGGGCATTGCATCGGCATCCGGTCCGGTCGACTTTGCCGCGGTCATGCGGCACGTCCATGCAGTGATTGCCCAGATTGCGCCGCACGATTCCGTGGAGCGGCTCGAAGGACTCGGCGTGCGCGTGATCCGAGCCAGCGCCGCCTTTACGGGACGCGATCAGCTCAGCGGCGGGGGCATCACGGTGCGCGCCCGGCGCAGCGTGATTGCCACCGGCTCTGCGGCGGTGCTGCCGCGGATCGAGGGTCTTGAGGGGCTGGGCGCGCTCACCAATGAGACTCTGTTCGCCCTGACCGAGCGTCCTGAACACCTGCTGATCCTCGGCGGCGGGCCGATCGGCGTCGAAATGGCGCAGGCCTTCGTTCGCCTCGGCAGCCGCGTCACGCTCTTCGAGCGTGCTGCTCTGCTGCCGCGCGATGCGCCAGAGTTCGCGGCGATTCTGCGCGATCAGCTGCGCAGCGAGGGCGTCACGGTGCGCGAGCACGCCACGGTGAGAGCGCTCACCCGATCGGGTCAAACGATCACGGTGCGGTGCGCCGACGGCGTGGAGGTCCGCGGTTCGCATCTGCTCGTGGCGGCCGGACGCGCGCCGCGGCTTGCCGGGCTCGGCCTGGAGCGGGCCGGGGTTGCGTACGGACCCGAGGGCATCACCGTAGACCAGCGGTTGCGCACCACGAATCGACGCGTCTACGCGCTCGGGGACGTGCTCGGGCGACCCCAATTTACGCATACGGCGGGCTATCAGGCGGGCATCGTTATCCGCAACGCGCTGTTTCGGCTGCCGGCGCGCGTCGATTACCGGGCGTTGCCGTGGGTGACCTATACGGATCCGGAGCTGGCCCATGTGGGTCTGACGGAGGCGCAAGCGCGTGAACGTTTTGGCCCGGCCATCCAGGTGGTGCGGTCGGATTTTGCCGACAACGACCGCGCGCGTGCCGAAGGACAGACCTGCGGTGGCATCCAGGTGATCACGGACCGGCGCGGCCGGATTCTGGGTGCGGATCTGCTCGGCGCACATGCTGGGGAACTGGTCGGTCTGTGGGCACTCGCCATCACCCGGCGGCTGAAGCTCGCAGCGCTCACCGGAGTCATTTTCCCGTACCCGACGCTGGGGGAAATTTCCAAGGCGAGCGCCAGCGCGTTCTTCGCCCCGAAGCTCTTCAGTCCCGGACCGCGGCGTCTGGTGAGACTGCTGCTGCGCTTGCCGTGACGCCTCGTGTCAGACTTGCATGAGCTCGGTGCGATGACGCTCGACGTGTCGGTCATCATTCCGGCACTGAATGTGGCGCACCATCTGCCGAAGACGCTCGCGGCATGTACCGGCGCGCGTGAGACCCTCGTCGTGGATGGCGGTTCCTTCGATGAGACGGTCGCGAGGGCTGTGCAAAACGGGGCACGCGTGGTCATTAGTCCGCGCGGGCGCGGCATCCAACTTCAGCGCGGTGCCCTGCAGGCACGGGGACAGTGGCTGCTGTTTCTGCATGCCGATACGGTGTTGAGCGAGGCGTGGCGCGAGGCGGTGCGGGCATTCATCGGTGAGCCGGCCAATCGTGAACGTGCCGCGACGTTTCAGTTCGCCCTTGATGATCCCGGGCCGCGTGCCCGCCGTTTGGAGCGCGGCGTTGCCTGGCGGGTGCGGGCGTTGGGCCTCGCCTATGGGGATCAGGGTTTACTCGTGCACCGGGCGTTCTACCACGCCCTGGGTGGGTTTCCAGCCTGGCCTCTGATGGAAGACGTCGAGCTGGTGCGCCGCATTGGCCGGCGGCGGCTGACCGTACTGCCCGCGTTTGCACACACCTCGGCCGAGCGTTGGCAGCGAGATGGCTGGTATCGCCGCAGCGGGCGCAACCTCGGCTGTCTCGCGCTCTATTTCCTCGGTGTTCCACCGCGGCTGCTGGCGAAGCTCTACGGCCGCTGAGGTACCGCGGGCGGACCTTGCCCGATGCTCAGAACCGGTGGCGGTACTCGAGCAGCACCGTCAGAGGCTCCAGCGTCGCGACCTGCGGGATCACCGTTCCATTGGGCGTGTATTGCGCGTAGCCGATGTAGCCGATGTCCCCGAGGTTCGGCCGGGCATTGGTGGCGTTGCGCACGTTGATCGACACCGCGCTGCGCGCCCGGCGCACCCCGAGCCGAAAATCGACCAGCACGTACGATCCGCGGCTCGCGAACGTGCCGTTGCCGCCGTTGAGCAGCGCGCGGCTGTGTCCGGTGTAACTCGCGTCTGCTTCGACAAATCCCTGGACAGTGGCGGTGAGCGTGTGCGTGTAGATGCCCGAGAGTGACGCGGTCCAGGCCGGTGTGCCGAGGACGCTCGATCCGGGTTCGATCCCGACGATGGCAAGCGGACCCGGTTCGCTGATATCAGTCTTCTCGTACCCGATCCCGGCCCTCAGCTGCAGCGGCGCGGTCACGTGGCCGTCGAGCTCGAGTTCCGCGCCATTGATCAGCGCGCGCCGGCCATTGATGTCGAAGATCGCCTCGCAGGGCAGGGCGACCTGCTGCTGCGGATTGCGCCAATCGATGTGAAACGCGGCCGCCGAGGCCAACAGTCCCGTACCCGGCACGGGCGTCTTGCCACCCACCTCGTAGCTCCAGAGCGTGTCGGATTTCAGATGGGTAATGTCGCCGATCGGCAGCGTCGGCAGCGCGCAGAAGGGCAGATAGGTCTGAGCCGCGCCGGCGCGGAACCCTTCAGCGGCCGAGGCGTACACGAGTGCGTGGTGTTTGAAGCGGTACGACAGGGCGAGCTTCGGATCGACGCCAGACTGGCGGCTCGATTGCGGAGCGCTCGGCGTGAGACCGAAATTATTGAAACCGTTGGCGGTGAAATCGGACCACTGATGCAGCCAATACTGCCGCGCCCCGAGCGTCAACGTCACTCTGTGACCGAGCGGCACGTAGAGTTGCCCGAACAGCGCGACATCGCGCTGCAAGGCCGGATTGTAGTCGGTCCACAACAGGTCGTTCGGCCAGGGGCCGACGACTGTATTGGTGCGGGTTGCCTCGACGAGACCCTGCGCGTAGGTCGGCGGAATCGCCAGCAGCGAGCGGGTGCGCGCATAGAACGCCCCGAACGTGCCGCTCATCCCCCAGACCCGCTTGAATGCGAGCCGGATTTCCTCGGTGAACTGGTTTTCGTAGTGCTCCTGGTCCCAGAGAAAGGGCTGCGCGGGCAGGCCCGTGACGCCGTAGTAACTCGCCAGGATCTGCTGCGTCCCGTAGGTCGAGTCCTCGATGTCGCGGTTGTGTCGGTAGAAATAGCTGGTGGCGCTCACCAGATGCACCTTGGCTCCCCGCCAATGAACCTCGAGCGAAGGCAGCACCCAGGCGTCGGTGGCGCCGGACCCAACGTTGAACGCCCGATCGAGCGTGTAGCGTGGCTTGAAGGCGGGTAAGGGTGCGAAGGCCGCCGGATAGCCCTTCATGTGCGTGTCCTGCGCCATGACGCGCAGTTGCACGCCGAGCGCGCCGTTCAGATGGATGCGCGTGGTCACCGACCCGCCGTAGACGCTTTTCGCGCCCTGATCCCCGATGCGGGTGCGTGGCACCTGCAGATTCGGGTCGGTCGTCGCCGGGCTCGAGGGGGCCGGGAACGTGCGGGTGAGATATCCGGCCTCGTGGCTGCCGAACAGCACGATGCGTGTAGCGATACGACCCGGTGCCATGATGAGGTTGGCGATGACGCTCGCGCCGCCGTCGGCACTGCCGCCACCGATGGTAAATCCAGCGTCCGTGCGGTAGCGCAATGATTCGCGCCGTAAGTCGGGGCGTCGCGAGATGATGCGGACGGTTCCACCGAGAGAACTCTCACCAAACAGCGTCCCCTGGGGACCTTTGAGCACTTCGATGCGCTGCACGTCGATGATGCGCGGATTGATCGACTCCGGCAGCGGCGTGTCGTCGATGTAAAATCCCGTCGCGCCGGACGTGCCGAAGAGGTTCTGTCCACTGATGCCGCGGATCGCGACCGTGCGCGCGTTCGAGATGCCGGTCGAGCCTGCGCCGTACACGAAGGAAAGATTGGGGGTTTTGCTGGCGTAATCGTCGAAGGAGCGGATGCCGAGTGCGCGCAGTGTGCCTGCCGAGAACACCGTGATGCTCTCGGGCACGGCGGTGATCGGCTGACGCTCACCCTGGGCCGTGACGATCACGGGCCGCAGCGTGGGACGATCGGGCGTGGCAAGCGACTGATGGGCCCGCGCGACGCCGCCGAAGAGCAGTGCACAGCCGGCGAAAAGAAGCCGAGGCCACGTTCCTTTCCGGGTGGTGGCGCGCTGCCCGCCCACGATGCCCGGCAGGCGTCTTGGCCGCAGGGCGTAACGCAATCCGGCGATCGATATTGTGACGGTGTGACGCATATGCACGAGGTGCGTCTATTGTGCCGCACGAGCGCATCAGGCGCCGGAATATCGCGTCGCGGTCCGCCGTGCGAATCAGGACCTCACGATGCGCAGTTGCATGGTCCGGAAGTCGAGAATGACTCGTGCGCCCTGGCGTAGCACGTCCAGTCCGAGGGTTCCTTCGCTGCTCTTGTGACCGCCCGGTTGCACTGCGACGTGCTTCAGGAGGAAACGTTCAGTATCGATGTCGAGCGTCACCGCGGGGAGGCGCAGAGCATGGGGATCGTTCGTCGCGCCGCCCGCACCCCCTAGTGGACTGTAACAGCTGATGTGGAAGGGACGATACGACGGCTCGGATCGAAGTACTTCCACTTCACGGTTCGGGGTGCTTTGTTGTAATGACGGATGTAGCGCATGAGCTTGCGCTTGAGGTCA
>JAJZSQ010000214.1 GCA_021849615.1 Pseudomonadota bacterium
TGGCCGCAGTGGCCCGCTCGTACGGGGAGATCGCCACCACGGCGGCGAGCGGTTCGATGTGCGCAGCGGCGAGCAGTGCAGTGGCGGCCCCCATCGAGTCGCCGAGCAGTCCCAGGCGACCGCGGATGAGGCCGTCTTTGCGCAACGCGGCGACCAGTTGCACCACGTCCTTTGATTCGAGTGCACCGTAAGTGACGTACTGTCCGCTCGACTGTCCCTGGGCGCTTGGATCGACGAGGATGCTCTGATAGCCCGCCTCCCCGAGCAGCAGCGCCCATGGCAGCAGCGACGCTACCGGAGCGCGGGGCAGGTGCTCGGGCGCTACGCAGGTGGGGACGATGCCTGGATGGTCCGGTCCGTCCGTTGTCCAGGCACAGAGTCGCCGCTCAGACCATCGAAGCCTGGGACTCGTCAAAAGGGGGGCGCCAGGAGAGTCATGAACGCGTGGCCCAGGAGCCAAATCACCGCAAAAGCGTGTTGTTTTGATCTTTCTGTTCGCGTAAGCTGCAACTATCCATATTCCCAAAAAGCATGTTGTTCGTCATGCTTCATCGCCACCTCAACCATCAGCGCTTCACCCTCGCCGCGATCGACGACGTGATCTCACGTGGTCGGTGGCGCGAGTGGACTGAGCTGCGGCAGGCGGTTTTGTCCGACCGTGCTCTGCTGGACAAGGTGGCGCGCGTGTGTCGCCCCTACGCCTGCGATCCATACGCTCAACGCCATCATTTCTGGCTGCACTATGCCGAAGAGCACCGCTGCGCCGCCTGACTGGGAACTCGTCTTGTCCTCCGCCGCACGGCTCCAGAGCATCCTGCCGGATGCCGTGCTCGTTGGCGGAACCGCCTCTGCAATCCACGCAGCGCATCGCTTTTCGCGTGACGCCGACCATGTGCTGGCCGATCTGCGGCATCACTTCGACGAAGTGCTTGCCGAGCTTGAATCGGTCGCAGGCTGGAAGACGGCCCGCGTACGGCGGCCCGTGCAAATCCTTGGTAGCCTCGATGGCATTGAAACCGGCATTCGTCAGTTGATCCGCGACGAACCGCTGGAAACAACTGTAGTGGACTATCACGGTGCGCGAATCACCGTTCCGACCGAAGGTGAGATTTTGCGGATCAAGGGTGTGCTGATTCTCAAGCGCAACGCCACTCGGGATTATCTCGACTTCGTGGCATTGGCCGATCACATGGGCGATGCCAAAGTTGCACATGCGCTGCAATCATTCGACCGACTCTACCCGCAGGACAACGGGGAATCACCACTACAGCAGTTGCAGGTGCAACTGGCCAACGCGCTGCCCTACGACTTGGAAGGTATTGAACTCAGCGAGTACAAGAACCTTGATCCTCGCTGGCACGAGTGGCGTGCGGTTAAAGCAGTGTGCGCACACCTTTCGACTGTGATTTTCGACCGGGTGTGCGAGATGAATGCAGTTCGGCCCGATGAATGGAAATTAGATCGATGAGCGCCTCTGTCGGAGAACCCTTTCATTTAGGGTGCTGCGGCCGATGATTTCGGGTCGGCCGCGCTCGTTAAGCTAATGGCGTGAAGTGATCGGGCGGCGCCTAAGATCGACCCATTCCGTGGCATAGCGCCCAGCGTGGTCGTCACCGCCGCGTCGGTGGGCATGACCTCATCCTGCCCACGCTGCCAGTCCGATCCCCTGACCTCGTGGGGCACTCTCGAGCGGGTGTCCAAGGACTTGCCGATGCACGGCAGATGGCTGGGAATCTCTATCGATACCAAGCGGCTGCGCTGCAAGGCCTCTGGTAGGACGTTCTCGCAGGCGCTCCGGGTGCTTGCCGAGAACCGGATGATGACCGACCGGTTGGCGAAGTGAATGAGGCCACAGGCGTTGACTTCCATGAAGCCCTCGGAACTCCGGTCAGGGTGCGGAACTGCGGTATGCTTGAGCGTCCGGGGGGCGCCGGCGGCTCGCCCGTCAGTACTCCACGCAGCCGGACATCTCAAGCACGTTGTGCATGCCTTTGGGCAGCCCCACCCGGGGCGGTTGCGCCCGGGCATGATCCTCGGCCACGTAGCGATTGAACCAGTTGATGAGCGGCTGGGCGAGGCCGGCGAAGTTCTCGGACATCTGGAGGTGCCCGAGACCCGGGAACATCTCGAGGTGCGCGTCGGGCGTGCGCTCGGCGAGCTGGCGGGCCTGGGCCGGGCTCACGACTCGGTCCCGGCCGCCCTGCAGATACAACACCGGGGCCCGGATGTGCGGTGCGGCCTCGATGGGATCGGCATCAGCGAGGCTCACGCCGGCCATCCGGCCCGCCTTGTGTTCCGCGGCCCGCCAGGACATGGGCGGGATGAACCGGGCATACCAGTGGGCGAGGCGCGCGTAGCGCGGGATGGCCGCAGTAGCTCGCTCGTACGGGGAGATCGCCACCACGGCGGCGAGCGGTTCGATGTGCGCAGCGGCGAGCAGTGCAGTGGCGGCCCCCATCGAGTCGCCGAGCAGTCCCAGGCGACCGCGGATGAGACCGTCCTTGCGCAACGCGGCGACCAGTTGCACCACGTCCTTTGATTCGAGTGCACCGTAAGTGACGTACTGTCCGCTCGACTGTCCCTGGGCGCGTGGATCGACGAGGATGCTCTGATAGCCCGCCTCCCCGA
>JAJZSQ010000215.1 GCA_021849615.1 Pseudomonadota bacterium
GGTCGTCACGTTCGCGAGCACCGCGGTCATCGTCTCCCCTTACACGCGCGCGCCGCAGTCGCAGGTCGCCCGCACGCGCTGATCGATTCGCATCCTGCGGTCCACGGGGCACGTGGGGGAAATCCAACGGCCCGGAGGGTGAGCCGCACGCAGATCGGAGGTTCGCCGAGCGCGTTGCGCCGCCAGCGGATCGGGAGGGAACCGGAGGGAACGTGCCGATCCGATCGAGACCGCCGCGTGAGTCCGCGGGGCGCTCGTGCGGACCCGAAGGGACTCAGGCGCAGGGACGCATCGTGACCAGGAGGGCCCGGCAGGCGCGCCACACGCCGCCTGCCCCTTGCGCCCCGAGCGGGCGGAACCCACGCCGCCCGACGCAGGGGCGCCAGGCGGCGAGTGACTCACAAGCGGTTTCGACTCAGTGGTCGCAAAGCGAGACGTTGCCGCTCAGTGATCCGATCCGCACGCGGCCTTCACCGGGACCGCGAGTGCCGTCCATGCGACTGCCGGGTCCATAATGGTTGTGGATGACCGGCTGCCCGAAGCAGTTCTGCAGATGGCCGCTGAAGGCTTCCGCGGCGTACGCGTAGCCTGCCGGAGCGCTCACGGTAAGTTGTTGCGAGCCGCTCACCGAATCGCTCTTCACGATGCCGCCGCGCAGCAGTTGCGCGTGCAGCGTGATGCCACCGGAGGTGCTGTGCAGTCGCACCGCGCGGGCCGAGACGATGTTCGCGTCGAGCGTTCCATTCACAGTGCGCGCCTCGAGCGTCCCGGCGAGGTTCACCAGCCGCAGGTCCCCGCTCACGGTGGCCACGCGCAGCCGGCCGCTGGTGCGATTGCCCTGCAGCTCGATGTTGCCGGTGACACTCTTCACGACGTTATCGCCGGCGAGGAGCGTCGCGTCGATCCCGCCGCTGACGCTCTTCAGATGCTGCACTCCGGCCACGCCGCGCGAAGTGATGCCGGCGCTCACGGCGGACACGTCCACTTCACTGTCCTGCGGGACGTACACGGTCAGCTGGGCGCGGTGCGTACGGCCCGAGGAACTCCACCAGCCGCAGTGCGTGGCGCCGTTCGTCACGCACACCGTCGTGCGCCCCGCGTGGGCTTCAACGACGAGACGCTGGCGCGGATCGGTCATCTCGGCGCTGGCCGCCACGGTGGGCTTGTTCCAGCCGCGCACGAGAATGCTGCCGGCGATGTTGCTGATATGAACCTCGCCGCGTGGCGCGGCGGGGACCTGGCGATGAATCGTTGCGGCCTGGGCGGCGCCGGCCGCAAGGCCGAGCGATGCGGTGAGCATGCAGACGCGGGAGAGGGATGAACTCATGTGCTTGCCTCGTGGCCGGCGCCGCCCATCTCCTGAGCGGTCGACAGCAGTTGCATTTGGTCCTGGTAGGTGTCGATCAAAAGGGCTTGCAGCAGCGCGTTGCCGGGCTGCTGGCCGAGCGCGCTGCGGATCTCGCGGGCCGACTGCTCGAGCGTCGCGAGGCTCTGCAGCACCTTGCGGCGGGTTGGCGGCGGCAGAGCGTTCAGGCGCGCATCGAGTGAGTGCAGCAACGCCGTCTGTTCGCGCTCGTAGCGTGGGTCGGTGAGGAAAGCGACCGGAAGCGTTTGCTGCGGTTGTGCGCGGTGCGCGGCCGCCGACGGACGCGGCGGGGCGGCGGGCTGCAGCATCCAGCGGTCGAGGACGATGCCGGCGAGCACTGCAGCGGCCAGCGCTCCGAGCACGCCGAGCGGTCGCACCCGCCGGTGTCCCGTCGGGGCGGCGGGCGCCGGTGCGGCGGCCGCAGACTCGCGGGGTCCGCCGCTGAGCTCGTGCAAACGCGCCTCGAGTGACGGCCAGCCGTCGCGCGGCGGGGCGATCTGCTGTGGCAGCTGACTCAGTCGGCGGATCTTCGCAGTCGGGTCATTCATGGTGATGCTCCAACTCAAGCCGGGTACGCAGCAGTGCGCGGGCCCGGTGCAGTTGAGCCTTGCAGGTGCCCGCGGCGAGGCCGAGCATCGCGGCCGCCTCGCCGTGGGAGTAGCCGTAGATCCCGCAGAGCACGAGGACGTCCCGGGCGCCTTCGGGCAGCCCCGCGATCGCGCTTTCGATCTCGGTCAGTTCCACGGGGGTATCCAGTGTCCATTCCCCGGGCGGATCGTCCCGGTCCGCGCCGTCCGGGGCGCTCGGAAGCGGCTCGGGCTCGGCGGCCGCAGAACGGCGCCGGCTGAGGACCACGTTCACTGCGATGCGGTGCAGCCAGGTAGCGAAACTGCTGCGCGTCTCGAATCGATCGAGGGCCCGCCAGGCGTTGATGAACGCCTCCTGCGCACAATCCTCCGCACTCGCCGGATGGCGCGTCAGACGCAGGCACAGTCCGTACACCGTGGCGGCGTGCTGCCGGTAGAGTCGCTCGAATGCCCGCAGATCCCCGGCTCGGGCGCGCTGGACCAACGCGGTGTCCCATTCGATGCCCTCACGGTGCGCAGCGGTGTTCATGTATGGGGTTGGACGCGCTTAGGGGCAGAAGGGTTTGAATCGCTCGAGACGGTGTCGCTCGGCGGCGGGGCAGGCGCGACCGCCGGATGTGAGAGCGCAGCGAGGATAAGCTCGCCGTCGGCTCGCCCGT
>JAJZSQ010000216.1 GCA_021849615.1 Pseudomonadota bacterium
CTCATGGGGGCGTCCGGAAGTGCTGAATGTGAACCCGGCGTGTTGCCACGCGAGCAGAAATCGCCGGATCATGAAAGATCGCGATGATGGCTGCGCCGCGCGCGCGGGACTCGTTGATCATCTCGAGCACGACTTCGGTATTGGCGGCATCGAGCGATGCGGTCGGTTCGTCCAGGAGCAGCAGCGGACGCGGCTTGATCAGACTGCGTGCCACGTTGATGCGTTGCTGCTCGCCGCCGGAGAACGTCGCGGGGGGCAGTGACCACAGCTGCTCGCCGATGCCCAGTCGCCGCAACCATCGTCCCGCTTCGGCCCGCGCGCCCCGCAATGCCTCGCTGTCCGGTATCAGGGTGCGTTCGAGACCGCCTCGGTCGCCCGGTTCTTCGCGCCGCAGCAGCGGTTCGGCGACGATGTCCAGTGCCGGGATCCGCGGAATGACCCGCAGGAATTGGCTGACGTAGCCGATCGTATCGCGCCGGACGGTGGTCAGGGCGCGCGGCTCGGCGCCGGTCAAATCCAGCTCCTGGGGCGTCCCGGGAAACAGCCGGATGTGCCCGGCGCTGGTCCGGTAGTTGGCGTAGATCAGTTTCAGCAGCGTGCTCTTGCCCATTCCAGAGGGTCCATCGAGCACCACGCATTCGCCCGGACGGATGCTGAGGTTGACGTCCTCCAGAACGCGCAGTACCGCCCCGTGCTGGTGGTGCAGGGTGAACTGCTTCGAGACTCCCTCGAGGCTGAGCAGGGGCGGGGGGCTGACGCCGTTCATGGCGGCAGCACCGAGGCGACGAGCAGTTGGGTGTAGGGATGCGCCGGGTCATCGAGCAGCTGATCAGTGAGCCCGGCCTCCACGACGCGGCCGCGCTGCATGACCATGGTGCGGTCGGCGAGCAGGCGCGCGACCGCCAGATCGTGGGTGACCAGTACTGCGGCGAGACCGAGCTGGCGCGTGAGCCGGCGCAGCAGATCGAGCAACTTTGCCTGTACCGAGACATCGAGGCCGGAGGTCGGCTCATCGAGGAATACCAGGCGAGGCAACGTCACCAGGTTGCGTGCGATCTGCAGCCGTTGGCGCATGCCCCCGGAGAACGTCACCGGCGTGTCGTCGATGCGGCTCGGATCGATCTCGACGCGCTCGAGCCACTCGAGCGCGAGCCGCCGCAGCCGGCCGTAGTGACGCTCACCGAGCGCCATCGGCCGTTCGATGACGTTGGCGCCGGCCGATACGTTCATGCGCAGTCCGTCCGTGGCATTCTGGTGCACCAGGCCCCAATCGGTGCGTGTGAGCGCGCGGCGCTGCCCCTCGGTGAGGGAGTAGATGTCGTGCGGGCCACCGTCGCGCAGATTGAACCGCACTGCACCGCCGTCCGGTGCTTGCAGACCCGCCAGAACATTGAGCAGGGTGCTCTTGCCCGACCCAGACTCCCCGACGACCGCCAGGATTTCCCCTGGCCACAGTTCGAAGGACACCTGATCGAGCGCGACTCGTGTGCCATAGCATCGGCGCACGGCATGCACCTGCAGCAGAGGCGCGCCGCCGTCACTCGGGGCCATGGGCGGGCTCCGTGGCCGGCGCGCCGGACAGACGCGTGGCGCAATAGTGCGAGTCGGAGCAGACGAACATGCGTGCACCCCGGTCATCCGTGATCCATTCGTCGAGGAAGCTGTCGGTCGCGCCGCACAGCGCGCAGGCGCTCTCCCAGCGTTGAACCGAAAAAGGATGATCGTCGAACGCGAGGCTCGTGACCGAAGTATAGGGAGGGACCGCGTAGATGCGTTTTTCCCGGCCGGCACCGAACAGCTGCAGCGCCGGCGATCTGTGCATCTTGGGGTTGTCGAATTTCGGAATCGGCGAGGGCGACATCACATATCGTCCATTCACCAGCACCGGGTAATCGTAGGTCGTGGCGATGTGGCCGTAGCGGGCGATATCCTCGTAGAGTTTCACGTGCATCAGGCCGTACTCGGCGAGCCCATGCAGCTTGCGGGTTTCGCTGCGGCGCGGTTCGAGCCGCTGCATCGGCTCGGGTGCCGGGACCTGATAGACCAGGATCTGGCCCTCGCGCAGCGGCGTTTCCGGAATCCGGTGACGGGTCTGGATGATGTCGGCACGCGTCGTGTCGGTGGTGACCGCGACACCGGCAGTGCGCTGGAAGAAGCGGCGGATATTCACCGCGTTCACGGTGTCGTCGGCGCCCTGATCGATGACTTTCAGCGTGTCCGCCGGGCCAAGGATCGCCGCCGTGACCTGGATGCCGCCGGTTCCCCAGCCGTAGGGCAGAGGCATCTCGCGCGAACCGAACGGTACCTGATGGCCGGGGATGCACACCGCCTTCAGCAGCGCGCGGCGGATCATGCGCTTGGTACGCTCATCGAGGTACGCAAAATTCACGTGCGGATCGCGCACCACCGGGGACTGCTGTGCCGCGGTCATGGCTGTTGCGCCTCGGGTGCGCCTGCTGCCCGCATGCGGCGCACCAGCTCGAGTTCCGACTGGAAATCGACGTAATGAGGCAGTTTCAGGTGCTGGACGAAGCCGGAGGCCTCCAGGTTGTCGCTGTGCGAGAGCACGAACTCCTCCATCTGGACGGGTGCCTCGATGGCTTCGCCCA
>JAJZSQ010000217.1 GCA_021849615.1 Pseudomonadota bacterium
AGCAGATGCGGGCCGGCAATCCCTGGAAATGAATGCGCTCGCGCGCCATGTCCAGCCAGTGATGCAGGTGTTTGTCCGCGGGCAGCAGCTCTTTGACCTTGGCGTCCGTCTTGAAGATATCCTCGGGATCGCCCGACAGCGCGGCCCAGCGGAACGGCCCGACGCCGCGGCAAAACAGCGGGCGGATGTAGGCCGGCACGAAGCCGGGAAAGTCGAAGGCGTTCTTGACACCCTCCTCGAGCGCCATCTGCCGGATGTTGTTGCCGTAGTCCACGGTCGGCACGCCGGCGGCGTGAAACTCGAGCATGGCGCGCACGTGAACAGCCATCGACGCCTTGGCGGCGCGGATCACGGCCGCCGGATCGCGCTCGCGCATCTCGAGCCAATGCTCGACACTCCACCCGCTCGGCAGGTAGCCGTTCAGCGGATCGTGCGCAGAGGTCTGGTCGGTGAGCAGGTCGGGCCGCACGCCGCACTTGAACAGCTCCGGCAGCACGTCTGCGGCATTGCCGAGCAATCCGACGGACACTGCCTTACCCTCCGCGCAGGCCCGCTGCACGATCTCGAGCGCCTCATCGAGGCTCTCCGCCGCGTGATCCAGATAGCCCGAACGCAGGCGCATGTCGATGCGCGAGCGCTGACACTCGATCGCCAGGCAGGACGCGCCGGCCATTACGGCCGCGAGCGGCTGCGCGCCGCCCATGCCGCCGAGACCGGCGGTGAGCAGCCAGCGACCCTTGAGCTCCCCGCCATAATGCCGCCGCCCCATCTCGACGAAGGTCTCGTAGGTTCCCTGGACGATGCCCTGGCTGCCGATATAGATCCACGAGCCGGCGGTCATCTGCCCGTACATCATCAGACCCTTGCGGTCGAGCT
Organism: Pseudomonadota bacterium; assembly: GCA_021849615.1. GTDB lineage: Bacteria > Pseudomonadota > Gammaproteobacteria > Steroidobacterales > Steroidobacteraceae > 13-2-20CM-66-19. The sequence continues at coordinate 877 of JAJZSQ010000217.1, forward strand.
CGTTGAAGTGCTCCCAGGTCGCCCAGCGCGGCACGAGGTTGGAATTGGCGATGAGCACCCGCGGCGCATCGGCATGCGTGGTGAACACCCCGACCGGCTTGCCCGACTGAATGAGCAGTGTCTGGTCGGCCTCGAGCCGGCGCAGCGTCGCGACGATGGTGTCGTAGCTCTCCCAGTCGCGGGCGGCGCGCCCGATTCCACCGTAGACCACGAGCTCCTGCGGCCGCTCGCCCACCGCCGGGTCCAGGTTGTTCATCAACATGCGCAGCGGCGCCTCGGTGAGCCAGCTCTTGGCCGTGAGCGCCGTGCCGGTGGGGGCGTGAATGACTCGGGTGGTGTCGAGGCGGGTCCGGGGCTTGCGATCTGCGCTCATCAGGTGACTCCGGTTGCAGAGTGGGCAAAATTCAAACAGGCGGTGAGTGCGCGCTGCAGCACCTGGCTGAGCGGCGCGGCCCGCGCCGGTTCGAACGGCGGGGGCCAGTTGCCGGCGGCGGGCATGGCCGGCTCATTGAGGTAGCTGCGGCAGGCGAGCTCCATCTGCACGGCATGCACGTCTCGTTCCGGACAACCGTAATGGCGCGTGGTCCAGCCGCCGACGAAACGTCCGTCCGTGACAAGCGTGAAGCTCGGGCTCTGGCATGCCTCTTCGACCGCCCGCCGCAGCATCGGCGCACAACTCGCGCCGCGATTCGTCCCGAGGTTCAGATGCGCCAACTCTCCCTGGAACAGCCGCGGCACTCGCGAGCGGATCGAGTGCGCGTCGTAGAGCACGACGCGGCCGTGCTCGGCGCGCAGCCGCTCCAGTTCTGCCGCCAGTGCCACGTGATACGGCTCGAAATACTGCGCGCGCCGCGCGGCGATGTCGGCGGCACCCGGTTCCGCCCCCTCGCGATAGAGCGGCTCGCCGTCGAAGGTGCGGGTCGGACACAATTCGGTGGTGTTCTGACCCGGATAGAGCGAAGCGCCGGACGGGTCGCGGTTCACGTCGATCACCGTGCGGCTGATCCTGGTGCGCACCGTGGTGGCTCCGAGCGCGAGTGCGATCGCGTAGAGCCGATCGACGTACCAATCGGCGTCCTTGCAGGCTAGCCACGGCGAGACCAGCCGCTCGGCGATCGCCGCAGGCAACTCCGTGCCCGTATGCGGAAAGCTGACCACGAGCGGCGCATCGCCGCGCTCAACTTCCAGCCACTCGTTCATACCGGCTCCAGTACGGGCAGCGGAACACCGGCCGCTCTCGGCAACGCTTGCTCGCGCACCAGCTCGGTGGCGGCCTCGAGATCGGCATGCAGATAGCGATCCTCGCCGAGCGGCGGGATGCGCGCGCGCACCGAGCTGCGCACCGCCTCGAGCGCTGCGCTCGAACGCAAGCCGCGGTGAAAGTCGCAGCCCTGTGCCGCGGTGATCAATTCGATGCCGATGATCGCCGCGGCGTTGCGGGTCATCTGGTGCAGACGGCGCGCCCCGTGCGCCGCCATGGACACGTGGTCTTCCTGGTTGGCCGAAGTCGGAATCGAATCGACGCTGGCCGGGTGGGCACACTGCTTGTTCTCCGACACCAGTGCCGCGGCGGTCACCTGCGGCATCATCAGTCCGGAATTCAAGCCTGGGCTCGGGGTGAGGAATGCCGGCAGCCCGGAGAGCGCCGGATCGACCAGCATGGCGATGCGCCGCTCCGACAGCGAGCCGATCTCGCACACCGCGAGCGCCATCACGTCGGCGG
>JAJZSQ010000218.1 GCA_021849615.1 Pseudomonadota bacterium
GACTATCCCGCCGCTAGCGTGGCCTGAGAACGGCGGTGCAAAATTAGACCACGGTGGCGGCGGCGAAGTGCTGCTGCGGGCGGCGTAAAAGTCGTCCACTTTGCCTTCTTTGCGCGAGCAGGGAGGGCGTGGAGATATATACCGTGGATCTTTACCTGAAGGTGCGTCTTGCTTGCGCGGGCGGCATGAGCCAGCGTGAGGCGGCGAAGCATTTCAACGTATCGCGCGACACGGTCCGCAAGATGCTGTCGTATTCGGAGCCCCCCGGTTACCGCCGGACGGCGGCGGTGCGGCGGCCCAAGCTGGAAGCGTTCGTTCCGATCATCGATGCATGGCTTGATGGTGACCGTCAGGTTCCGCGCAAGCAGCGTCATACGGCGAAGCGGGTATTTGACCGCCTTCGCGAAGAGCACGGTTTCACCGGCGGCTACACGATCATCAAGGATTACATCCGACAGCGCGAGCAGCGCAGCCGGGAGATGTTCGTGCCGCTGGCGCATGCGCCCGGCCATGCCCAGGCAGATTTTGGTGAGGCCATGGTCGAGATCGGCGGTGTTGTGCAGAAGGCGCATTTCTTCGTGCTCGATCTACCGCACAGCGACGCCTGCTACGTGCGCGCCTATCCCGCTGCCGTTGCCGAGGCATGGATGGACGGCCACGTGCACGCCTTCGCGTTTTTCGGCGCGGTGCCGCTGTCGATCGTCTACGATAACGACCGCTGCCTGGTCTCGAAGATCCTGCCCGACGGCACGAGGCAGCGCGCCCGGCTGTTCAGCGGCTTCCTGTCGCATTACCTGATCCGCGATCGTTACGGCCGTCCCGGCAGGGGGAACGACAAAGGCAGTGTTGAAGGGCTGGTCGGTTATGCTCGCCGCAACTTCATGGTGCCGATCCCCCGGTTCGCGACGTGGGAGGCGTTCAACCTGTGGCTCGAGGAGCAATGCCGCAAGCGTCAGAACGACCGGCTGCGGGGCGAGAGCGAGACGATCGGCGAGAGGCTGAAGCGCGATCTGGCGGCGATGCAGGAACTGCCGGCTGCCCCGTTCGAGGCTTGTGACCAGACCAGCGGCCAGGTCTCGTCGCAGGCGCTGGTGCGTTACCGGACCAATGATTACTCGGTGCCGGTGCGCTTCGGCCATCAGGAGGTATGGATCCGGGGCTATGTCGGCGAGGTGGTGATCGGCTGCCGGGGCGAGGTCATTGCCCGTCATGTGCGCAGCTACGAGCGCGAGGACGTGATCTTCGATCCCATCCATTACCTTCCCCTGATCGAACAGAAGATCAATGCGCTCGATCAGGCAGCGCCCCTGCAAGGCTGGCACCTGCCCGAAGCGTTTGCAACGCTGCGCCGCCTCATGGAAGCTCGTATGGGCAAGCATGGTCGGCGCGAGTATGTGCAGGTGCTGCGTCTGCTGGAGAGCTTCACGCTTGCCGATCTGCATGCGGCCGTAAAGCAGGCTCTCGATATCGGGGCGATCGGCTTTGATGCCGTGAAGCATCTCCTGCTGTGCCGGGTGGAGCGCCGACCACCCCGATTGGACATGGCGATCTATCCCTATCTGCCCAGAGCCAGGGTGGAGACGACATCGGCGCGCTCCTACATGCAGTTGCTCTCGGGCGATGCGAAGGATGCGGCATGAGCAGTCCGTCCCCCGAGCTGTTACTGGCCAGCCACCTCAAGACGCTCAAGCTACCAACCTTCCTGCGCGAGCATGACAAGCTGGCCCGGCGATGCGCGGCCGAGGGCGCAGATCACGTCCGCTACCTTGCCCGGCTTGTCGAACTGGAGCTGATCGACCGGGAACGCCGGATGGTCGAGCGCCGGATCAAGGCTGCGAAGTTCCCGGCCGCCAAGAGCCTCGACAGCTTCGACTTTGCCGCGATCCCCAAGCTCAACAAGATGCAGGTGCTGGAACTGGCACGCTGCGACTGGATCAACCGCCGCGAGAACGTCATAGCCCTTGGTCCCTCGGGAACCGGCAAGACCCATGTGGCGATCGGCCTCGGCCTTGCCGCCTGCCAGAAGGGCCTGACGGTCGGCTTCACCACCGCGTCCGCGCTGGTCAGCGCGATGATGGAGGCACGCGACGAACGCCGCCTTCTGCGCCTCCACAAGCAAATGGCCGGATACAAGCTCCTCATCATCGATGAACTGGGGTTCGTGCCGCTCTCGAAAACCGGCGCGGAACTGCTGTTCGAGCTGATCTCGCAGCGTTACGAGCGCGGCTCGACGCTGATCACCAGCAACTTGCCGTTCGACGAGTGGACCGAAACGTTCGGCTCCGAGCGCCTGACAGGCGCGCTCCTCGACCGGCTTACCCACCACGTCTCCATACTCGAGATGAACGGAGAGAGCTATCGTCTGGCCCAAAGCCAGGCGCGCAAGGCACGCTCCAACCCCTGACAGAAAAGACCATCCGTGTGTTGGCGACCCCCACTCGGGCTACGCCCTCGCGGCGCTCGCCAGCACACGGATCACCCGGCCTGATTTTGCGCCGCCCAATGGCCGACTTTTACTCCGCCGTTGACATGGCGGCGGGGCGGCCGGATCG
>JAJZSQ010000072.1 GCA_021849615.1 Pseudomonadota bacterium
CGGCAGCCTTGATGCTGGCGCCACCGCCCTCGATACCCATGGTCGTCGCTGCGCCACCGCCCTCGATGCCGAACGCAGTGGAGGCTCTTCCGCCACCCTCGATACCGGCAGCCTTGATGCTGGCGCCGCCGCCCTCGATACCCATGGTCGTCGCTGCGCCGCCGCCCTCGATGCCGAAGGCAGTGGAGGCTCTTCCGCCACCCTCGATACCGGCAGCCTTGATGCTGGCGCCACCGCCCTCGATACCCATGGTCGTCGCTGCGCCACCGCCCTCGATGCCGAACGCAGTGGAGGCTCTTCCGCCACCCTCGATACCGGCAGCCTTGATGCTGGCGCCACCGCCCTCGATACCCATGGTCGTCGCTGCGCCACCGCCTTCGATGCCGGCGGAATTCACGCGTAATACAGAGACTATATTCTGCGCCAAGAACAATCCGCCCGGATTCGGCTGCGTTCCGGTAATTTGAACCAACCCGCCGACCCGATACTTCTGTGTGTCGCTGGTCATTGTCGCCGTGACATCAACAATGAGGTTGCCAACCTTCACTTGGCCGGTCGGCATCTGCGACGAAACGACTCCTGTGACGAGAAGTTGCGTTGCACCCGGCACATCCATTTGCGGGAGGCTCGTGACACTGCTCACCGCCGATTGGCCACTTGCAGCTTCACTGCCGTCGATCCGAACGAGTGTGTTGGGCGCCAGCGAACTGAGCGTCACTGGGGAGCCGGTTTGAGACTTGAGAACAGCCGCGGAGCCAACGCTATACGTCTGGCCAAGGACGACGATGGTCGAATTTTTTAAATTGACCTGTTCAATCGGGCCGATGGCCAAGGTGGCAGCCTGGGCGGTCCCGGCAAAAGCAGCAGCCACAAATACGGCAACTGCCGGAACAGACGAACCGCGGAAAAGTGCCTTAACCGTCCGCACCATCTCAGCCTCCTGATTATGTAACGTCTCGTAGAGCGAGACGATACCTATTCTATTTAACGTATTGCAACGTTATCAGAGGAATGAGAGATACGTCAAAGATTTTTAGGGATTTCTCATGACCGCTTCCCGCCTGGCAAGGGGGGCTGGCGGAAACCTATGCTTGGCCATAAGAGCCTCCTGGTACACCCTGCCGCTGCCGGAGGACGACGAACATCTAACAGGCTGATGAAAAACCCGGTGATTGAGGCGTCTGACTTCCTGTGAACGCTCGTCGAGCAACTCTTTTGAGTCCGATTTCGGGCGTTTCGGCCTCGCGATCCTTGCCGTGGGATGCTCCGTTGCTCGTTGGGGTGGACATTTCGATCGCCGTGTCGCTCAAGATCGCATCCGTGCTACGTGAACCCCGGCGCGAGAAGATTGCGCATGCGCACCAGGTTGTAGCCCGTGAAGGTCAGCAGCGTCGCGAACTCGATCTTCCTGCGACCGCGCACCTTCGGGCGCCTCAAAAGCCCGATGTCCTTCGCCCAGCCGAAGGACTCCTCGATGCGCTTGCGCGCTTTGATGCTCAGGGCGTATCCGGCATGACGAGTGGTGCGGCGGTTGATGGCCGAGCCGCCGCGTCGATCAATGTTCTGCGCCACATGCGGGGTGACGTTCAGCTCACGGGTTTGGCGGACGAACTCGCGCGTGTCATAGCCCTTATCCGCTGCGAGCGTGCACCGCCTCGGGCCGGACAACTCACCGAGCATGTCGATCGCGGCGCTGCGCTCGGCGGTGCCGCTCGCCTGCGTCACCTGCGCGGCAACGATCAGGCCATGGCGGTTCTCGCTGACCGCGTGCCCGAGGTACGCCAGCTTCGCGGTCGTGCCGGCACTCTTCCTATACAGCTTTGCCTCAGGGTCGGTCGTGGACGCATGCGTATCGTTCGTGCGCTGCTCGCCGCGAAAGTCGCGCGCGTCATTGCGGCCACCGCTTCCGCCAGAACCGCCGGAGCCGTCCTTGGGCCGAAAACTCTTGTGCGACGCCCAGGCGGCGATCATCGTGCCGTCGACGCTGAAATGTTCATCGCTCAGAAGGCCTGCCATCCGAGCCTGCTCGACGATCGCCTCGAAAAGTTCGCGCGCGATATCCGCCTCGAGCAATCGATCCCGGTTCTTGCTGAAGGCCGAGTGATCCCACACCGGCTCATCCACCGACAGCCCGACGAACCATCGGAACAGCAAGTTGTACTCGAGCTGCTCAATCAGCAGCCGCTCGCTTCGGATCGAGTAGAGAACCTGCAGCAGCAGTGCCCGAATCAGCCGCTCGGGTGCGATGGAGGGCCTGCCCGTCTGCGAGTAGAGCCTCTCGAACCGCCGGTCCATCTGCGCCAGCGCCTCGGCGATCATCGCGCGAATGGGCCGCAGCGGATGCTTCGCCGGAATCCGCGCTTCCGGGGAGACGTAGCTGAACATCGCTTCCTGCTTCGAATCCGCTCCACGCATCGGAGAACCTCGATCTTGCGCCAGATAACCGCTAATTTGCCCGAATCGTCGGGTTTTTCAACAGCCTGCTAAATGTGCTTGCTAACCACCCGGAGTAGTCGGGGGCTTGGCTAACTCGGCAAGCACACGAAGTGATACCTCAGGCTCTGATGCGCGTCGATCGACGTAGAAAAAGATGTTTACCCCAGTATCAACTCTGTGGGTTGATGCAACTTCCTCGCAATTCTTGTTCCCGTGAGTTGCTAGCCAATTGTCGACCTCCAGGAGATACTCGGCGGTTTTGGAGCGGGCATAAGCTTCAAAAGCGGGAACGAGTTCAACTGACATTCCCCTGTCTGCGCTCACCCGGCGTTCAAGACGTTTCTCGGTGTTCTTTGGATTGGTGTTGTATTCAAGAGTGTGCGCCAATCGGGCCAGCGTCATTCCGAATCGCTCTATGAGCTTCGGTGAGGTCGGGTCAGGGATCATGAATGCACGGGAAATCGGACGAAATCTCTTGTCGCCAGCACGGAGAACTGCGCCAGATCGCAAAAGCTCGGCGAGCACCAAATTCGGATTGGCAGTGGACTTTACAAGTTTGACTAGGCTGGAGAAGCAGCGGTCTGACGGCGAGGAAAACTCCAGCTCGAGAGGAATTCCATAGGGGCCGCAATATTCGGGAATCGTGTGCCACTTCTGCAGTACTTCGACTAGGATCGCTCTGAGCGTCGGATCCGCTAACGGAACATCCGATTCCCCATCAATGCAAAGATCGACGTCCCGTAAAGTGAGGCCAGTAAGTGCGGCAATACGCGCTCGAGATGGCGCGCTGCGGTGTTCCATATCACGAATCGCGCACTCAACGAACGCCGCCCGGGCTAGGGCCGAGAACTCCTCGTCGCGAATGCCGACACGGATCATAATTCGGCAGAGCGGCCGAAGTGCGCGGCGTAGCGCGCCGAATATATGCGCGCGTGCATCATCAGCGTTCATGTGTCGTGGCGCTGTTCGTCGCGCGAATGTGCGTTAGGTTGTTGTACAAGCGACGAAAGTGCTTCGCGTTCGATGGGAGGGTCGGCGTAAAAAAAGATATTTACACCCACCTCCGCCTTGGGTTCGGGCGAGAGCGGTTCGGTTTCGGAATGCTGAGCGAGCCAATCATCCAGTTCACACAAGAATTGCGTCGCGCGTTCGGTGGCGAACGCTTGAAAACTCGGGAGCGTCGATGACGATAGGCCGTGATCCGCGTAAACCGAGCGCTCAAGTCGCTTGTCTTCGGCATTAACCGAATTGAAATTCCTTTCGTGTGTCTCGATCATGCGGGCTAAAATCCCGCCCACGTGCTCGATTCCGGCTATGCTGCCTTGAGACCAAATTAGAAATCGGGATAGCGCTCGCACGCGAGATTCCCCCGAATAGCTGATCGACTTCGCACGTATTAGGCCATCAAGGACTTCCTCCCGATCGGCATCGGGATCTACCTGCGACACGAGCTTTTCGAAACTTGCGGAGGAGCCTGATGGTCCAATTTCGAGCTCCATCGGTAAACCGTTAGATGTCAGGTATTGTGGGTCAGTGTGCCATCTATGCAATACCGCCATCATTGTTCGTAAGCGCGACGACGTCGCCGTAGGCCAATCGGCGCTCCCATCAATGTAATGTTCAAGTCGATTCCGGCCGATCCCGGTCGCCCATGCAATTTGATCGAGAGTCGGGTGTTTAACTTCGCCAATTCCGTCTCGCAAGGCGCTCTCTACATAAGCGCTACGCGCAACATCGATGAACTCGTCGTAACGGATGCCTGTTCGAATCAAAAGTTTGACAACTGGGCGGAGTACTCGTTGCAGCGCCTGCAGCCAATGCGGGCGCGCATCAATCGAAATACTCGGATCGACGCTGCTCATGACTCAGGTTCGCTCCGCAGGATCGAACAGCCGCTCATGCTCGAGGATGGCGTATCGATCAGTCATCCCGGCGATGTAGTCGGCGACTGCCCGGGCCCGCCCCTCGCTGCCGTTGGTGGCCTCGGCGCGAACGGCGAGTTCGTGATGTTCCGGTGGCATCAATTCCGTGTTCGCCAGAAATGCACCGAACAATGCTTCGATCACCCGCCGTGCCTTGGTCGTCATACGCAGCACCTTGTAATGCCGGTAGACGCGCTCGCGCAGAAAATGCATCAACTCCCGATGCTCTTCCAGGGTCGTCTCGCTGAGGGCGATCAGAGGCCTGGGCTGCAGCCGGACGTCATCGATCGAGGCCGGATGGGACGCCTCGATACGCTCTTGGCTGGTGCGGACCAGATCCACCACGATGTGATTGATCATGCGGCGGATGACTTCGTGCACGAGACGACGCTCGCCGAGTCCGGGATATTCGGCGGTCACCGCATCGTATTGCCGGCGGAACAGGCGCATCTCGTTGAGTTGCGTCAAGTCGATCAGCCCCGCTCGTATGCCGTCGTCGACGTCGTGATTATTGTAGGCGATTTCGTCGGCGAGGTTCGCGATCTGCGCCTCCAGGCCCGGTTGCTCACGGCGCAGGAAGCGCTCTCCGAGTTCCCCGAGCCGCTGCGCGTTGCGCACCGAGCAGTGCTTCAGTATGCCTTCGCGGCACTCGAAGGTGAGATTCAATCCCGGGAAGGCGGCGTAGCGCTCCTCGAGTTCATCGACGACCCGCAGGGACTGCAGATTGTGCTCGAAACCGCCGTACGGCCGCATGCACTCGTTGAGCGCATCCTGGCCGGCATGCCCGAACGGAGTGTGGCCAAGGTCGTGCGCCAGGCTGATCGCTTCGGTCAGCGTCTCATTGACCCGCAGAGCGCGAGCCACCGAGCGCCCGATCTGCGCCACTTCGATCGAATGAGTGATCCGCGTACGGTACAGATCGCCCTCGTGATTGACGAACACCTGCGTCTTGTAGACGAGGCGACGGAACGCGTTGGAGTGGATGATGCGATCGCGATCGCGCTGGAATTCGCTGCGGAACTCGGGCTTCGGCTCCGGAAACCGTCGGCCGCGCGAGCGCTCATCTTGCGCGCCATAGGGGGCGAGGAAGCCGCTCTCCGGGTGGGCCGTGTTCATACGCCGTCCGTCAGCACAGATGCGCATCCAGGGTGCGCGCAAGCCGCTGTGGATCATATTCGGCGGTCACGAACGCCTCGCCAATCGCCCGCAGCAGCACCAGGCGGATCTGGCCCTCGAGCACCTTTTTGTCCATGCGCATGCCCTGGAGCATCGTTTCAGCGGAGACGCCCTCGACCCGCGTCGGCAACTCCATGCGCTCGATCAGCGCCGAGATGCGAGCCAGTGCCGCGCCATCGATCAGTCCGCTCTCGCAGGACATCCGCGCGGCCATGACCATGCCGGCCGCGACCGCCTCGCCATGCAGCCAGTGGCCATAACCACTCGCCGCCTCGATGGCATGACCGAACGTATGGCCGAAATTCAAAAGCGCGCGCTCGCCGTGCTCGAGCTCGTCGCGGCCAACGATCTCAGCCTTGATCTGGCAGGAACGCAGAATGACATGCGCCAGCGCGTCACGGTCGGCGGCGAGCAGAGCATCGGTCTGCGATTCCAGCCACGCGAAGAATCCGGCGTCACGGATCAATCCGTACTTGATGACTTCCGCCAGTCCCGCGCGCAGCTCCCGCGGCGGGAGCGTCGCGAGCGTGGCGGTGTCGGCAAGCACTGCCGTCGGCTGATGGAAGGCGCCGATCAGATTCTTGCCGCCCGGATGATTGACGCCGGTCTTGCCTCCCACCGCGGAGTCGACCTGGGCGAGCAGGGTGGTCGGCACCTGGACGAAGCCCACGCCGCGCTGGTAGACGGCGGCGGCAAATCCGGCCATGTCGCCCACCACGCCGCCGCCGAGGGCGATCACCACGCAGTCGCGTCCGAACCGATTCGCGACCAGGACATCCAGGATGCGGGCCACGGTATCGAGAGTCTTGTAGGACTCCCCGTCCGGTAAGAGCGTTGCAACCGTCCGGCGCGGGCTGAGCGCGCGCTCCAGAGCGTCCAGATACAGCGGCGCCACGGTCGTATTGCTGACGATGAGCACGTCACGGGCGGGAACGTGGCGGGCGAGCAGGGCGCTGTCACTCAGCACGCCATCGCCAATCAGGATCGGATAACTGCGCCTGCCCAGCTCGACCGTCAGTGTATGCGCCACGCTGCTCATGTACGGCAATCTAGCGGATCAGCTGCAGGATGTCGCGCACCACCGCCTTGATCTGGCGGCCGTCGGTATTCACCGTCAGATCGGCAATCGAAGCGTACAGCGGGTCACGGATCTGCATCAGCTCCTGCAGACGCTCGGCCGGATCCGCGACGCCGCTGAGCAGCGGCCGCTGCCGCCCGGGCTTGACCCGCTCGGCCTGCTGCGCGACGGAGGTTTTCAGGTACACCACCCAGCCGTTCTCGGCGAGCAGGCGGCGATTCTGCTCGAGCATGACCGCCCCGCCGCCGGTCGAGAGCACCACGTGCCGCAGCGTCGTCAGCGAGGCAATCACTTCGCGCTCGCGCTCACGAAAGCCCGCCTCACCCTCCTTGTCGAAGATGAATGGAATGTCGACGCCCGTGCGCCGCTCGATCTCCACGTCGCTGTCGTGGAACGGTACGCGCAGCAACCGGGCGAGATTGCGCCCGACGGCCGATTTGCCCGAGCCCATGGGGCCGATGAGGAAGATATTGGGAGGTTTGCCTTGCATGGTGCAGGCATGAGGATACCAAGGCGGGCAGCCCGAAAGGCGGTGTCTTGCGCCGCTTTCTCGGCACTCGGTCTCGGCCGCGACGCCAGTCGCATCCATTTCCTGCGACCCGAGGCATCCGGAGCAGGGGTGTTCACCCGCACTGCCTTTGTGGACTTCCCTGTTTCGGGAGCCGTTACCCGAGCGTCACTCCGGGACGACATCGTTACCGTGCGCGACGTTCCGTCGGCGCTACCCCGGATTCCCAGGTCGCGCCGGGCCTAGATGGGGGCAGGTATCGCCCGCACCCGCCTAAACCCGGCATCGCAGTCCGTCCTAATTGACCGTGACCGGAATGACGGTGCTCGTGACCGTCTTGGTGCCGGCAGAGGTCACCGTAATGGTGATGTTTCCGCTCCCGGCGCTCGATGCTGCGGTGACATAGCTGGTGAAGTTGTCGCCGCCCACTGCGGTGCTGCAGCCTTCCGTAAACGTGGACGTCGTGCTGCTTACAGTGCCGACGGTCGAGTCGGCGCTCACTGCGATGGTCGAACCGGCCGGGATCGGATTGTTGTTGATGTCGGCCACATTGAACGTGATCGACCCGCTCTGACCGTGGGTGATCGTCAGTCCGCTGCTGGTGCCGCTGAATCCGCCCCCTGCCGTGATGTTGCGGATCTGGGCCTGCCCCGAAGACATGATGATCAGCTGTTGCGCGCCGATGGCGAGCAGCGTGGTCGAGCAGGTGGAGCTCGCGGTGGTTCCGGTGCAGGTGATGCCCTTGAACGTTCCGTCACCGGCATCCCACTTGCCATTCTGGTTGTAGTCGAGGAAGTACTCCCCGGCGTCATACTGGCCATTCTGGTTGGCGTCATCGTACGGCTCGCCGAGGTTCTGGAACGGCTCGCCGGGCTCCCAGAAACCATCGCCGTTGAGGTCCGTGAAGGACTCTTCGCCGATCGTCGTGGCGAGGATCATGACGCGCCCATTGGCCAGCAGCGGCGGATTATCCGAGTTGGTCAGCGGCCGGGGATTGGCGCTCGTCCAGTTCACCGAGCAGCTGCCGCCGGAGGTGGTGCAGCTACCCTGGATGTGGCCGCCGTTGGTATAGAAGGTCACTGCGGTGCCATCCAGCACCGGGTTGTTGTATCGATCCGCCAGGCGGACGGTGATCGGAACGACCACCCCGTCGGTATTCCAGGCTTCCACGTTCGGGCAGGCCGGGACGTTGCTCGTGCCACCGCTGCCATACTGCGCGGCACTCTCCGCGATCGAGAACGCGGCAGAGGCCGGAATGCCGGTGGTGACGGTGAGATTGCTCGACTGGGTCGTCAGTGCCGGCGAGCTGCCTGAAGCGCTCAATGAGGCGGTCACCGTGACCACGGTGTGCACCGTTCCCGAACTCACCACGGTCTGGACGGTGCCATCTGCCGCCGAAACCGCGCTGGTCGGTGCAAGCGCCATTCCGCCGACCGTGGAGTTCAGCGAGAAATTGATCTTGGCATTGGGCAGCGGAGCGCCGGTGGAATCGAGCACCTTGAACGTTACGGTGGAGGTCGTTGGCTGCCCGGTGCCCTTCAGCCCGATGGTCGTCGGGGTGGCCGAAATGAACTGGATCGAGCCCGCCGTCGCCGCCGCCACGTTCACCGTGCCGGTCGCGCTGAGGGTTGCGGAATTGATCGAGGTCGTCGCAGTGATGACGTCCGAGCCGCTGCAGCCCTTGGCCGTGTAGGTTGCGTTGATGGTGCCGCTGGAGGTGGTCACTGTATTCGGGGTGCTGCCCGTGGTGGACGCACCCGAGGCCGTCACGACGGCCAGGCCCTGCGCAATGCACGTGGAATTGAAAGTGACCGTGAGCGGCGCGGTACTCGAGGAGTACAGGTTGCCCTTCTGGTCGACGACCGAGACGGTCAGGCTCGTAGAGCCGCCGGCCGAAAGGCTCGCACTGGCGATGGCGATGGCGCCCGGCTGAAAGCTGCTGCCCGAGCCGCTACCGATCTGGTACAGCGTGCTGGTAGAGGTTCCGGAACCGGACCCGGAGCTGCTGGAGCCGCTGCTGCCGGTGCCGCTGCTGAGGACCGAGGCGCCCGAGCCGCCACCGCAGCCCGCAATCGCCAAGCTCGCGGCGGCCAGCACGATCGTCGAGACCAGTTTGTTCATATGCCTTGCACCCTGAAATTCCTGTTTAGGCGTCTTCGCCCCACGGCACGCCGGTCAATACACGGCCGGGTTCTGATGAATGATCTTCGGCGTCACAAACACTAACAGTTCATCCTTGTAGTTTTTGTGATCCGTATTCTTGAACAGATGGCCGATGATCGGGATGTCCCCGAGCCAGGGCACCTTGTTGATCGTATGGGTATTGTTGGTCTGCAGGATGCCGCCGAGAACGACGGTCTGGCCGTCGTTGACCAGCACCTGCGTGGTGACTTCGCGGGTGTCGATCGCCGGTACCTGCACGCCACCGGAGGCGACGACTTCCTGGCCGACCGCGTCATCGCGCACTTCGAGCGTGAGGATGATGCGATTGTCGGGAGTGATCTGCGGGGTGACCTTCAGCTCCAGCACCGCGCGCTTGAAGGCGATGGAGGTCGCGCCGCTCGAAGCGGACTGCTGGTAGGGGATCTCGGTGCCCTGCAGGATGGTCGCCTGACGCTGGTTCGCGGTGATGACCCGCGGGGAGGAGATGACCTTCGCTTCGGTCTCGGCCTGCGCCGCGGACAGCTCGAGGTCCACCAGGTAGTTGCCGCTCAGGATGCCGAAGGCGATCGAACCGGCCGGGTTGCTCACCGGCAGGTTGACGTCGTAGCGGTTCCCGGCGCTCGAGCCGGTCGGGATCGAGACCGGGTACGGCGAGTTATTGGCCTGCACATTGCCGATGGCCGAACTGACCATCGTGTCGGTACCTGCTGCCGTGCCGGTGGTCGCCACGATGCCGTTCGCGCCGTTGGCCTGCACGTCGGTGAGTCCGAGCCGGGTGCCGAGCTGGCGCTCGAAGTCGTTGTTCACCAGCACCACGCGGGCGGAGATCAGCACCTGGCGCACCGGCACGTCGAGCCGGCGCACCATGCGCTGGATCTGCGCCAGGCGATCCGGGGTGTCCTGCACCAGCAGCGTGTTGGTGCGCTTGTCGACCGTGACGCTGCCGCGCTTGGACAGCAGCGAGTGGCCCTGCGACTTGATCAGCGCGGCGAGGTTCGCTGCCTTCGCGTAGTTGATCTGAATGTATTCCGAGCGCAGCGGCTCGAGCTGCTGGACCGCCTGTTCGGCGGCGAGTTCGGCCTTCTCGCGCGCGGCGAGCTCCGCCTGCGGGGCGACCAGGATGACGTTGCCCTGGTGGCGCTCGCCGAGCCCTTCGATCTGCAGGATTAGGTGCAGCGCCTGGTCCCAGGGCACGTCGTGCAGGCGCAGCGTCACGGTACCGTGCACGGAATTGGCGACCACGATGTTCTGGCCGCTCGCATCGGCGAGCAGCTGCAGCACCGCGCGCACCTTGATGCTCTGGAAGTTCAGCGACAGGCGCTGGCCGGTGTACTTCGGCTGCTGGGCGGCCATCTGGCCCTGGACCACCGGGCGCAGCTCCACCACGTACTGGGTGTTGGCCTGATAGGCGAGTTCGGTGAACGCGCCGGTTGCATCGATGGTCATGCGCGAGCCGCGCGGCGTGCGGGTCACGGAGAAATCCTTGACCGGCGTGCCGAAATCGGTCGCATCGAAGCGGCGCTGCAGGTTCTGCGGTACCGCCGCATGGCTGAAATCGATCACCACCTGGTTGCCGACCTGGTGCAGGTTGACCGGAATGTGCGGATCCGAAAGACGCACCAGGATCCGGCCGGCCCCGTCGCTGCTGCGGCGGAAGCTGATGTGGCGGATCTCCCAGGGCGGGGTGAGTCCGGCGCTGACCGCCGCGGTACTCGCAGCGACATCCGCTGCCGCTGCGGCGTGCGCGTCATCCTCGTGTGTCGCGCCGGCGCCGAGGGTGACCAGGATCTGGTTGCCGCGCCGCTGAACGCCGTAGGTCACCATCGAGTCGAGGTTCAGCACCACCCGCGAGCGGTGCCGCGTCGCGGCCGCGAGCACCGACTCGAGGCCGCCGGACTTCACGCGGATCTGGTTCGACGGCAGCTCGAGCTGCGTGCCCGGCAGGTCGATCACGATCCGCGCCGGGTGATCCATGGTGAACGACAGCGGCTTCGGGGCCGGGCCCGAGAGCTGCAGTGCGAGCTGCATCCGGGCGTGCGGCAGTTGCTGCACCTGGATCGATTGCAGCGCGACCTGGGCGTCGGCTGCGCGCGTCGGGCGAACTGCCGTGAGCGCGAGCAGCGCGAGCAGGGACAGGGCGGCTGCGTGCACGACGCGCGGATTCCGCGGAAAGGCTTTCATTCTCGAACTCCCTGCATGAGCGTTCGCTACCGGATTGTTCACTGACTGAGTCCCAGGGCTGCCGGCCGTTTCATGAATCCGCCGAGACCGTCAGGGACGATTTCGACCAGCCGGATTTGAGTCGGGGTGATCTGGATGATGCGGCCGTCGTTCTGGCCCATGTAATTGCCGATCGACACGCGGTGCACCACGCCGTCTTTGGTCTCGACCAGGCCGTAGACCTGGTGATTGAGGCGCAGGGTGCCGACCATCTTCAGCGTATCGAGCGGGAAGCGCTCCAGGTATTGCTGCGGCCGCGAGGCGTCCGGACGCACCGTGCCGGCGCCGGTCGGCTCGCTGGGCACGAACGGCGAGCGCATGGCCTGATCGTCGTACGTGAAGGTCTCGTATTTCGGCACCGTCGGGAGCGGTTCGACGCGTCCGCCGGGCTGGTGCTCGACACGCGTGATGAAGCGCTGCACGCTGTTTGGGCTGCTGGAGCAGGCCCCGAGGGCGAGGCAGCCGAGCGCCGCGCCGATGCGCACCAGTCCGCGGATGTGGCTGTGAGTGCTCATTGCATCCTCTTGCGCGCCTTTAGCCCGGTCCGCGGTGCGGCGGACGGGCGAACTTGTGCTTGCTCGCGCGCCGCGCGGCCATCTCGTTCGCGGTGAGATAACGATACGTCTTGGCGGTCAGCGTCAGCGACAGCTGGTCGTACGCGCCCTTGGTCACCGGCTTGATCTGGATGTCGTGCAGCGTGACGATGCGCGAGAGCGCGGCGATGTCGCTGACGAATTCACCGAACTGGTGGTAGCCGCCGGTGAGTTGCATCTTGATCGGCAGCACCGCGTAGAACTCTTTCTTCGATTCCTTGCCGGGCTCGAACAGCTTCTGTTTCAGGCCCGCGGCGGTCGCGGTGTCGGAGATGTCCTCGAGCAGGCTCGGCACCTGGGTCTTGCCGGGCAGCTGGCGCAGCAGTGCGCCGAAGGAGCGGCGCAGGTCCACCAGCTGCTGGCGGTAGATGTTCAGGTTCGCTGCCACGGAGTGCTTGATCACGAACTCCTGGCGCAGCGACTGCTCCTGGCGCTCGCGCTGCAGCAGCTGCGGGCGCACCGAATTCCACGCCACCAGGTACACCAGGATCAGCGTCAGCAGCACGAACGTCAGCCCGACGGCCCCGGCGCGCACCGCGAACGGCCAGCGGCCGGGGTCGCGCGGATCCAGATCGCGCAGCTCCTCGATGAGTTCCTGCACGTTGACGTTCATGCGCCGTGACCTCCGCGGGCCGGCCCGTTGCCATGCCCGGTGTTCTTGCCGGATTTCGGCGAGATCACCTTGGCGTCGAGCGTGAAAGACGAGCCCGGCGAACCCTTGCCCGCCTGGATCACTTCGAGCTCGGCGTTGGCGAGCCAATGGGAATGATCGATGTTGCGCATGAAGTCCGACACGCGGGTGCTCGACTGCGCCACGCCCTTGAACTGGATCTGCGCGCCCTTCTGGGTCACCTCAGTTAGGTACAGCCCCGGCGGCACTGTGCGCACGATCTGATCGAAGATGTGCACGATCTGCGGCCGGGAGCGCTGCAGCTGCTCGATGATGTGCATGCGCGCGAGGAACTTGCGCTTGGTCTTCTCCAGGGAGTTGATCTCCCCGATCTGGTGATTGAGGACCTGGATCTGCGCTTGCAGCAGCTCGTTGCGCCGTTCCTGCGCGCCGATCAGCCCGGTGTAGACCAGGCGCACGCCGAAGGCCACCACGGCCGCTGCGACCGCCGCGGCGGCGAGCGCAACCATAAAGGCGAGTTTGCGCTCTTTGCGCTCCGCTTCACGCCAGGGCAGCAGGTTTATGCGCGGCATGTCAGTCGAAGCTCCTCAGCGCCAGTCCGCAAGCGGTCAGCAATGCCGTGGCGTCGCGATGCACGGCCTGGGTGCGCGCGCGCGCCGAGAGCTTCATCTGGCCGAGCGGATCGCCCTTCTCGGCGGCGATGCCGACGCGGCTCGCGATGACGTCGGCCACGCCCGGGATGTTGGCGCAGCCGCCGCACACCAGGATCTTCTCCGGCTGTTCGCGGCCGGAACCGGAGGCCAGATAGAACTGCAGCGAACGGTTGACCTGCTGGGTCATGTCGTCGATGAACGGATCGAGCACCTCGGACTGGTAGTTGCCCGGCAGTCCGCCTTCTTTCTTGGCGCGGCCGGCTTCCTCGAGCGACAGGCCGTAGGTGCGCATGATCTCCTCGGTGAGCTGCTGCCCGCCGAAGGCGAAATCGCGGGTGTAGGCGACCTTCAGGCTGCGCAGGACGCTGAACGTGGTGCTGCTGGCGCCGAAGTCGACCACGGCAATGGTGCGGTCGATGCCCCCATCGGGCATCTGGTGGGTGAGCAGCCGGCAGGCGTTCTCGAGCGCGAACGCCTCGACGTCCACGACCTTTGCCGTGAGTCCCGCGGACCGCACTGCGGCCTGGCGCTGCTCGACGTTCTCGGTGCGGGTCGCCACGAGCAGCACGTCGTTGGCGTCCGGGTCCTTCTCCGACGGTCCGATGACTTCGAAGTCGTAGCTCACTTCGTCCATCGGGAAGGGGATGTACTGGTCGGCCTGCATCTGCACC